>CAJYKB010000030.1 GCA_913774925.1 uncultured Sphingomonas sp. | reverse complement strand
TGAAGGAGGGCGTGCTGCCCCCCGACCTGATCCTGGGCAATCCGCAGTTCCGCCCGGAGATCGCCGGCATCCGCCCCCCGCACGACGTCTGGGCGCATATCTGCGGCATCGACCTGGTCCGCACCGGCCCGGATGAATTCTACGTTCTGGAGGACAATGCCCGCACACCCAGCGGGGTCAGCTACATGCTGGAAAACCGCGAGGCGATGGTCCGGCTGTGCCCCGAGCTGTTCTCCAAGTTCCGCGTCGCCGCGGTCGACAGCTACCCCGACATGCTGCTGGAGACGATGCGCTCGGTCGCGCCGCGCAGTGCGGTGCAGAACCCGAATTGCGTCGTTCTGACCCCGGGCCATTATAACTCCGCTTATTATGAGCACAGCTTCCTGGCCGATTCGATGGGGATCGAACTGGTCGAGGCGGCGGACCTCGTGGTCGATGACGACGTCGTCTACATGCGCACCATCGCGGGGCGTGTCCGCGTCGACGTCATCTATCGCCGTGTCGACGACGATTATCTGGATCCGCTCGTCTTCCGCGCCGATTCGATGCTGGGGGTTCCGGGGCTGATCGCCGCCTATGCCGCGGGCAATGTCGCGATCCTCAACGCGCCCGGCAACGGTATCGCCGACGACAAGGCGATCTACAGCTACATGCCGGAGATCGTGAAATTCTATTCCGGCGGGGAGCCCAAGCTGCCCAATGTCGAAACCTATCGCTGCCGTGAGCCGGAGGCGCTGCAATACGTCCTCGATCACCTCGACCAACTGGTGGTGAAGCTGGTCGACGGATCGGGCGGGTACGGCATGCTGGTCGGCCCGACCGCGTCGAAGGCGGAGGTGGAGACGTTCCGCGCCGCGCTGATCGCGGAACCGCAGCGTTATATCGCGCAGCCGACGCTGGCGCTGTCCACCGTGCCGACGCTGGCCGACAGCGGGCTGTGCCCGCGCCACGTCGATTTCCGCCCTTTCGTCCTCACCGGATCGCAGGGAGTGCGCGTCGTGCCCGGCGGGCTGACCCGCGTTGCGCTGCGCGAGGGGTCGCTGGTGGTCAATTCGTCGCAGGGCGGCGGGACCAAGGACAGTTTCGTGCTGATGGACCAGCGCTCCGGGATGACGCAGACGCTGCCGGGCATGACGCAAGGCATGGCCGGGATCGGCGGCTTCTCCGCGATGACGCAGACGCTGGAGCCGCCCGAGGAACCCGACACGCCCGAGCCGACGCATACGAAGGTGGACGGGGGGGATCACTGATGCTCAGCCGTACCGCTTCGTCGCTCTACTGGCTGGGGCGCTATATCGAGCGCGCGGACTTCATCGCACGGCTGGTGGAGGCGACGCTGCGCCTCGACGTCCTCTCCACCCGGTCGGCGGGGGAGGATGCGTGGCGATCGGCGCTGACCGTCACCGAAACGGAGGCCGGGTTCGCCGCGCGCGGGCTGTCGCTTTCGCGCGAGGAGGTCGCGCGGTTCCTGATCGGCGACGCGACCAACCCCGGCTCGATCCTGCGCAGCCTGGCGATGGCGCGCGACAATGCGCGCGCGGTGCGCACCGCACTCAGTCGCGAGGCGTGGCAGGCGATCAACGGCGCCTGGCTGATCTTCGACCAGCGGATGAGCCGGCTGGATCCCACCGCGACGCTGGCGATCATGGATGCGGTCAAGGCGGAGACGCGCGGGTTCGAGGGCGCGCTGCACCGCATGCTGCGCAACCAGACGACCTTGTTCATCCGGCTGGGGCAGGCGCTGGAGCGGACCGACAATACCGCCCGCCTGCTGGACGTGAAGTATCACATCCTGCTACCCGAGGGCGAGCGCGTCGGCGGCACCGTCGACCGCGATCAATGGACCACGATCCTGCAGACGGTGTCCGCCGTCACCGCCTATCGCTGGTTGTATAACGAGGGGTTGAAGCCCGCCAACGTGATCGACCTGCTGCTAAGCCGTGCCGAACTGCCGCGCAGCCTGGCCGCCTCGACCGAGGAGACGGTCGCGGTGCTGACCGCGCTGGCGCGCTCCAGCGGGATGCAGGGCGAGGCCGACCGCATGGCGCGCACGCGTCAGGCGCGGGTGGTAAAGACGCGCACCGGCGACGTCATCGCCGCCGGGCTGCACCAGCATCTCCAGGCGCTGATCGCGGAAAATGCGATGCTGCACGAGGCGATCGGCCGCCAGTTCAAGTTCCACCTGTGATATACACCCCCTGATGCGCCTTTCGATCGACCACCGCACGACCTATCGCTTCACCGCGCCGCAGGGCCGCATCGTCCAGCTGCTGCGGATGACGCCGCCCAACACCCACGACCAGACGGTGGCGGACTGGCATATCTCGGTCGATTGCGACGCGCGGCTGCGCCAGCATCGCGATGGCTTCGGCAATCTGACCACGATGCTCTATGCCGAGGGGCCGCTGGAGCGGATCGAGATCGCAGTCGCGGGCGAAGTGGTGACGAGCCATTCCGACGGCATCCTCCACGGCACGTTCGAGCCGCTGCCGCCGGCGCTCTTCCTGCGCACCACGCCCGCGACGACGGCGGACGCTGCGCTGATCGATTTCGCGCGCGACATCATGGGCGCCCGCGTGCCGCTGGCCGGGCTGCACGCGATCAACGACGCGCTGTGCCGTCGCTTCGCGCGCTCGACCGACCGGCCGGAACCGGGGCTGACCGCCGCGCAGGCCTTCACGCGGGAGGCCGCGACCCCGCGCGACCTGGCGCAGATGTTTGTCGCCTGCGCGCGCATCGTCGGCGTACCGGCGCGCTACGTGACCGGTTATTGCGACCTTCAGGACGGTGGCCGCGCGACCGCGCACGGCTGGGCGGATGCCTGGGTCGAGGGGCTGGGCTGGGTCGGCTTCGACCCGATGCTCGGATTGTCGCCGGAGGAGCATCACGTCCGCGTCGCGGTCGCGCTCGATGCCGCCGGCTCGTCCCCCGTCGCCGGCTCGCGGCTGGGCGAGGGCGAGGAGGAGCTCGACGTCGAGGTGACGGTCAGCGCGCAATAGGCGTGACAGGCGCACGCCGTTAGCCGGCCCTCCTTCGTCATTCCCGCGAAGGCGGGAATCCATAACCTCTGACGTTTCGACCCTTGCGAAGACCTGCCGTATGGATCCCCGCCGTCGCGGGGATGACGAGGGGTTTCTTATCAAAATCTTAACCCTTGTGCTTCACTAGGGTCGGGTGTTCTCCTTGGGCACGCTTTCTCCCTGCTTGCTCGTCAAGCGAACTGGCGGGATGTCCGACGGGGCATCCCGCCGCTTTTCGTCGGCACGGGGGACGCGCGGGTTGCACCGCGGCGCGACAAGGCCTAGCTGCGCGCGGTCATGACACGCCTTACTCCTGCGGTCGCGCTGGTTTCCGGCGGGCTCGACTCGATGGTGTCCGCCGCGCTTGCGCGTGAGGCCGGGCATCCGCTGCTGGCCCTTTCGATCGACTACAATCAGCGTCACCATATCGAACTCGCCGCCGCGCGCCGCGTCGCGCATGCGCTGGGCGCCGAACGCCACGTGGTGCTGCCGATCGATCTTTCCGCATTCGGCGGCTCCGCGCTGACCGACGCCACGATCGCGGTCCCCAAGGAGGGCGTCGGCGCCGCGATCCCGGTCACCTACGTTCCCGCGCGCAACACGATCTTCCTCAGCCTCGCGCTCGGCTGGGCGGAGGCGGCGGGCGCGCGCGACCTGTACCTGGGCGTCAACGCGCTCGATTACTCGGGCTACCCCGATTGCCGCCCGGAATTCATCGCCGGGTTCGAGGGGCTGGCGGAGCTGGCGACCAAGGCGGGCGTGGAGGGCGAGCCGTTCCGGCTGCGCGCGCCGCTTCAGCATATGACGAAGGCCGATATCGTGCGCGAGGGTGCGCGGCTCGGGCTCGACATGGGGATTAGCTGGTCGTGCTACGATCCCGCGCCCGGCGCGAAGCATTGCGGGCTGTGCGACAGCTGTCGGCTGCGGCACAAGGGCTTCCAGGAGGCGGGTGTCGCGGATCCCACCGTCTATGCGGTGACGCCGCCCGCGCCATGACATATGCGGTCAAGGAGATGTTCCTGACGCTCCAGGGCGAGGGCGTTCAGGCGGGCCGCCGCGCCGTCTTTGTGCGATTTGCCGGATGCAACCTGTGGTCGGGCCGCGAACAGGACCGTGCCACCGCGGTGTGCCGCTTCTGCGACACCGATTTCGTCGGCACCGACGGGCTGGGCGGCGGCAAGTTCGCGGACGCCGCCGCGGTCGCGACCGCGGCGACGACGTTCTGGGGGGAGGGGGCCGAACGCCGCTTCGTCGTGCTGACCGGGGGCGAACCGATGCTTCAGGTCGACGATGCGCTGATCGATGCGCTCCATGCGCAGGGCTTCACGATCGCGATCGAGAGCAACGGGACGTTGCCGGTCCATCCCGGCATCGACTGGGTGTGCATCAGCCCCAAGGCAGGGAGCGAGGTGCTGCAGCGTCGCGGCGACGAACTGAAGCTGGTCTGGCCGCAGCCGGGCACCGACCTGGATACGGTCGAGGGGTGGGACTTCGCCCACTTCCTGCTGCAACCGATGGACGATGCGCGCGGGCAGGCCAATGTCGACGCCGCGACGGCGCTGGTGATGGAGCGTCCGCGCTGGCGGCTGTCGCTCCAGACGCACAAGGTGCTGGGGCTGCGTTAATCAATCTCCCCTCCCCCGGAAGGGGAGGGGCTCCCCGGTCACGTCACCGCGCCGCGTACACTACCGGGACGATCGGTTCGCCGCACTTGCGCGTATCGAACTCGTCCTTCTTCCAGCAGGCCTTGTCGAATCGCGGCAGCGCGGCGGGCATCACCTGCGCGCCCGGGAATTGCTGCTCGCCCCACGGCGTCAGGCTGTTGCGCAGCTCGCGCATCCGCCCCAGCGCGATGTCGCCGAAGGCGCCGCGCGGCGCGTAGAGCGCCTCGCGCCCGATCCGCCCCGCGGTGGTGCAGAAGCCATATTGCGCCGCGACCGTGGCGAAGCCCGAATAGGTGCGGGTGCCGAACTGGTCGAGCGCGGTCTGCCCGTCCTTCTTGGTCTTGGCGACGCGGGCGAAATACTTCGTCAGCGTGTCGAACGACGACGCCAGCTCCGCCTTGTGATCGGTCAGGATCGCATTGTAGTTGGTGACCGTCAGCAGCGTCGGCTCGAACTGGCATTGCAGTGCCGCGACGTTCAGCGCGGCGCGCATGTTCCACACCACGCCCGCGCGCAGCTCCGCCGGCGTGGCGCCGGGCAGCGGCTGACCGATGCCGGGCTCGAGTCCCGTCACAGGCTGTCCGCTCAGATCCTTGGACTTGAAGAAGAACTGCGCCGATGCCGGCACGGCCGCCACCGTCATCGCGCCCGCCAGCAGCACGCTTGCCACCCGCCGGCCGACCATGCCGACGTACCCCGTGTTACGCATTCCCCGAAACTCCTCGTCGCGGCACCGCCGCCCGTCACCCAACGGACGCATTGTTTACGGTAAATGTCGCCGCGCGACCACGGAATTCTACCGCGCGGACGACTCGGTTCATCGCGCGCGACCCAAGCAATTCGGTGAGTTTGCGTAATGAACCTGCGTTCGGTGCGGGCAAACGAGAAAAGGCCGCCCGGTCGCCCGGACGGCCTTTTCGGATACAATCGCCGTGCGGCAGATTACATCGCGTTCGACATGCCGCCCATGTTCGACATCATGGCGTCGTTGCCCATCATGGTGTCGTTGGACATCATGCCACCGTTCATGCTGCCGTCGACGGCGGTCATGTTGTCGGTCATGGTGTCCATGCCCTCGGTGGCGTTCATGTCGGTGATCATGGTGTTCTCGGTGGTCTCGGTCTTCGAACCGCACGCCGAAACCGCGAGTGCTGCGGCTGCCAGCGCCGAACTAGCCAGAACCTTGGTGATGACTGCACGCATGAAATTGCTCCCTAGACTGTGGATTTGGTGACCTTGTTGGCCCTTCACCCCAAATCGTCGTGGACGTTAATCGCAGATGACCGGGCTCTCAAGCCTCGATTTCACCGTCACAAGTCAGGCTATCGAGGAATGCCGAGGCGGTGAACGCCAGCGCGGCGTCGAAGGTTGCATTGTCGCACGGCTTTCCAACGGCTTGCGTACTCGTCACCGGATATTCCGCGATCCCGCACGGAACGATTCCGCCGAAGTCCGCCAGATCGGGCGACAGGTTCACCGAAAAGCCGTGGAGCGTCACCCAGCGGCGCACGCGGATCCCGATCGCGCCGATCTTCGCTTCCCGTCCCGCGGCGTCGATCGTCCAGATGCCGATCCGGCCGGGCGCGCGGAACGCGTCGATCCCGACGCGTGCCAGCGCCGCGATCACCCAACCCTCCACCGCATGGACGAAGCAACGCACGTCGCGCCCGCGCCTGTTCAGATCGAGCACCAGATAGCCGACGCGCTGTCCCGGCCCATGATAGGTATACTTGCCGCCGCGGCCGGCGGGCACCACCGGGAAGCGCGGATCGACCAGTTCGCTGGGGTCCGCGCTGGTGCCCGCGGTATAGACCGGGGGATGCTCCAGCAGCCAGATCAGCTCGCGTGCCTCGCCCGCGGCGACCGCGGCGGCGCGCGCCTCCATCTCCTGAAGCGCTGCCGCATAATCGGTCAGCCCCGGCGACACGCGCCACTCGATCCCGTCCGGTCCCTGCACGCCGTTCAGATGCGATCCCGCGCGGCGATTGGCAAGCGCTGCGGGGACGGCTACGCGCGGCGGGTGACGAAAGGAACGGGCATGGACGCGCGAGCGGTGCGGATCGGGGCGGTGTGGGATTCCACCGTCGAGGTGCTGCGCGGGCGCGCCGACATCCTGGCGTCGCTGGCGGCGCTTTATATGGTCCTCCCCGGCATGCTGCCGACGGTGCTCGCGCTGGCGGGTGGGGGCTTTCTGGTCGGTGCGCTGGTGTTGCTGGTGCAGCTGGTCGTGTTGATCGTCGCGCTGCTCGCGGTCGCGGCGGTCGCGAGCGACCCCGCGGTCGACCATGCCGGCGCGCAGGCGATCGGATGGCGGCGACTGGGCGCGGGGCTGGTCGCGTCGCTATCGATCGGGCTGCTGTTCATCGTCCTGCTCCTGCCCGTGCTGGCGGTCGCGTTCGCGTTCGGCGTGCGCGCCAACGAGGCGACCGCGGCGATGGACGTGAGCGCGATGACCACGGCAGGGCTGGGCATGTCCACGCTCGTGGCGCTGGCGATCGGGGTGCTGGCATTGTGGATCAGCGCGCGCTGGTTGCTGGTGGTCCCCGTGGTCGCCAGCGAGCCGCTGTCCTACCGGGCGCTGCATCGCAGCTTCGCGCTCACCAGGGGGGCCGGGTTGCGGCTGGTCGGCGTGTCGCTGCTCTATCTGATCGTCGCGAGCGTGCTGACGTCCGCGGTGACATCGGTGGTCGGCGTGCTCGCCCGGCTGACGCTGGGGGAGGGGGCGGCCGCGCTGGTCATCGCCCTCGTCTCCGGTATCGTCAGCGCAGGGATTGCGGTGGTGCAAGGCGTCTTCGCCGCGCGTTTCTACGTCGCGGCGCGGGACGCGGCGGCATGACCGTCTCCTTCACCACGCTCCTGGTCGCGGCGTGGCGGACGTTCCGCCGCAGCGCCGATACGGTGACCGCGCTGGCGGGCATGTTCGTCTTCCTGCCGTCCTTTGCCGCGCTGCTGCTGTGCGACCCGATTCCGTCGCTGCCGGAGACGCGCGACGAGGCGACGATGGCGGCGTGGATCGACGCGGTCAGCGCGTGGGGGCAGAATTTCGGACTGTGGTTCCTGCTGGCGGACCTGATCGGTATCCTGGGCGTCGCGGCGATCGCGCTGCTGCTGCTGTCGCCGAAACGCCCGACGACACAGGCGGCGCTGCGGATGGCGGTGGTGCGGGCGTGGCCGTTCCTGCTCGCCAGCATGGTCGTCGCGCTGCCGGTCGGGCTGGGACTGTGGCTGTTCGTTCTGCCCGGCCTCTACGTCCAGGCGCGTCTGGTCGCGGTCGTCCCGGTCCTGGCGCGGCGCGAGGACATCGGCACGTGGCAGGCGATCCGCGTCAGCGCGGCGATGACCCGCGGGCACGGCTGGGGCATCACCGGCGCGCTGATCACGCTGTTCCTGATGCAGTGGGTCGTAGTCGTCCCGCTGATGTCGGCGGACGAATGGCTGCGCATGCCGGGACACGGCAACCCGCTGCTGCTGGCGCTGGCCGACGCCGGGGTCGCGGGGGTGGGGGCGGCCTATGCGGTGGCGACCCTGCTCGTCGGCGCGGTCTTCTACCGCCTGCGGGTCAACAGCGGCACCTGAGGCGCTGCATCCTCGGGCAACAGCCCCAGCGCGCGCGGATCGGCGAAGGTCTCCACCGTCCGCTTCACCGGGACGAAGCCCTGTGCGCGGTAGAAATTGAGCGCGGAGGGATGATCGAGCGTGCAGGTGTGCAGCCACACGCGCGTCACGTCGCGCGTCCAAGCGAGCGTCAGCGCCTGCGCCATCAGCCAGCGGCCGTGGCCCTGACCCGCGAGTTCGGGCACCAGCGCGAAATAGCCGATCTCGCAGGCGCCCGCGGTACGGTGGTCGAGCTCCAGCATTCCCACCTCCACTCCGGCGCGGTCGACCACCGCGAAGACATGGACGCACGCGTCGTGGACGATCGCGGTCAGCGTCTCGTCGCGCATCGCCAGCCGCGAGAACCACAGCCACGGCGCCCCGACCCGTGCGAAGAGCGTGCGGTACTTGTCCGGTGCGGGCGCGGGCCAGCGCACCAGCCGCAACGGGGAGGCGGGCATTGCGCGCAGCGGCGGGCGCTGCGTCATCTCCAGCGTGGTGACGATCGTGGCGACATGATCGTCTGGGATGGGGGTCAGTCCCAATTGGCCACCGGCGGCAGGCTCATCAGGATCGCGTCGATATTGCCGCCGGTCTTCAGCCCGAACAGCGTTCCGCGGTCGTAGACCAGGTTGAACTCCGCATAGCGCCCGCGCCACGCGAGCATCCGTGCCACGTCGACGTCGGTGAAGGGCGTGTCCATCCGCCGCCGCACGATCCGCGGGTAGACGTCGAGAAACGCCCGGCCGACATCCTGCGTGAACGCGAACCCGGCGTCGAAGTCGCCCTCCAGATGGTCGTAGAAGATGCCGCCCACCCCGCGATGCACCTTGCGGTGGGGGATGTAGAAATAGTCGTCCGCCCATTCCTTGAAGCGCGAATAATGCGCGGGATCATGCGCATCGCAGGCATTCTTCAGGACGGCGTGGAACTCCTCGGTATCCTCCGCGATCGGCAGTGGCGGGTTCAGATCCGCGCCGCCGCCGAACCAGCGCTTCGTGGTGACCAGGAAGCGCGTGTTCATGTGCACCGCGGGGACATGCGGGTTGGCCATGTGTGCGACCAGGCTGATCCCGGTGGCGAAGAAGCGCGGATCCTCGCCCGCGCCGTGGATCGTCTTCGCGAAATCGCCCTCGAACGCGCCGCCGACGGTGGAGACGTTGACCCCCACCTTCTCGAACACGCGCCCCTTCATCACGCCGCGGACGCCGCCGCCGCCTTCGCCAGACGCGTCGCTGCGGTCCCAGGGCGTGTAGGCGAAGGCCGCGTCCGATCCCGCCTCGCGCTCGATCGCCTCGAACTCGGCGCAGATCGCGTCGCGCAGGGACTCGAACCAGTGGCGGGCGGCGGTCTGTTGGTCGTCGAGCATCAGCATGCAGCGTCGCTTAGCGGTGCAGGTCGGCGGGTGTCGATGGGGCGGATTGTCCCATCGCGATGCGTGCCCGATGTTTGAGGGCGTTCGCGGCCATGGTAGACGGTCCCAACACGAAGGAGGGGACGATGCCGATCGCGCTTGCCGCGACAGCCTGGATGGCGGACCCCGCGGTGCCCTCGCCAGCGCCGCCGCGCACGCACATCTGCTGGATCGACCACGTGGGGCGTGACGGATCGGGCGTGCGAGTCTTCTTTTCTTCCAGCGCGCCGACCGGCTCCGAACAGAAGAGTGTTCGCGGCGAGGTGGGCGCCCGTTTCATGCCCGCGAACTCGTCGCACGACGGCTGCGTGATAACCGTGGCGCGGAACGGCGACGAACTGGGCGTCCGGGCCGAGGCGTCGTTCTTCCTCCCCGGCCTGATGCAGGAGCCGCAGGTCCGCAGCGAATGGATCGCGGCGGGCGGTTAGCTGGTCACGGCCCGGCGCTGCCCCGGCCACCCGCCCGTCTGCCTGAGCGCCTCCGCCGCGACGATCGCCGCGGACACCGACAGGTTCATCGACCGAAGCCCCGGCGCCATCGGGATCACCACGCGGGCATCGGCGCGCGCATGCACCGCCTCCGGCACGCCCGAGCCCTCGCTTCCGAACTGGTGGGTGTCGTCGGGGGCGAACGCGAAGTCGTTGAGCGGGGTCGCGCCGCGCGTCGTCAGCAGCACCAGCCGCCCGGTGGCCTGCGCCTCGAACGTGTCCCAGTCCGGATGCCGGGTCACCGCGACATGGTCGATATAATCCATCGCCGCGCGCGCGACGCGCTTGTCGTCCCACAGGAATCCCATCGGCTCGATGAGGTCGACGGCGACGT
>CAJYKB010000029.1 GCA_913774925.1 uncultured Sphingomonas sp. | reverse complement strand
GGGACATGGAAGCTGTCGTGGCGGACCTGTACCGCATGGCGCAGCGTGATGCCGGCATGGGTTGCCGGGAGCAGCGCGAGGAAGGCGGCGAAGTCGTCGGCGTCGAACTTCTTGGTCGCCATGAACTGCCACAGGATCGGTCCCAGCCGGTCACCCAGCTCCACGATCCCCTGGCCGACGAATTTCGCGACCGATTCGCCCGCCTCGGCCAGCACCTTGCGGTTGGTGCAGAAGCGCGATGCCTTCAGCGCGAAGACGAAGCCGTCGGGCACCGATGCCGCCCAGTTGGCGAAGGTCGCCGGCTTGAACCCGCTGTAATAGGTGCCGTTCACCTCGATCGCGGTCAGCCGGGCGGCGGCATATTCCAGCTCGCGCTTCGCCGGCCATTTCGGCGGGTAGAAGGTGCCGCGCCAGGGCTCGTAGGTCCAGCCGCCGATGCCGATTCGGATCTCGCTCATCCCCGCCTCATGCCACGGCGCGGGAAAGCGCTGCTAGGCGCGGCGAAACCACTTCTCGTCCGGCGGCGGATTGCGCCGCGTCGCGCTTCACGAGACACTCTGGCGATCCAAGGCGGAGACGTGCCATGACCCTCAGTCTCGTGCTGCCCGCGTCCGGGGTGAACGTCATCACCATCGCCGATCAGGGAGTGGACCTGCCCGCCTGGACGCGCCGGCTGCACTGGCCCGGCGCGGGCGACGAGCATGTCGCACTGCCGGCGGACGGAAGCCCCCGCGTCTGGGCGTCGCGGTTGGACGCCGCCGTGATGCGCGCGGAGCGGCCGGCGCTGATCCTGGCGGAGGGGATCGGCTGCCTCGCCGCATCGTGGTGGGCGCGGCTGTCGCCGGCGCATTATGTCGAGCGCGTCGCGGGCGCCTTGCTGTTCGATCCGGTGGCGGGCGACGGCGCGACGCAGCGTTTCGCCTCGCCCACGGTGTCGCTGCCCTTCCCGACCGTCGTGGTGGATACCGATCGCGCGCCGGCGGCGCTGGGGACGATCGTGGAGCAATGGGGCGGGCGGCGGCTGGACGGCGCACGCGCCCGCACCCGCGGCGACGTGGCCTGGACGCGCGCCCACCGCCTGATGCTGCGCCTGACGCGCGGCGTGGTGGAGCGCGACGTCGCTCGGGCCTATGCGCTGCGGGGAGTGGAGTAGCTGAGGAGCGCCGCGGCGGCGCTGCGTAGTCTGACCGCGCTGCGCGCCGCCGCGCGGCAGCGCGCTGGAGCGGGCGAAGGGATTCGAACCCTCGACCCCAACCTTGGCAAGGTTGTGCTCTACCCCTGAGCTACGCCCGCTCTGGCGCCTGAGCCCGGAAAGAGAGAGCCTTCCGGGCGGGTGAGGCGCGGCCCCTAGCATCGGCCTTTGAGGCCCGCAACCCCCCTCACGTTGACCGCGCCCGCGATCCGCGCCACATCCCGCGCGCAATGACCGCGCCCACCATCCTGCTCGTCGAGGACGATCCCGCGTTGCGCATGCTCACCGCGCGCGCGCTTCAGGAGAACGGCTTTTCCGTCCGCCCCGCCTCCGCCGCGCCGGAGATGTGGCTGGCGCTGGATGCCGGGCCGGTCGATCTGGTGCTGCTGGACATCATGCTGCCCGGCACCAGCGGGATCGATCTGTGCCGCGCGCTGCGCCAGAAGAGCGACGTGCCGATCATCTTCATGTCGGCGCGCGCCAGTGAAACCGACCGCGTCGTCGGGCTGGAGCTGGGCGCGGACGATTATATCGCCAAGCCGTTCGGCACGCGCGAACTGATCGCCCGCATCCGTGCGGTGCTGCGCCGCGGCTCGCTGGAGCGCAATCCCGGCGAGCGCGAAGAGGGCGTGCTGACCTTCGACGGCTGGCAGGTCACGCTGCCGCGCCGCGAGCTGACCTCGCCCACCGGTGCGGTCGTCGACCTGACCGGCGCGGAATTCGACCTGCTCGTCAGCCTCGCCGAACATGCCGGCCGCGTCATCGCCCGCGAACGCCTGATCGAGCTGTCGCGCACGCGGTTGGGCGACAGCTCCGACCGCAGCATCGACGTGCTGATCAGCCGCCTGCGCCGCAAGCTGTCGAGCGCGGGCAAGGACGCCCCGATCATCACCGTGCGCGGCGTGGGCTATATGCTGAACACCGAGGTGACGCGGCGTTGAGGGGCGCGTGACGCTTCCCCACACGCTTCGTCACCCCGGACTTGTTCCGGGGTCCACTGATCCGCAGGGGAGTGACCAGAGCCTCCTGCCGTCCCCCTCGCCGCAGAGTGGACCCTGGAACAAGTCCGGGGTGACGGCGGGAGCAGGGCGCCGGCCCGCCCTCCCCATCGCATGAAACG
>CAJYKB010000028.1 GCA_913774925.1 uncultured Sphingomonas sp. | reverse complement strand
GGCCGCTGTTCGTCCTGACGATCCTGACGGGATCGTTCCTTCTGTTCATGGTCCAGCCGATGATCGCGCGCATCGCGCTGCCGCGGCTGGGCGGCGCGCCCGCGGTGTGGAACTCCGCGATGCTGGTCTACCAGGCGCTGTTGCTAGGCGGCTATGCCTATGCGCATGCGCTGGGGCGACTGGCGCCGCGGCGACAGGGGCAGGTCCATGTCGGACTGCTGCTGCTGGCGTGCGCGTTCCTGCCGATCGGGTTGAGCGACCGGGCGCTGCCGCCGGGGGCCGAGCCGGCCGTGTGGGTGCCGTGGCTGTTCGCCGTGTCGATCGGGCCGCTCTTCTTCGCGGTGTCGGCGCAGGCGCCGCTGGTGCAGCGCTGGTTCGCGGTCGTGCGCCCGGGCGGCGACCCCTATCCGCTATACGCCGCGTCCAATCTGGGGAGCTTCGCGGGGCTGATCGCCTTCCCGCTGCTGGTCGAGCCGACGCTGGCGGTGCCTCAGCAGCGTTGGATGTGGAGCGTGGGCTATCTGCTGCTGGTGGTGCTGACGGCGGTCGCCACGCTGCTGTTGCCGCGCGGCGCGGTGGCGACCGTCGAGCAGGCGCGCGAGGCCGCGCCGACGCGCGGGCGTATCGGCATGTGGATCGCGCTGGGGCTGGTGCCCTCCGGGCTGATGCTGGCGACGTCGACCTTCATCAGCACCGATCTGATCGCGATGCCGCTGCTGTGGGTGATCCCGCTGGCGCTGTACCTGCTCAGCTTCTCGATCGCGTTTGCCGCGCGGCGCGGGCTGGCGGATACGCTGACCACCGCGGCGCCGGTCACGGTATTGCTGTTCGGCGGCATCATGATGGGCGGGTTCACGCAGACGCCGACGCTGACCGTCGTCATGTCGCTGGTGCTGCTGTTCATGGTCTCGGTCGCGCTCCACACGCGGCTGTATCGCCTGCGCCCCGAGCCGGCGCGGCTGACCGGCTTCTATCTCGCGATGTCGACGGGCGGCGCGCTGGGCGGGATGTTCGCGGGGCTGATCGCGCCGGCGCTGTTCGACTGGACCTGGGAATATCCGCTGCTCGTGCTGGGTGCCGGGCTGCTGGTGCCGCAGACCTATCTGACCGCCGGGCTGCGCGCGTGGTGGCATCGCCCCGGCGCGAAGGTCGCGGCGGTTGCTGTGACGGTGCTGGCGTTGTCGGTGACGATGGCGATCTATGCCGCGGAGCCGGGCGGGGTGCGGATCGTGCGCCACACCACCGCGACGTTCGTGATCCTGTCGGTGCTGGGGCTGGCGACGCTGGGCGCGCGGCTGCCCTACATGCTGGTGCTGGGCAGCGCGCTGCTGCTGTTCGGCGGCGCGCGGTCGCTGTCGCTGTCGATGGAATCGGGCGCGCGGCTGCGCAGCTATTTCGGCGTCTATACCCTGGTCGCCGAACCGGCGCGGCGCACGTTGATCCACGGTACGACGTTGCACGGCGTGCAACTGACCGGGAGCGAGGCGCGCGAGCGGACGCCTACGACCTATTATACCCCCGGTTCCGGCGTGGGGCGCGCGATGCTGGCGGCGCCGGCGCTGTTCGGGGCGCAGGCGCGGATCGGCGTCGTCGGGCTCGGGACGGGCACGCTCGCCTGCTACGCGCAGCCGGGGCAGCGCTGGACCTTCTACGAGATCGACCCGGCGATGGCGACGCTCTCGCGGGAGCGGCGTTTCACCTTCCTGTCGCGCTGCACGCCGCAAGCGCGGATCGTGCTGGGCGACGCGCGACTGTCGCTCGACCGGCAGCCGCCGGCGAGCCTCGACGTACTCGCGCTCGACGCCTTTTCCTCCGATGCGGTGCCGATGCACCTGCTGACGCGCGAGGCCTTCGCCGGCTATGCGCGCGTGCTGTCGCCGCGCGGGGTACTGGCGGTGCATATATCGAACCGCTTCATCGACCTGCGTCCCGTCGTCGCCGCAGCGGCGAAGGCGGGCGGGTGGCAGGCGATGGTGCTCAACCATCGTCCCTCGACGCTCGACGAATCGGCCTCGCCCTCGCTGTGGATCGTGATGACGCGTGATCCGGAGAGCTATGCGCTGATCGCGCTCGACGGCGGCAAGTGGAAGCCGCTGCGCGGGCGGCCGGGCTTCGTGCCCTGGACCGACGATGCTGCGACGATCCTGCCGCTGCTGAGGTTCTGACCGCCTACGCCGGTTTCAGGAGCGCGGCGATCGCATCGATCCGCCGCGTCTGCGCGGTGGAGGTCGCGCGTGCGGCCTCCACCGCGCGATCGAGTGCGGGATAGGCGGGCTGCAATGCGGCGGCGCGCTCCGCGGCGAGATCCTCCAGCGGCCCGATCGTGTCGCCATAGGCCGCGCGCAGCGAATCCAGCTCGGCGACCGCAGCCTGAGCGTCGAGCCAGCGGTCGCTGCCCACCGCTGCCCCGCGAGCTGCCCTGGCCAGCCCCTCCGCCCGGGCGGCGCCCGCGTCGAACGCGCTGGCGGCAGACGCCTGCGCCGTTTTCGCCGCGGCGATCCGCGCATCGGTCGCCGGATCGGCGCGCACCGGGACCGGGGGCGGAGGGGCAGGCTCCTCGAACCCCATCGTCTCCGCCGGACGCGGTGCGAGCGAGGGGTAGCCGGTCGTGTCCGCCGAGCATCCGGCGAGGGTCGCGGCCAGCGCGGCGAGGGGGAGCGAACGGCGCATCATGGCTTTTGCGTAGGCCGTGAAGAAAATCGACGCAACGCTCTTGCGCCCCTGCGATTCGCCGTCTAACAGCGCCGCTCCACAGGGCGCCCGTAGCTCAGCTGGATAGAGCATCAGACTACGAATCTGAGGGTCGGACGTTCGAATCGTTCCGGGCGCGCCATTCTTCCCCGCGGAGAATGAGTGGAAAACAAGGGGCGGCGCAAGCCGCCCCTTTTCGTTTGTACCCATCGCGCGGTGCATCTGCACCATATCGCCGGCGCCCCGTGCGGCGTAGCCATGGCGCATGGACCAGCCGATCGACCGTTCCGTGGAAGACGAGCAAGCGTATTTCAGCGCGCGCGCCGCGTCGCATACGCGGCAGGCGACACGGGCCGGATCCGAGCCGCAACGCGTGATTCACACGCGCTTTGCCGAGCTGTATGCCGCCAAGGCCGCGCTCGCCGTAGTAGATCGCGACCAGTAGTTTCCGGCAAAGATACCAGGAACAACCTAATCTACCGCAGGTTCTTGTCGCCGAACCGGTCGCATGGCGCGATCGGTCGAGCGGAGAGCATGTTCGGTGTCCAGCATTGCTGAGAACGACCGGACGAGGTCGCGTTGGTCGTGGCCGGCTCCCGACAGCTTCGGAGGACAGCATGAACAAGCATGAGCTGCATGGTGGCGCGCGCTACGTCGGTGGCAAGGTCGAGAAGGCGGTCGGCGACATGGTCGACAGCCGCGACTGGCAGGTCGCCGGCGTGGTCGATCAGGTCGCGGGCGGCGCGGAGAACCTCTTCGGGCGCGCGCAGTCGATCGCGAGCGACGTGGCCGACACGACCCCCAGCCTGATCGAGGAAGCTCGCGATCGTGCTTCGGACGCCGCTTTCAGGGCGGCCGATCGCTCCGCCGATGCCGTGCGCGACGCGCGGGCGGCGATGCGCGGTAACGAGGGCGTCGTGATGGCAGTCGCCGCGGCGGTCGCGGGTTATGCGATCGGCTGGCTGATCCACGGGCGCCGCGGCTGAACGGACCCGTCGTGACCGCGTCGCTCAAGACCCTGCGGGAAACCGCCGACCTGCGCCACCTGCAACAGATCGTTGCGGGGCTGGACGAGGGCGTCATCCTGATCGACCCGGATCAGAGCCTGCTCTGGGCGAACGATGCCGCGCTCGCGATGCACGGCGTGGATCGGCTGGAGGCGCTCGGCGCGACGGTCGACGACTATCGCGCGCGCTTCCAGCTGCGGTATCGCAACAATCACCGGCTGGAGGCCGACGACTATCCGATCGAACGCGTGGTCGCGGGCGACTCCTTCTCGGAGGTGGTGGTCGAGGTCACACTGGCCGGCGAGGTCGAGCCGCGCTGGGTGCATCAGGTACGCAGCTTGGTGTTGAACGACGGGGACGAGGACGCGCCGTCGTGCGTCGTCCTCGTCATCCAGGACGTCACCGCACGCTACCAGGCGGAGGAGCGGTTCGAACAGTCGTTCAACGCCAACCCGGCGCCGGCGGTCATCTGTCGCCTGTCGGATCTGCGGTTCGTGAAGGTCAATCAGGGCTTCCTCGACATGACCGGGCATGCGCGCGATCAGGTTCTGTGCCGGACGGTCTATGACATCGACGTGCTGCGCGGCGCGGAACGGCGCGATCTGGCGAAGGAGCGCCTGGCGGAAGGCCGGACGATTCCGCAGATGGAGGCCGAGCTGGAGCTGCCGGACGGCGGCACCAAGCTGGTCATCGTCGCAGGCCAGCCGATCGAGCTGGGCGATCAGGCGTGCATCCTGTTCACCTTCGCCGACCTGGAGCCGCGACGGAAGGCCGAGTCGGCGCTGCGGCATAGCGAAGAGCGCTTCACGCGAACCTTCCGCATGGCCCCGGTGCCGATGGCGATCGGCGCGCGCGACGGGCACCTGCTGTGCGACGTCAACGCCAGCTTCAGCCAGCTGACCGGCTATCCGGCGACGGAGATCATCGGGCGTTCGCTGGAAGACGTGGGGCTGTGGGTCGACGATTCAATCCGCAGCGAGATCGAGAAGGCGATCGAGCACGGGCATGACCTGCGTGCGTTCGAGGCGCAGCTGACCATGAAGGAAGGCGCCAAGCTCGACTGCCTGGTGTCGACCGAGTCGATCATGCTGGGAGAGGATCGCTGCGTGCTGTGGGCCTGGCAGGACATCACGCAGCGCAAGTCGACCGAGCTGGAGCTGGTCGAGGCGATCGAGGCGGTGATGAAGGATACCAGCTCCAGCTCGGTCATGGACAAGCTGGCGCGACTGCGCGCGCCGCAGCCGGACGACGGCGGCCCCGGCCTGGACGACCTCACCGCCCGCGAGCGCGAAGTGCTGGCGCTGATCTGCCGCGGGCTGGACGACAAGAGCATCGCCCGCGCGCTGGGCGTGTCGGGCAATACCGTGCGCAACCATGTCGCCCGGATCTATTCGAAGATCGGCGTGAACCGGCGCACCGCCGCCGCCGCCTGGGCACGCGCACGCGGGTTCGACGGCGAAGGCGTGGCGGTCGCCCAACGGACGGTATCGGCATGACCAACACGCCCGCGAAGAATTCCGACGCCAAGGTGCGTCGGGCGAAGGGGGCCGCGCATGAGACGATCGGCAAGCTGATCGGCGACGACGCGGCCGTGGACGCCGGCCGACGCGAACAGCGCGCGGCCGACCGGGATGCGAAATCCCGCAACACGAAAGAGCAGGAGTGAGTATGGCGACGAGCGTACATGCCGGCATGGCGCCGGTGGAAGACAGCGTGATCGTCCGCGCGGGCAAGCGCGTGTCGTGGGGCGCGATCTTCGCCGGGGTGGTGATCGCGGTGGCGGTCCAGCTGCTGATGGGCATCCTGGGCACCGGGATCGGGCTGTCGATGGTCGACCCGGTGGAGGGGACGACCCCGGGCGCGACCGGGTTCGGGATCGGTGCAGGCGTCTACTGGCTCATCACCACGATCGTCGCGCTGGGTGCGGGCGGCTATACCGCGGTGCGGGTGTCTGGCGTGACCGATCGCTTCGACGCGCTGGTCCACGGGCTGGTGGTGTGGGGCGTTACGCTGATGCTGACGCTGTATCTGCTGACGACGGCGGTCGGCGGGATCATCGGCGGCGCGTTCCGCACGGTGGGGGCGGTGGCCAGCGCTGCCGGTTCAACCGTGGGCGCCGCCGCGCCGCAGGTCGCTCAGGTGGCCGGTATCGATGCCGGCGACGTGCGTCGCGAGGCGGCGGCGTATCTCTCCGACGCGCCGCAGGATCCGGCGCAGATGACGCCGGAACAGGCGCAGAGCGAGATCGCGCGTCAACTGCCCGCGCTCGCCCGCGGTGGCCAGGCCGGTGCGCGTGCCGAGAGCCGGATCGTCGACGTGGTCGCGGCGCAGCGCAAGGTCAGCCGCCCCGAGGCGCAGGCGCAGGTGACGCGGGCGAAGGCCGATTTCCAGGCCGCCAAGCAGGACACGATCGCCACCGCCAAGTCCGCGACCGAGAAGGCCGCCGGCGCCGCGGCGAGCACGTCGTTCATTCTCGTACTCGCGCTGCTTGCCGGCGCCGGTGCGTCCGCTTTCGGCGCGTCGACGGCAACCCGTCGCCGGCTGCGCTGAGTGCCCGCGGCGGGCCAGCGTATCCGGTCCGCCGCACCCCTTTCATCAAGGAGACGGTCATGAAGAACAGGATCATGCTGACGGCCGGGCTGGGCGTCATGCTCGCTCTGTCCGCCTGCAATACCGTGAGCGGCGCGGGCAAGGACATGAAGTCCGCCGGCGATGCCGTGACACAAGCGTCCGGCAAGAAATGACGGAGCCAGGCAGGGGGGCGCACCCCTTCCTGCCGGATTTCAAAAAGAGAAGGGCGGCCGGAGCATCAGCTCCGACCGCCCGCTCGATTATCGTGCAATAATCGCGATTACACGGGGACGACGTCGAGCGTGGTCTTGCCGTAGTAGTTGAAGTCCTTCGCGCC
Source organism: uncultured Sphingomonas sp. (assembly GCA_913774925.1). Taxonomy (GTDB): domain Bacteria; phylum Pseudomonadota; class Alphaproteobacteria; order Sphingomonadales; family Sphingomonadaceae; genus Sphingomonas. The sequence goes on along the minus strand of CAJYKB010000028.1, from coordinate 13,822 downwards.
CAGCTCGTTACCGTTGAGAGAGTTGACGATGAAGTTGAAGGTGTGGCCCGCGGTATCAAGAACCGAGTAGTAGTACAGCGTCGCCCCCGAGGCGCTGGTCGCGCCCTTGTGCTCAAGGTTCAGCGAACCCGCGACAAAACCGTCGAGAGCGATGAAATCACCACCAGCAACGCCAGCGCCCTGGAAGTCTGTGATGTACGCGAACTGATCGGCGAACTTCAGCGACTGGCCTTGGTGGGTGCCGTTGAACTCGGCCCACTTCGCCACGATCTTGAAGGTGTCATCACCGCCGCCGCCGTAATACTGGTTGAACTTGGCGTTGCCCTGCAGAATGTCCTTGCCCGAGCCGCCAGCCATCTTGTCGACGTCGCCGCCATCGCCCTGCACGATGCCGCGCGAGTCCGGTGCCTTCGTCACTCCGTCAACCGTCGCCATGATAGTATCCCCGTTTTGATGCCCGCACCATGCTGGGCCCCGATGAGATCTCGATACTGCGTTGTGGCGATGCGGTAAAAAGGTTGATTGTCCTTAACGATCAGATCTGTTCCATTTTGAAACAGGCGGGATCATGTGGCGGAAGCGGTGGGATTCGAACCCACGATACGGTTTCCCGTATGCCGGTTTTCAAGACCGGAGCCATCAACCACTCGGCCACGCTTCCGCAGGGTTCGCCGGCGTGGCGAACGCGCGCGCTTTGGCCCGACGCGCCCGGTTGTGCAAGTCCGGCGGTGATTTGCGGTTCCGCGCCCCGGCGCGCTGTGCCAGAACCAGCGCGATGACGATGCGACCGAAGAACGCGCTGGCGGCGCTGCTGCGACACGGCCGCACCGGGTTGATGGCGCTGGCGTGCCTGCTGTCCGGGGCGTCCGCGGCGGCGCAGGATGCCGATGGTACGGGCTTTGCGGCCTATCTGGCGCAGGTGAGGACGCGGGCGATCGCGGCCGGCGTGGCGCCCGTGACGGTGGACGGCGTCCTGCCCACGCTGACCTTCAACCCGCGGGTCGTCGCGCTCGATCGGCAGCAGCCGGAAACCGCGCCGAATGCGCCGATCTCGATGTTCGCGCCCTATCGTGCCGCTCATGTGGATACGGCGCGGATCTCGCGCGGGCGGACGAATTACGTCGCGCAGCGTGCGCGGCTGGCGCGGGTCGAGGCGGAGACGGGGGTGCCCGAGCAGATCATGGTCGCGATCTGGGGGCACGAGACGAATTACGGCAGCTACACCGGCAATTTCGACCTGCTGCGCTCGCTTGCCAGCCTCGCCTACGAAGGGCGACGGCGCGCGCTGTTCGAAGGAGAATTCATCGCCGCGCTGAAGATGATCGACCGCGGCGTCCCGCGCGCGCGGCTGGTCGGCAGCTGGGCCGGGGCGACGGGCAATCCGCAATTCCTGCCCTCGGTTTATCTCCGCCTGGCGCGTGACGGTGACGGGGATGGTCGCGCGGACATCTGGACCAGCCCGGCCGATACGCTGGCCTCGATCGGCAACTATTTCGCGATGGCCGGATGGCGTGCAGGCGAGCCGTGGGGCGTGGCGGTGAACGTGCCCGCCGGCTTCTCGCGCGACGGGGTGCGCAACCGGCTGGTGTCGCCGCGCTGCCCCCGGGTGTTCGAGCGGCATAGCGGCTGGCGAACGATGGCGGAGTGGCGCGCGCTGGGCGTGATGCCGCAGGACGGTCGCTGGCCCGGCGACGCGGTGCAGGCGGTGCTGATCGAGCCGGATGGGGCGGGAAACACCGCCTATCTGCTGACCAGCAACTACCGGGTGATCCTGGATTACAATTGTTCGAATTTCTACGCGCTCTCGGTCGGGCTGCTTGCCGATGCCATCGCGCGTTAGCCTGGTCGCGGCACTTGCGCTGTCGGGAAGCGCGCACGTCGCCGCACGACCGCAGGTCGTGACGGACGACGTCCCGCCGGTCACGCTCCAGGCACCGCTTCCGCCCGAGGCGGGGACGCCGACCGGGCCGTCCGCGACCGCCGGGGCGGGCGCGATCGCGAGCTACGACGCGGTCGGTTATGCCTCATGGTATGGCGACGGACTGGAGGGGCAGCCCACCGCGTCCGGTACGCCGTTCGCGAACGCGCGCATCACCGCAGCGCACCGTACGCTGCCGCTCGGCTCGCATGCGGAGGTCACGGCGCTTGATACGGGGCGGACGATCCTGGTGCGGATCACCGATCGCGGGCCGGCGGCGGCGGGACGCGAGATCGATCTGTCGGCCGGCGCGGCGCGGCTGCTCGGGGTCGCGGACACGCCGCTCGCCGCGGTCCGCGTGCGCAGCATGACGCCATCGCTGGCGGATGCCGCGGCGCTCGACCGCGGCGAGGCAGCGTCGTCGCGGCTCGATACGCCCGATGCGGTCCTGCGTGCGTTGCGGCGCCAGCTGCCGCCCGCCACCGCCGCCACCCGGCCGCCGCCCCGCGCGACGCCGGTCGCCCTGCCTGCGCCGCGCGCGGGTCAGGGATTGCTGGTGCAGGTCGCCGCCTTCTCCAGCCAGTCGCGCGCGACCGAGGTGGCGCGCAGCTTCGGCGGCGTGGTAGAACTCGCGGGGGCGGTCTGGCGCGTCCGCGTCGGTCCGTTCGCGACGCTGGCCGAGGCGCAACGCACGCGTGACGCCGCGGTCGCGCGCGGCTATGGCGACGCCTCGATCCTGCTTCAGCCGTCCGGCGCACGATAGATTCATTCGGAAGAACCCATGACCAAGCTGCTGACCGCTCTTGCCTTTCCCGCCGCGATCGTTGCCGTCGCCTATCCCGCGATGGCCGCCGCGCCGCGCTTCGACACCCCCGCGCCGGTCGCCTTCATGGAGGATCTGTCTTCGGGCGCGGTCCTTTTCGCCAGGGATGCGGACCGCCGCATGCCGCCCGCCTCGATGGCGAAGATGATGACCGTCTACACCGCCTTCCAGATGATAAAGGCGGGTGACCTGAAGCTGGATACCGAGTTCGAGGTGCGCCCCGAGACGTGGCAGCGCTGGCACGGACCGGCTGCGGGATCGACGATGTTCCTGTCGGTGGGCGAGCGCGTGTCGGTCGCCAACCTGCTCTATGGCATCGTGACCCTGTCCGGGAATGATGCCTGCGTCGTGCTGGCCGAGGGGATTTCGGGCACCGAGCCGGCGTTCGTCGAGCGGATGAACGACAATGCGCGCAAGCTGGGGCTGACCAACAGCCACTTCGGCACGTCCAACGGCTGGCCCGATGGCGGCGTCACCTATGTCACCGCGCGCGACCTGGCGAAGCTGGCGGCGGCGACGATCCAGCAGCATCCCAAGCTCTACAAGCAATTCTACTCGCGGCGCGATTTCACCTGGGGCAAGACGCTGGGCGGCGGGCAGGCGATCACGCAGGCGAACCGCGACCCGCTGCTGGGCCGCGTGGCCGGGGCGGACGGCCTGAAGACCGGGCACACCGAGGAGGCGGGCTATGGCTTCACCGGATCGGCCGAGCAGAACGGCCGCCGGCTGGTGATGGTGCTGGCGGGGCTGACCAGCTTCAACCAGCGCGCGTCGGAGTCGGTGCGCTTCATGGAATGGGGCTTCCGCGCGTGGCAGGCGCGCCCGGTGGTGAAGGCCGGGCGCACGGTCGGCAAGGCGGAAGTGCAGATGGGCGGGGCGTCGAGCGTCGATCTGGTCGCGCCGAAGGACCTGAGCGTCACGGTGCCGTCGGGTGACCGGCCGCCGCTGTCGGGCAAGATCGTCTATCAGGGGCCGCTGAAGGCGCCGATCGCGAAGGGCGCGCATGTCGCCGACCTCGTCGTGTCCTCGCCCGGGCTGCCCGATCAGACGGTGCCGCTGGTCGCGGGAGCCGATGTGGGCGAGGCAGGGTTCTTCGGGCGCGCCTGGTCGGGCCTGACGGGCCTGTTCGGGTGATGCGGGCGCGCTTCCTCAGCCTGGAGGGCGGGGAAGGGGCCGGCAAGTCGACGCAGGCGCGGGCGCTGGCCGCGGCGCTGTCCGCCCGCGGACGGACGGCGATCGTCACGCGGGAGCCCGGCGGCAGCGAGGGGGCGGAGGCGATTCGCGCGCTGCTGATGCAGGGTGACGCCGCGCGCTGGAGCGCCGCGACCGAGGCATTGCTGTTCGCGGCGGCGCGTGCCGATCATGTCGAAAAGGTCATCCGCCCTGCGATCGAGGCGGGGCAGTGGGTGATCTGCGACCGCTACGTCGATTCGACGCGCGCGTATCAGGGGGTGGCCGGCGGAGTCGACGATGCCGCGATCCTGTCGCTGCACGAGTTCGGCAGTGGTGGATTGCTGCCCGACCGCACCTATCTGTTGGAATTGCCGGTCGAGGCCGGCGCGGCGCGCGCGACCGAGCGTGACGGCGCCGCCGCGGATCGCTTCGCGGCGCGGGATCCGGCGTTTCATGTCGCGGTCGCCAGCGCTTTCCACCGGATCGCAGCGCAGGAGCCGGCGCGGTTCCGCCGGATCGATGCGGCACGTCCCGCGGACGAGGTGACGCGCGCGATCCTCGCCGATCTGGGGGACTGGCTGGCGTGACGCAGCTGCGCGGCCAGCGGGTGGCGACCGAGGCGTTTCTCGCCGCGGCGGCGGGGGGCGCGCTGCACCATGCGTGGCTGCTCGCGGGGCCGAAGGGCGTGGGCAAGGCGATGTTCGCGCGCGCCGCGGCGCTGCGCCTGCTGGCGGAGGGGATGACGCCGGGCACCTTGCCGGCGGGGCTCGACGTGCCGGCCACGCACCAGGCCGCGTCGCTCTTCGCGGCGGGATCGCACCCGGACTATCGCGAGCTGCGCCGCCTGCCGAAGAAGGATGCGAAGGCCGAGGACGAACTCGCGCGCAGCATCACGGTCGATCAGGTGCGCGCGCTCGGCCCGTTTCTGGGGACGATGCCGTCGCTGTCGCCGCGGCGGGTGATCGTGATCGACGCGGCGGACGATCTGGAGCGGCCCGGCGCGTCGAACGCGCTGCTCAAGAACCTGGAGGAGCCGCCCGCGGGCACGGTGTTCCTGCTGGTGAGCCATGCGCCGGGGCGGCTGCTGCCGACGATCCGCTCGCGCTGCCGCGTGCTGCGGTTCGAGGAACTGGGCGCGGACGATATGACCGCGGTGTTGCAGGACGCATTGCCGGCGGTGGAGGCGGACGAGATCGCGTCGCTCGTTCGCGCGGGCGACGGCTCGCCGGGGCGGGCGCTCGGCTATGCCGGGCTGGATCTGGGCGCGATCGACAGCGCGCTGGAGGCGATCGGGCGCGATGGGGACCCCGCGCTGACACACCGCGCGGCGCTGGCGCGTGCCTTGTCGCCGAAGACCGCGCAGCCGCGCTACGAGGCGTTCCTCGACCGCGTCCCGACCGTCATCGCGCGGTTGGCGACGATGCGGCACGGTGAGGACTTGCGCACCGCACTCGACGCGTTCGACGAGGCGCGCGGCATCGCCGCGGCGGCACGCGCCCTGTCGCTCGACGTGGCAGGGACGGTGCACGAATTGGGGGGTGTGCTGGCGCGGCTCGCGGTACGCCGCGGCTAACGCCCGCCGGCCTCCAGCAGACGGCGCGGGGCGGCCAGTTCCCAGCTATGCGCGATGCGATCCTCGACCAGGGGCCAGTCGACGTCCGCGCCGGCCAGGTCGATGCCGACCCATCCCGAAGCGCCCAGATAGGCCGGGTTGCGATAGACGTCGGGCGCGCCGTCCAGCAGCATGGCCTGTTCGTCGGCACCGCTGGTGCGCACGCACACCACCGTCAGTCCGTCGCCGTGGTGATCGGCGCGATATTGCGCGAACTGCTTGCCCGCGACGAAGAAGGTAGGCTGGCCGTGGCTGGTGCGCTCCTCCACCTCGGGAAGCAGCATCGCGATCGCGCGTACCCGGTCCAGCCCATCGGTCATCGTCGTACCACCTCTTGCAATACCCGCGGATAAAGCCGGTGCTCCGCATCCAGCACCCGGGCGGCGAGCGTCTCGGGCGTGTCGTCGGGGTGTACCGGCACTTCCGTCTGTCCAAGCACTTCGCCGCCGTCGAGTTCCTCGGTGACGAGATGGACCGAGCATCCCGCGACCGCGTCGCCTGCGGCGATGGCGCGGGCGTGGGTATCGAGCCCCTTGTATTTGGGGAGTAGCGACGGGTGGATGTTGACGATCCGCCCGCGCCATCTGGCGACGAACTCGTCGGAGAGCAGCCGCATGTAACCCGCGAGCGCGATCCATTCGGCCCCCGCCTCGCGCAGCGCGGCGTCGAGCGCGGCCTCGTAGGCGGGCTTGCCGACCTCCTTGGGCGACAGTGCGAAGACGGGCAGGCCGTTGGCGATCGCCCAGGACAGGCCCGGTGCTGCAGGCTTATCGGAGGCGACGACGACGATCTCGTACGCCTCGCCCTGATGCGCGGCGAGCGTCTGCATGTTCGAGCCGCGACCGGAAATCAGGACCGCGACCTTGGCGGGTGTGGTCATGCGGTGTGCGTGGCGGTCCAGGCGGCCCGCGCGCTCCACGTCTCTTCCCCACCGGTCACGGTGCAGCCACGCTCACCCGCGGCGATGCGGCCGATCGGGAAGACCGTCTCGCCCGCGGCGGTCAGGTCCGCCGCGACGCTCGCTGCCTGATCGGCGGCGACGACGACCGCCATGCCGATGCCGCAGTTGAAGGTGCGCGCCATTTCCTCCGGCTCGATCCCGCCCTGCGCCTGCAGGAAGGCCATCAGCCGCGGCTGTTCCCACGCATCGGCATCGACATGCGCATGGGTGCCGTGCGGCAGGACGCGCGGGATATTCTCCAGCAGGCCGCCGCCGGTGATATGCGCCAGCCCCTTGATACGATGGGCCTTCAACAGCGGCAGCAGGCTGGCGACATAGATCCGCGTCGGCGCCATCAGATGGTCGATCAGCAGCCGGTCGGCATCGAACAGCGCCGGGCGGTCGAGCTTCCACCCCTTGTCGGCGGCGAGGCGGCGGACCAGCGAGAAGCCGTTGGAATGGACGCCCGACGACGCGAGGCCGAGGATCACGTCGCCATCGCCGATGTCCCGGCCGGTCAGCACGTCGCCGCGCTCCACCGCGCCGACGCAGAAGCCGGCGAGGTCGTAGTCGCCATCGGCGTACATGCCGGGCATCTCGGCGGTTTCGCCGCCGATCAAAGCGCAGCCGGCGATCCGGCACCCTTCTGCGATCGAGGCGACGACGCTTTCCGCGACCGCATTGTCGAGCTTGCCCGTCGCGTAATAGTCGAGGAAGAACAGCGGTTCCGCGCCCTGCACGATCAGGTCGTTGGCGCACATCGCGACCAGGTCGACCCCGACCCCGGCGTGGCGGTCCCATTCGATCGCCAGTTTCAGCTTCGTGCCGACGCCGTCGTTGGCGGCGACGAGGAGCGGATCGGTGAAGCCCGCCGCCTTGAGATCGAAGAAGCCGCCGAACCCGCCCAGGTCGGCGTCCGCGCCCGGTCGCCGGGTCGCGCGCGCCAGCGGTGCGATGGCGCGCACCAGCGCATTGCCTGCGGCGATCGATACGCCGGCGCTCTCGTAGGTGTAGCTCATGGCGCGCCGATAGCCACATCGCGCTTGGATTTCCACGCCTGCTTCGCCAAAAGGCTCACCGCATGCGTCGCCGTCCCTCCATCCTCCTCGCGGCTGTCGCGCTCGCGGCCCTCGGCGCCGCTACCGTCGTGGCGCAGATCGAGGGCGGGGACCGCGGCGTCGCGGCGGTCGACAGCTCCAACGACTTCGAAGTGTCCGGCGTGCGCGTCGATGCGAACGGCAAGGATGCGGAAGCCGCGCGGCTGGCGGGCTGGCGCGAGGCGCAGCGCAAGGCGTTCGTGCAACTGTCGCAGCGGCTGGGTGCGGGCGGCGGGCTGGTGCCCGACGGGACGCTCGATTCGATCGTGTCGGCGATCGTGGTCGAGAACGAGGAGATCGGCCCGCAGCGCTATGTGGCGAAGCTGGGCGTGCTGTTCGACCGTGCGCGCACCTCCGCGCTGCTGGGCGTATCCTCCTATGTCACGCGCTCGCCGCCGTTCGTGGTGATGCCGGTGCAATGGTCGACCGGGGTGGGCACCGTCTTCGAACAGCGGACGCTGTGGCAGGAGGCGTGGGCGCGCTATCGCACCGGCGGCAGCACGATCGACTATATCCGCCCCGCGGGGAACGGCCCCGACCCGCTGCTGCTGAACGTCGGGCAGACGCAGCGGCCGGATCGCGCTTGGTGGCGCGCTGTGCTCGATCAATATGGCGGCAACGACGTGCTGATGCCGACCGTCCGGCTGTACCGGCAATGGCCCGGCGGGCCGGTGATCGGCGTGTTCGAGGCGCGCTACGGTCCCGATAACCGCGTGCTGCGGCGCTTCACGCTGCGCGTCGGCAATGCGGGCGGCGTGCCGGCGCTGTTGGACGAGGCGGTGCGGCGGCTGGACGCGGCGTATCAGGAGGGATTGAGCGGTGGCTATCTGACCGCCGATCCGGGTTTGAACCCGATCATGCCCGAAGCGGCGCCGACGCCGACCGACGACGTGGGTGCGCTGATCGACGATCCGGCGCTGGTGCCGAGCGCAGCGACCGCGATCACGGTGCAGTTCGATACCGCGGACGCCGGCGCGGTGACCGGAACCGAGGCGGCGATGCGCGGCGTACCGGGCGTCTCGGCCGCGGCCACCACCAGTCTGGCGCTGGGCGGCGTCTCGCTGATGAGCGTCAGCTATGCCGGCACGCCGGAGGCGTTCCGCGCTGCGCTGGAGGCGCGAGGATGGCAGGTGTTCGGCAACGGCAGCACGATCCGCATCAGGCGGGCGCCGCAATTGCTGCCGCCCGACCTGCGCGGTGCGGGCGGGGCGACACCGACCGGATGACAAGCGCGCGATGACCGACCAGATCGCGCTGCCGCTGGCCTGGGCCGCCGATGCGCGTGACGGCGAGTTCGTGGTCGGCCCGTCCAACGCCGCCGCGGTGCGGATGCTCGATCGCTGGGCGGCATGGCCCGTGCGCACCGCGATCCTGGCGGGGCCGCCGCAATCGGGCCGCTCGCTGCTGGGGCGGATCTTCGCCGCGCGGTCGCACGGGGTGGTGATCGACGATGCCGATGCGGAGCCGGAGGAAGCGTTGTTCCACGCCTGGAACTGGGCGCAGGACGCGCGACGCCCGCTGCTGCTGATCGTGCGCGACCTGCCGCCGGTGTGGTCCGTCGCGCTGCCCGATCTGCGCTCGCGGCTGGCGGCCAGCCCGGCCGCGACGATCGACGCACCGGACGACGCGCTGATCCGCGCCCTGTTCGAACACGGCTTCGCACGGCGGCACGTGGATGCACGTCCAGACCTGATCGCGTGGCTCACCGCGCGGGTGGAGCGGAGTCACCGATCCGTCATGGAAACGATCGATAGGCTCGATCGGGCCGCGCTCGCCGGGCGACGTCGCCTGTCGATCCCGCTGGCGCGCGAAACCCTGACGGACGCGGCGGCGTTCATCGATCGGAGCGACGAGACAGAATGACCCGAACGCCGAAAATGGCGCGCCTCGATACCGACGACGCGCTGGAGGATCCGTTCCAGGATCGCGACGGCGGGCGCTATTTCAACCGCGAGCTGTCGTGGCTGGCGTTCAACCGGCGCGTGCTGGACGAGGCGTGCAACCCGGCGCACCCGCTATTGGAACGGCTGCGCTTCCTGGCGATCTCGGGCGGCAATCTCGACGAATTCTTCATGGTCCGCGTCGCGGGGCTGAAGGGGCAGCAGGTGCAGGACGTCGAGGCCCGCTCGACCGACGGCCTGACCCCGGGACAGCAATTGAGCGCGATCGTTGCCGAGGCGGACGCGCTGATGGCGAGCCAGCAGGCGGTGTGGAAGGACATTCGCCGCGCGCTGGCGGAGGCGGGGATTCAGGTGCTGAGCCACCGCGCGATCGATGCCGCGATCAACGACGAGGAACGTGCGTGGCTGGAGACGCACTTCCGCGAGCAGCTGTTCCCCGTCATCACGCCGCAGGCGCTCGATCCGGCACACCCGTTCCCTTTCATGCCCAACAAGGGAATGGCGGTGATGTTCGACCTGGTACGCCGGTCGGATAGCGAGCCGATCCGTGAACTGGTGATGCTGCCCGCCGCGATGCCGCGGTTCGTGCGGCTGCCGGGGGACAATGCGCGCTATATCGCGGTCGAATCGCTGCTGAAGCGGTTCAGCCATGCGTTGTTCCCGGGTTACGAGGTGCTGGGCGCCGCCGAATTCCGGGTGCTACGCGACAGCGACATCGAGATCGAGGAAGAAGCGGAGGATCTGGTCCGCTACTTCGCGAACGCGATCAAGCGGCGGCGGCGCGGGCGCGTGATCCGCATGGAGCTGGAAACCGGCATGCCCGACGCGCTGGCGGGGCTGTTGCGTGACGAGCTAGGCCGGTCCGACGCGATCGTGACCGAAACGGGGGCGCTGCTGGGGATCGACGACCTGTCGGCGCTGGCGGACGAGGATCGCCCGGACCTGAAGTTCGTTCCCTTCACCCCCCGCTTTCCCGAGCGCATCCGCGAGTTCGGCGGCGATTGCTTCGCGGCGATCCGCTCGAAGGACATCGTCGTGCACCATCCGTACGAGACGTTCGACGTCGTGCTCGCCTTCCTGAAGCAGGCGGCGAACGATCCGGACGTGGTCGCGATCAAGCAGACGCTGTACCGCGCGGGCAAGCAGTCGGCGGTCATCAATGCGCTGATCGCGGCGGCGGAGGCGGGCAAGTCGGTCACCGCGGTGGTCGAGCTTAAGGCGCGCTTCGACGAGGAGCAGAACCTGCAATGGGCCAGCGCGCTGGAGCGTGCGGGCGTGCAGGTCGTCTATGGCTTCATCGACTGGAAGACGCACGCGAAGGTCGCGATGGTGGTGCGGCGCGAGGGCGACATCTTCCGCACCTACTGCCATTTCGGCACCGGCAATTATCACCCGGTGACGGCGCGCATCTACACCGATCTGAGCTTCTTCACCGCCGACCCGCGCGTCGGGCGCGATGCAGCGCGGATGTTCAACTACATCACCGGCTATGTCGAGCCGGAGGGGATGGAACTGGTCGTGCTCAGCCCGCGGCTGTTGCGCAAGAAGCTGATGGCGTGCATCGACGCGGAAATCGGCCATACGCGCGCCGGGAAACCCGCGGCGATCTGGGCCAAGATGAACTCGCTGGTCGATCCGATCATCATCGAGAAATTGTACGAGGCGAGCGCGGCCGGGGTGGAGATCGACCTGATCGTGCGCGGTATCTGTTGCCTGAGGCCCAAGGTGCCGGGATTGTCGGATCGCATCCGAGTCCGCTCGACAGTGGGGCGGTTCCTGGAGCACAGCCGGATCGCGGCATTCGGCAACGGTGCGGCGCTGCCCAACGACGATGCGCTGGTCTATATCTCCTCGGCCGACTGGATGCCGCGCAACTTCGACCGGCGGGTGGAATATATGCTGCCGATCGAGAATGAGACGGTGCACGACCAGGTGCTGGACCAGGTGATGGTCGCCAACCTGATCGACAACGAGCAGAGCTGGGAGCTGGAACCGGACGGCAGCTATACCCGCATCTCGCCCGGCGATGCCAAGGGGTTCAACCTGCACCGCTATTTCATGGTCAATCCGTCGCTGTCCGGGCGCGGCGCTGCGCTGGAGGCGGGGGGCGAGGTGCCGGTGCTGTCGCTGCGGCGTCGTAAATGAAGCTGCCGACCCCGGGCCGCGGTGCGGCGGCGACCGAGGAACCGCGCACCGCGATCATCGACATCGGGTCGAATTCGATCCGGCTGGTCGTCTATCAGGGACCGCCTCGGCTGCCCGCGATCCTGTTCAACGAAAAGGTGCTGGCGGGGCTGGGGCGCAGTCTGGCGTCGTCGGGGGCGATCGACGACGAGGCGATGACGGCCGCGGGCACGGCCCTGCGCCGGTTCGCGGCGCTGACGCGTGAGATGGGGGTGGCGAGCCTGCGCACCGTCGCGACCGCTGCGGTGCGCGATGCGAGGAACGGTGCGGAGCTGATCGCGCTGGCGCAGGCGGGTGGGCTGACGGTCGAGATCCTGCCCGGCGAGGAAGAGGCGGTCGCCGCGGGCATGGGGGTGCTGTCGGGCATTCCGGGCGCGGACGGGATCGTCGCCGACCTGGGCGGGGGCAGTCTGGAGCTGGTGCGGGTACGTGGTGGCGAATTGCATCAGCGCGCCTCCTTCCCGCTCGGCGTGCTGCGGCTGGCCGCGATGCGCGAGAAGGGGACGCTGGATCGGCGTGTCGCCAACCTGCTGGCGGACGGCGGCTGGTCCGGTGCGGGCAAGGGACTGCCGCTGTACCTCGTCGGCGGATCGTGGCGCGCGCTGGCGCGGCTCGACATGGAGGCGACGCGCTATCCGCTGCCCGTGATCCACCAATATTCGATGTCGTCCGCGACCATCGCGCGGCTGCGGCGCACGCTGGCGCATGTCGGCAAGGCGCGGCTGAAGGCGGTGCCGGGTCTGTCGGGCGGGCGTATCCCGACGCTGTCCGGTGCGGCGGCGCTGCTGGCGGTCCTGCTGAAACATTTGCGCAGCAGCGGGACGATCGTCTCGGCCTATGGCCTGCGCGAGGGACTTCTGTTCGGGGCGCTGCCCGCGGAGGTGCGTGCGCAGGATCCGCTGATCGTCGCCACCCGCGACGAGGGGCGGCGCAGCGGTCGCTTCCCCGAGCATGGCGACCTGCTCGACCGCTGGATCGCGCCCTTGTTCAGCGACAAGCCGAGCGAGGCGCGGCTGCGCGGTGCGGCGTGCCAGCTGGCGGATGTCGGCTGGCGCGCGAACCCCGAGTTCCGCGCCGAACGCGGGCTGGAGATTGCGCTCCACGGCAATTGGGTCGGGATCGACGGCCGCGGACGCGCGCTGCTGGCGCAGGCGCTGTGGACCAGCCTGGGAGGCGAGACGAGCAGCCCGGCACCGCTGACGGGGCTGGCGGGCGAGGCGGGCCTGCGCCGCGCGATGCAATGGGGGCTGGCGATGCGGCTGGGCCAGCGGCTGAGCGGCGGGATCGCGGGGCCGCTGGAGCGCTCGTCGCTGGTGGTGGAGGGGACAGCGCTGCGGCTCGTCCTCGCGGCCGACGATGCCGGGCTCTACGGCGAGGCCGTGCAGAAGCGCCACCGGGCCCTGGCGATGGCGCTGGGTCTGGAGGCGGTGGTTTGAAATTGCTGTCATCCGGGACCCTTCGGCAAGCTCAGGAGAGCCTTGTTCCGGGATCCCCCGTGCCACAGGATCATCGGCATTTGCGTGTGCGGGCCGGTGGATGCCGGAAAAAGTCGAGACCTCTGCGAAAGTCGTAGATGGCTCGGCAAGCTCGTAGTTCCCCGGCGAAGGCCGGGGCCCAGTTGGTGTGTCTTTTCCGTCGGCTACCGCCGTTCCCCAGCTGGACCCCGGCCTCCGCCGGGGAACAAGGAACTGACTCTCGCAAAGGACTCGAACAAGTCCGGCATGACGGAGAAGACTGTCGCAGAGGTCATACTTGAGCCACTGTGACTGGCAGGTCAGCCGACGATGCGAACTATCCGCAGGTCAGCTTGACGATCGTGCCTGCCGCGTCCGTCTCGACATTCAGTCGGTCGGGGCGGAAGTCCATCGTCAGCGCCGAGCCGGTCACATATCGCCGCACCGTGCGTGCGCCGGACGACTTCTGCGCTTCCGCCACCGCCGCATCCGCGCGGCGACCGATCAGCCCCTGCGCGGCATTGGCGTCGCACTTCACGCCCGCTGCCGCGTCCGGCGCCACCGGCGCGGCGTTCGTGGCGCAGGCGGCGAGCCCCAGCGCCATCGTCAGGATCGCCGTCCTCATGCCGCCTCGTCCTCCGTTCGTGTCATCTTCAGCCGTCCGCCCAGCACCGCGAACGCCAGCCGCCCCTCGACCAGATCGAGCGCGTCGCGGCCGAA
>CAJYKB010000027.1 GCA_913774925.1 uncultured Sphingomonas sp. | reverse complement strand
CCAGCGCATCCAGCGATGCTGGAGACGGCGCGCGATGCGGCGGCGGCGGCGCAGGCGGCGGCGCGCGAGCAGGCGGCGAAGGCGCGGGCGGCGCTGGAATGGGCGGATACCAGCGAGGCGGAGGCGCGCGAGGATCGCGACCCGGCGGAGGCGGCACGGGCGGCAGCCATCGCGGCGCTGGCGGCGCTGGACGGCGAGGCGGCGGCGCTGCGTCGTGCCACCCGCGAGGCGGGGGATCGGCTGGTCGATGCGATCAGCGCGGAGCCGGGGTTCGAGCGCGCGCTGGCGGCGGCGCTGGGTGACGATCTGGAATCCGCGCTGGAGGATTGGCGCGGATCCGCGGCGCGCAAGACCGACCCGCCGCCGCCGGTCGGCACGCTGCTGCTCGCCGCGCGTGTGACCGCGCCGGAGGCGCTGACGCGGCGGTTGTCGCAGATCTTCCTCGTCGAGGCGGATTCGGGGCAGCCGCTGTCGCCCGGTCAGCGGCTGGTCACGCGTGAGGGGCGGCTGCGGCGGTGGGACGGCTATATCACCACCGGCGGCGGCGCGGCGGCGGCGGAGCGGATGGAGCGGCGCAACCGTCTCGCCGTGATCGACGCGGAGCGGCCCGCAGCGGAGGCGGCGGTAGCGCAGGCGACGCGGCGCCGCACGGCGGTGGACGAGCGGATCGCGCGGGCGCGGGGGGCGGCGCAATCGGCGCGCGCACTGCTGGCCAAGGCGGAAGAGGAGGCGCGGACCGCGCAGCGCGAGGAGGATCGTGCCGCCGCGCAGCTCGACCGACTGGCGGAGCAGCGTGCGGACCTGACCGCGCGGTCGGAGCGCGCAGCAGCGGATGTCGCCGAGGCGGAGCGCGAGCGTGACGGCGCGCGTGGGGTGCTGGAGGGGCTTCCCGACGGCAGCGGTGCGGCGGGCGAGGTCGCGCGATTGCAGGCGGAGGCGCAAGTGGCACGCGCGCAGGTGGCGCTGGCGCGGGCGGATCGCACCTCGCACGACCGCGCGCTGGCGACCGCGCGCGAGCGGCGTGCCGCGGGCACCGCGGAGGCGAAGGGGTGGCGCGCACGCGCGGGCGAGGCGGCGCGGCGGATCGGCGACATGGACAGGCGCGCGGGCGACCTGAGCGCCGAACTGGAGAAGCTGGTCGACCGGCCGGCGCAGCTGACGGCGCAGATCGCGACGCTGGAAACCGCGCATCGCGAGACGCAGGACGCGGCAAACGGGGCGCAGGCGGGGGAGCGGGACTCCGACATCGCGGTGCGCGCGGCCGATGCGGCGCACGCGCGCGCGAACGAGGCGCTGGCCGCGGCGCGCGAGGCGCGGGCCGGGGCGGCGGCGCGCGCGGAGAATCACGACCTGCGCCGGGTCGAGATGGGGCGCGTGGCGGGCGAACGGTTCGAATGCCCTGCCCCCGTGCTGCCGAAGAAGGCGGGGTTCGACAGCAATTCCGTGGGCACGCCACAGGCCGAATCGCAGACGCATGAGCGGCTGACGCTGGACCGCGAGCGGCTGGGGCCGGTCAATCTGATCGCCGAACGCGAACTGGCCGAGCTGGAAGCGACCGGCAGCGCCACCGCGGCGGAGCGGGACGAGCTGGGGCAGGCGGTCCATCGCCTGCGTGGTTCGATCGGGACGCTCAACCGCGAGGGGCGGCAGCGGCTGCTGGCGGCGTTCGAGGCGGTGGACGGGCACTTCCGGCGGCTGTTTACGACGCTGTTCGACGGGGGGCAGGCGCATCTGGCGATGGTGGATTCGGACGATCCGCTGGAGGCGGGGCTAGAAATCATGGCGCAACCGCCCGGCAAACGGCTGCAATCGCTGACATTGTTGTCGGGTGGGGAGCAGGCGTTGACCGCGGTGGCGCTGATTTTCGGGCTGTTCCTGACGAACCCGGCGCCGATCTGCGTGCTGGACGAGGTGGATGCGCCGCTGGACGACGCGAATATCGAGCGGTTCTGCGACCTGCTCGACCGGATGACGCAGGAAACCGACACGCGCTACCTGATCGTGACGCACAATGCGGTGACGATGAGCCGAATGCATCGGCTGTTCGGGGTGACGATGGTGGAGAAGGGGGTCAGCCGGCTGGTGTCGGTGGACCTTCAGGCGGCGGAATTGCTGGCGGCGGAATAGGTTGGTTCACGCGGAGGCGCGGAGACGCGGAGGTGTCCGGCTCGCTGCTCTGTTCCGAGCCGCCATCGGCGGCTCATAACAAGGTTCGCGCAGAGCACGCAGAGGACGCAGAGAGGTTGCGCCTACCCTCTCTGCGCCTCCGCGCCTCCGCGTGAACCATTTTTTCTCGCGAAGCCGCGAAGCCGCAAAGAGGGGGCAACTTCCTCTGCGTCCTCTGCGTGCTCTGCGCGAACGATGGAAGGGCGCTGCGCGCCGTGCGCTACCTCTTGGCGTCTTCGCGGCTTCGCGTGAATTCAACCCAAGCCGGTGCCGGGTCGCGGACAGCGGCGTGGATCAGCCACAGCATCGCCACGCCGCGGAGCAGCGCGGCGGCGAGGATGTCGGTGTGGGTGGCGGAGGGGGAGGCGCCCTCCATCCCGGCGAACATCCAGAATTCGGCGAAATAGGCCGCGATGTCGCCCAGCAGGAACAGCGCCATCGGGCGCGCACGCGTGCCGGTGAGGATCAGCATCGGCCATAGCCACAGGTCGAATTGCGGCGACCACACCTTGTTGGTCAGCAGAAACCACGCCAGCACCGGGGTGAAGAGCGACCACGCGCGCTCGCCGTGGCGCCGCCAGCCTACCGCAACGATCGTCGCCGCCCCGCCCGCGAAGAGCAGGAACGACCACAGGTTGCGCGTCGGTACGTCGGTGACCCACCAGCCGAACTGCGCCATCAGCTCCCACATGCTCGCCGCGGTGCCGGGGCGCTCGCTGGAGAAGGCGTAGAACTCGCGCCAATTGTCGAACGCCACCGCGGCGACCGGCAGGTTCGCCGCGCCCCACGCAGCGACCGCGACGACCACGAGTGTCGCCGCGCCGACGAGGCGGTCGCGGGCGGAGCGTCCGGGTGCGAACAGCGCGCTCAGCCCGAACAGCGGGAGCATCAGCACCGGGAACAGCTTCGCCGCGCCGCCCAGTGCCGCGAGCGCGGTGGCACGCACCCGCTGGCCACGGCTCGCCGCCAGCATCGCCGCGACCGCGAAGGTCGCCGCCAGCAGATCCCAATTGTGCCCGAGATAGAGGACCAGCGGCGGCGCCAGCGCCCAGGCATATTGGCGCCGGAGCGACACGTCCGCGCCCCGGATCATCGCCAGAATGGCGAAGGCGAGGATCGCATTGCCCAGCACGACCGCGTTGAGGAAGGTCGCGGCATCGGCGCGCGCGCCGGCGGTGACGCGCGCGAATAGCGCCTCCACCCAGATCAGCGCCCCGGTCAGCACCGGATATTCCATCCGCGCCTGAAGATACGGCACCTTGCCGTCCGCCAGCCCGCGCATCCCCCAGAAGGGCACCGCATCGCTGTAGCAGCCGGT
The DNA here is from genome assembly GCA_913774925.1 of uncultured Sphingomonas sp. Taxonomy (GTDB): domain Bacteria; phylum Pseudomonadota; class Alphaproteobacteria; order Sphingomonadales; family Sphingomonadaceae; genus Sphingomonas. The sequence goes on along the minus strand of CAJYKB010000027.1, from coordinate 7,952 downwards.
GGTATATTGCTCGCTGCCGGTCCAGCCCGCGCCGCAATGCGCCTTGAACCCCCAACCGATCAGGCAGGTGAGCGCCAGCGCCAGATAGGGGCCGTTGGGCCCGAGACGATCCGTGATCCCCCGCATGGGCTTGATCCATGGCAGCACGGTTCGCCCTCGACAAGCTGCGTGAGCGAACATACATCGAACGCATGGCGCAGCTCGATACCCGCCAGAAGCTGGAAATCCTCGCCGACGCGGCGAAATATGACGCCTCGTGCGCGTCGTCGGGCACGGCCAAGCGGAACTCGAAGGACGGCAAGGGGCTGGGGTCGACCGAGGGAATGGGCATCTGCCATGCCTATGCGCCCGATGGTCGTTGTATCTCGCTGCTCAAGATCCTGCTGACCAACAGCTGCATCTTCGACTGTCATTATTGCATCAACCGCAAGAGTTCGAACGTGCGGCGCGCGCGCTTTACCGCGCAGGAGGTGGTGAACCTCACGCTCTCCTTCTATCGCCGCAATTATATCGAGGGGTTGTTCCTTTCGTCGGGTATCATCCATTCGTCCGATTACACGATGGAGCAGATCGTCGAGGTGGCGCGGGCATTGCGCGAGGATCATCACTTCCGCGGCTATATCCATCTCAAGACGATCCCCGATGCCGATCCGGAGCTGGTGCATCGGGCCGGGCTTTATGCCGATCGCGTGTCGATCAACGTCGAGCTGCCGACCGCGGGCGGGCTGAAGCGACTGGCGCCCGAGAAGGACGGCGCGCGGATCGAGGGGGCGATGCGCGACATGAAGAGCGCGATCGTCGATACGACGGACGCGAAGAAGCGGTACAAGTCCGCGCCGAAGTTCGCGCCCGCGGGCCAGTCGACGCAGATGATCGTCGGGGCGGATGCCGCGACCGATGGCGATATCGTGACCAAGGCATCGACGCTGTACGACCGCTTCGGACTGCGGCGCGTTTATTATTCGGCGTTCAGCCCGATCCCGGACGCGTCGGCGGTGCTGCCGCTCCAGCGCCCGCCGCTGATGCGCGAGCACCGGCTGTACCAGTCGGACTGGCTGATGCGCTTCTACGGCTTCCTGCCGGCCGAGGTGGTGGCGGCGACGGACGCGGCGACGGGGATGCTGCCGCTCGATATGGATCCGAAGCTCGCCTGGGCGCTGAAGTTTCGCGAGCGCTTCCCGGTCGACGTCAATCGTGCACCGCGCGAGCTGCTCTGGCGGGTGCCGGGGCTGGGGACGAAGGCGGTGGCGAGCATCCTGGCGGCGCGGCGCTGGCGGCGGCTGCGGCTGGACGATGTCGCGCGGCTGACGGTGTCGATCGCGCGGGTGCGGCCGTTCATCGTCGCCGAGGACTGGCGCCCGGTGGTGCTGGCGGATCGTTCGGACCTGACGCCGCTGGTCGCGCCCAAGACGAAAACGCAGCAGCTGGAATTGTTCGCAGGCTGAGAATGACTCGCGGGTGAAACGGCGCGCGCGGTCGTGCGTCGTCGGCGGCGAAGGAGACGTTCCATGGCCACCGCCGCAATCTATGCCGATCTGAAGCGCGATCACGACAAGCAGCGCAAGATGCTGAAGGAGCTCGCCGAACTGAAGGGCGACGCGAAGAAGCGGAAAAAGCTGTTCGAGGAGTTCCGGCTGGAGGTGCAGAGCCACGCCGCGGCGGAGGAGGAATCGCTCTACGCCGAGATGCTGGGCAACCCCGAGCTGCGCGACGATGCGCGGCATTCCGTCTCCGAGCACAAGGAGGTCGACGACCTGCTGGGCGAGATGATGGACCTGGATTTCGCGTCCGACGAGTGGGAATCGACATTCTTCCACATGCGCCACCGCTACGAGCATCATATCGACGAGGAGGAGGAAGAGATGTTCCCCGCCGCGGAAAAGGAGCTGGACAGCGCGACCGAGGAGCAGCTGGCGGAGACGTATGAGGAGCGCAAGCCCGAGGAGCTGGAGTTGGCGCGTGCCAACCCGCCGGGGGGTGACGAGCGGGAGTGAGCGTCTCTCCTTACCCATCGTCGTCGTCCCCGCGGAGGCGGGGATCCAGATACGCTGATGTTTCGGTTATCGTCGCAGCGTCGACGTGTCTGGATTCCCGCCTTCGCGGGAATGACGGTGTGGGTCGGAGCGGCGCGGCGTAGATGCGCACCGTTACCCTTCCTGCCCCGGACGATGTTGACGCATGGCGCGACGCCGCGCGCGGGTTGGTCGCCGACGAGGTGCCGCCGGACCGCGTCGTGTGGCAGGTGGGCGATGGCTCGACCGACCTGTTTGCCGAGGCCGCGCCCGCCCCGCGCGCCGATCCGACCGCGCCCGCGCTGCGGGTATCGCGCGCATTTCTCAGCCTCGCCAACGACGCCGCGCTCCACGCCGACCCGGAGCGGTTCGCGCTGCTCTATGCCATGCTGTGGCGGCTGCGCGAGACGCCGAAGCTGGCGGAGGACCACGCCGATCCGCTGGTGCGGCGGCTGGAGGGGCTGGCGAAGGCGGTCCGGCGCGACATCCACAAGATGCGCGCCTTCCTGCGCTTCCGCTCGGTCGAGGAGGAGGGGGGCACGCGCTACATCGCCTGGTTCGAGCCCGAGCATCACATCGTCCGCGCCAATGCGGCGTTCTTCGTCAATCGCTTCGCCAGCATGCGCTGGTCGATCCTGACGCCGGAGGTGTCGCTGCACTGGGACGGCAAGGCACTGTCCGAGGGGCCGGGCGCGGCCCGCACCGATGCGCCGGAGGGCGATCCCGTAGAGGAGGTGTGGAAGACCTATTACGCCAGCATCTTCAACCCCGCGCGCGTCAAGGTGGGCGCGATGCTGAAGGAGATGCCGCGCAAATACTGGAAGAACATGCCGGAAACCGCGCTGGTGCCGCAGTTGCTGGCGGGCGCGCAGGCACGGGAGAGCGGGATGATCGCGACGTCACGCAGCGAGATCGGCGGCAATGTCCAGGCCGCATGGGAGGCGCTGCGCGAGGAAGCGGCGGGGTGCACGCGCTGCCCGCTGTACAAGCCCGCGACGCAGACGGTGTTCGGCGAAGGGCCGCTGGACGCGAGCATGATGTTCGTCGGCGAGCAGCCGGGCGATCAGGAGGATCTGGCGGGGCATCCCTTCGTCGGCCCGGCGGGGCAGGTGTTCGACCGCGCGCTGGCCGCGGCGGGGATCACGCGGGCGGAAAGCTATGTCACCAACGCGGTCAAGCACTTCAAGTTCGAGCCGCGCGGGCGGCGGCGCATCCATGCCAAGCCCGATGCGGGCGAGATTGATGCGTGCCGCTGGTGGATCGAGCAGGAGCAGATGCTGCTGCGCCCCAAGGTGACGGTGGCGCTGGGCGCGACCGCGGCGCGCAGCCTGTTCGGGCGGACAATAACGATCTCGCGCGAGCGCGGGCGTGCGCAACGGCTGCCGGACGGGGGCGAGGCGTGGATCACGGTGCATCCGAGCTATCTGTTGCGGCTGCCCGACGCGGCGGCGAAGGAGGCCGAATATGCGCGGTTTGTGGAGGATCTGAAGGCGGCGCATGCGGCGGTGGGCGCCGGTTAGCCCCTCCTCTTCAGAGGAGGGGTTGGGGTGGAGCGGTGTCTCACCGAGACCGTCGCCCGTGACTGCCCCACCCCAACCCCTCCCCCGAGGGGAGGGGCTAGAATGATCACCCCCGCGCTCTGGCCTGCGCGTAGGTCCCCAGCACGCGGACCGATTTGCAGTGGAAGCCCAGTTCCTCCATCGCGCGGTCGAACGCGGGGTCGCCGGGGCGGCCCTCGACATCGCAGAAGAATTCGGTCGCGGCGAAGCTGCCGCCGCGCTGGTAGCTTTCCAGCTTGGTCATGTTGACGCCGTTGGTCGCGAACCCGCCCATCGCCTTGTAGAGCGCGGCGGGGACGTTCCTCACCTCGAAGATGAAGGTGGTCATCCACGGCCCCTCGCCGACCAGCGGCGTCGTGCCGCGCGCGAGCGTGACGAAGCGGGTCATGTTGTGGTCCGCATCCGCAATGTCGGTCGCGAGCAGGTCGAGGCCGTAGAGCGCGGCGGCGCCGGGCGGGGCGAGCGCGGCGACCGCGGGGTCGCGCAGTTCCGCCACCACCGCGGCGGCGCCGGCGGTGTCGGCGTAGTTCACCGGCTCGATTCCGTGTGCCTTCAGCCAGTGGCGGCATTGGCCCAGCGCCTGCGGATGGCTCATCGCCTGGCGCACGCCGCCCTGCGGGCCGCAGCCGATCAGCGCGTGGCGGATCGGCAGGAAGTGCTCAGCCGTGATGACCAGCCCGCTTTCGGGCAGCAGGAAGTGGATGTCGGCGACGCGGCCGTGGAGCGAATTCTCGATCGGGATCATCGCGCGGTCGGCGCGGCCCTCCTTCACCGCGTCGAGCGCATCGTCGAAGCTGAAGCAGGGCAGTGCCAGCGCGTCCGGAAAGGCTTCGGCCACCGCGACATGGCTGTTGGCGCCGGGCGCGCCCTGAAACGCGACCGCGCGCGACGGATCGGCGGCGGCGGCGTCGGCCAGAGCGGCGACGAGCGAGCGGGCGGGGGCGGCGTAGCTGTCCATGATGGCCGCGCGGGGTAGAAGACGCGGGGGTTTCGCTCAAGCGCTTGCGGTGTCGACGGGGCTTTTCTATGGGGTGGGCAATCTAAAGGGGCGGATAGCGCGACATGGACGATCGGAACAACACGATTGCGGGCTGGGTGCTGGCGGGTGCCGGTGCTGCTTTGGGGCTCTCGATCGTGGGCGGCATGATCTTTCACGGCGAGCGTCCCGAGAAGATGGGCTATGCGATCGAGGGCGTCGAGGCGGCCGGCGGTGGTGGCGGCGAGGCGGCGGAGCCGATCGCGACCCGTCTCGCCACGGCGGATCCGGCCAAGGGCGCCGAGGTCTTCAAGAAGTGCGCCGCGTGCCACACGATCAACCAGGGCGGCGCGAACGGCATCGGGCCGAACCTGTACGCCACGCTGGGCGAGGGGATCGCGCAGGGCAAGGGCGGGTTTGCCTTCTCCGACGCGCTGAAGGCGGTCGGCGGCACGTGGGACTTCGACAAGATGGACGCGTGGCTGACGTCCCCGCGCAAGTTCGCCAACGGGACGAAGATGACGTTCGCCGGGCTGGGCAATCCGAAGGACCGCGCGGACATCATCGCCTATCTGAACCAGCAGGGCTCGAACCTGCCGCTGCCGGCCGCCCCGGCGGCGGGCGCCGCGGCGCCGAAGGACGGCGCGGTCGCCAACGTGACCGACGCGGCGAAGGGCGACACCGCCGACATCGCCAACCAGGGCTCGCCGGCCTCGGGCGCCCCCTCGGTCGATCCGGCGGCGCAGAAGGACAAGGCGCTGGCGGTGGAGCCGCCCGCGAAGAAGTAAGCGGCGAGGAGGCGGCGTCATTCCGCTACCACCCCGGCTGAGGCCGGGGTCCAGTATTGATACGGCCGCGATCCATCACTGACGTATCCCCACTGGATCCCGGCCTTCGCCGGGATGGCGGCGTGGATTTTATTCGGCTTCACTTGCCGCGAGGGATGGCGCTACCGCGCTGTTGACCCCGCCCGCCGCCGCGGCTAACCGCGCCGCGAACTATCGCTGAACCACTCGCGCGCCGAGTCCTGTCGAAGGGCGCGCGGGTTCGCCCGGCAGGCGGAGACCTGTATCCATGGCCAACGTAGCAGTCATCGGCGCGCAATGGGGCGACGAGGGCAAGGGCAAGATCGTCGACTGGCTCGCCGAGCGCGCCGATGTCGTCGTCCGCTTCCAGGGCGGGCATAACGCCGGCCACACGCTCGTGGTGGGCGAGAACGTCTACAAGCTGTCGCTGCTCCCGTCGGGGATCGTGCGGGGCACGCCGTCGGTGATCGGCAACGGCGTGGTGCTCGATCCCTGGGCGCTCAAGGCGGAGATCGAGCGGCTGGGCGCGCAGGGCGTCGTCGCCACGCCCGAGACGCTGCGCATCGCGGATACCTGCGCGCTGATCCTGCCGTTCCACCGCGATCTGGACGGGCTGCGCGAGGATGCGTCGGGCGCGGGCAAGATCGGCACGACGCGGCGCGGCATCGGCCCGGCGTATGAGGACAAGGTCGGCCGCCGCGCGATCCGCGTGTGCGACCTGGCGCATCTGGACGATCTGGGGCCGCAGCTCGACCGGCTGACCGCGCATCACGACGCGCTGCGCGCCGGGTTCGGCGAGCCGCCGATCGATCGCGACGCGCTGGTGGCGGAGCTGCGTGAGATCGCCAGCTTCGTCCTGCCCTTCGCGAAGCCTGTGTGGCGCGACCTGAACGCCGCGAAGGAAGGCGGCAAGCGCATCCTGTTCGAGGGCGCGCAGGGCGTGCTGCTCGACATCGACCACGGCACCTATCCCTTCGTCACCTCCAGCAACACGATCGCGGGCACCGCGGCGGGCGGATCGGGGCTGGGGCCGGCGGCGGTCGGCTTCGTGCTGGGGATCGCCAAGGCGTACACCACGCGGGTCGGCTCCGGCCCGTTCCCGACCGAGCTGGCGGACGACACCGGCGAGCGGCTGGGGCAGCGCGGGCACGAGTTCGGCACCGTCACCGGGCGCAAGCGCCGCTGCGGCTGGTTCGACGCGGTGCTGGTGCGCCAGTCGGCTGCGGTCGGCGGCATCACCGGGATCGCGCTGACCAAGATCGACGTGCTCGATGGGTTCGACGAGGTGAAGATCTGCACCGGCTATCGCCTGCGCGGCGAGGTGCTGGATTATTTCCCGTCGCATGCCGCAGACCAGATGGCGGTCGAGCCGGTCTACGAGACGATGGAAGGCTGGCAGCAGTCGACCGCGGGCGCGCGCAGCTGGGCCGACCTGCCGGCGCAGGCGATCAAATACATCCGCCGCGTCGAGGAGCTGATCCGCTGCCCGGTGGCGCTGGTGTCGACCAGCCCGGAGCGCGCCGACACGATCCTGGTCCGCGACCCCTTCGCGGACTGATACGTCAGACGACGCGGTAGGGCACGACGCCGCGCACTTCCCCCTCCACCGCGATCGCGCGGTCGGTCGGGGGGAAGGCGCGCTGGTCGCAATCGGTGCGCGGGCACAGGCGGCAGCTGATCCCGATCGGGGTCGCTGCCCCACGCGCATCCGCGGCATCGGCATAGACGAAGTCGGCGGCGTGCGTCGCCTCGCACCCGAGCGCCACCGCATAGCGGCGCGGGCTGCGCGCGAAGCGGCCCGAGGGCTTCACCAGCCCCTTCGCCATCGAGACGTAGCGCACGCCGTCGGGCGTCTCGGCATGTTGCACCAGGATGCGGTCGGGGATCGCGACCGCTTCGTGGACGTGCCACAAGGGGCAGGCGCCGCCGAACCGCGCGAATTGCAGCCGGGTGGCGGAGTGGCGCTTGGTGATGTTGCCTGCCATGTCGACGCGGCAGAAATAGAAGGGGATGCCCTCCTCGCCCGGGCGCTGGAGCGTCGAGAGGCGGTGGCACGCCTGTTCGAAGCTGACACCGAAGCGGCGCGACAGCCGGTCGATGTCGTGGCGGACGCGGCGCGCCTCGCTGCGGAACGCGCGATAGGGCATCACCAGCGCGCCCGCCGCGTAATTGGCGAGGCCGATCGACAGCAGGCGGCGCGCCTGCGGCTCGGCAAGCGGGGCATCGGCGACGATCGCGGCGATCGGATCGGCGAAGGCGATCGCGGCGAGGCGATGCGCGATCAGGAAATTGCGGCTCTCCACCGGCAGCGCGGCGTTGAGCGTCAGCGTGGCGCCGTCGAAGCGGGCGAGCGGCGCATCCTCGTCATTGTCGGCGACGATCGTCACGCCGTGCGCCCGCAGCGTGGCGGCGGGATCGCCCGCCAGCGCCTCCGCCGCGCGATCGAGCGCGTCCACGTAATTGCCCGCGTCGTGGAACCAGTCGCGCACCGACTCCCAAGGTAGCCGCCCCCCGACCCCGGCGGTCATTGCCTCCTCCGCCAGCGCGACGCGCTCCTCGGTCGCGCGCTTGGCGGCGTGGAGCGCGATCAGCCGGTCGG
>CAJYKB010000026.1 GCA_913774925.1 uncultured Sphingomonas sp. | reverse complement strand
ATGGGCTTCGCGCGCGCGGCCGGGGTGCCCGTGGTGCTGGCGGGGGACATCGATCGCGGGGGGGTGATCGCGTCGCTGGTGGGGACGCGTGCGGTGATCGATGCGGCGGATGCTGCGATGATCCGCGGATTTCTTATCAACAAGTTCCGCGGCGATCCTGTGTTGTTTCGCGAAGGTATGGAGACGATCGCGGCGCGGACCGGCTGGCGTCCCCTGGGGATCGTGCCGTGGCTGGCGGCGGCGCGGCGATTGCCGAGCGAGGACGCGGTGGTGCTGGAGCGCGCCGCCCCGGCGGTGCAGGGACGGCCCGTGATCGCGTGCCCGATCACGTCGCGGATCGCCAATTTCGACGATCTGGATCCGCTGAAGCTCGAGTCGTCGGTCGAACTGGTGATGGTGCCGCCGGGACAGGTGATCCCCGAGGCGGCGATGATCGTGCTGGCGGGGTCGAAGGCGACGCGCGCCGACCTGGATTTCGTGCGCGCTCAGGGGTGGGATGTCGACATTCGCGCGCATGTGCGCCGCGGGCGGCCGGTGCTGGGGCTGTGCGGCGGCTATCAGATGCTGGGGCGGCGGATCGTCGATGCCGATGGGGTCGAGGGCGAGCCCGGCGAAAGCAGTGGGCTGGGGCTGCTGGACGTCGAAACCGTGCTGACCGGGGACAAGACCGTGACGCGGGTCGCGGGCGAGGCGCTGGGCGCGCGGTTCAGCGGGTATGAGATCCATGTCGGGCGCACCCACGGCCCCGACACCGCACGCGCGGTGGCGCGGCTGGACGACGGTCGCCGCGATGGCGCGATGAGCGCGGAAGGGCTGGTCGCGGGCAGCTATATCCACGGCCTGCTGGGCGAGGCTGTACAGCGCGCGGCATGGCTGGCGCGGATCGGGGTCGTGGCGCACGGGCCGGATCATGATGCGGCGGTGGATGCCGCGCTCGACGACCTCGCCGCGGGGCTGGAGGCGCACCTCGATGTGGATGCGATCGTCGGAATCGCGCGCGCGGGCGTGTAGCCGGCGGGCGACGGCATCGCCGCCCGCCGGCTACGGCCAGGTCAGAAGCGGCCGCGAAGCCCCGCATAGATGCTGCGGCCCAGCGTCCCGTACTGGAAGATGGTGCGATAGGATTCGTCGAGCACGTTCTCCGCGCGCACGAACACTTGCACATCCGGCGACAAAGGATATTCCGCGCGGAGGTCGACCAATGTGTAGGGCGACAGTCGCGTGCGCGAGAAGTCGGTGTTGTTGAAGTCGAACGTCTCCCCCGACCAGCGCACTGCCGCGCCGAAGGAGGGGCCGGTGTCGGACACGCTGTAGTTCGCGCTGGCGTTGGCGGTGTTGCGCGGGCGACGGAGCAGCTGCTGCGGCACCGCGCCGGGCGAGCGATCCTCCGACGCGATCCAGCTGTAGTTGGCGTCGAGCGACAGGCGTGCGCCGAGCGATACATGGCCAACCGCCTCAACACCCTTGGCGAAGGCATTGATGACATTGGAATAATAGCCGAAGCGGGGCGTCGTCGTGCCGGGGATCACGCACAGCGACGGCGTGGCGGCGGGGCAATAGGCGAAGTCGATGCGGTCGCGCGTCCGCCGCTCGAAATAGGTGCCGCCCAGCGTGACCGCGCCGTCCAGGAACCGCTGCTCGACGCCGGCCTCCCAGCCCTTCGCCCGCTCCGGGCGGAGCGCCTGGTTCCCGTAGATCGAGAAGAGCTGGTACAGCGTGGGAGCCTTGAACCCCTCCGAATAGCTGGCACGGATGACGGTGCCGGTGGGGAGCGCCCAGACGCCCCCGCCGGAGAACAGCGTCTGCCCGCCGAAGCGGTTGTGGTCGTCGTAACGGACGCCGCCGGTCAGGGTCAGGCCGGTCAAAATCTGTGCGTTGAGCTGACCATAGACGCTGGTGATCTCCGCGCGCGCCTGATCGGGGGCGGGGACGGCGGCGGACAGGCTGGCGGGCGGGGCCAGCGTGCGGAACCGGCTGACCTCGTTCTCCGCGCCGAAGACGGCGTCGACGCCGCGGACGATCGCGAGCGTACCCTGATATTCGAGGCGATGGTTGCGCCCGGTGCCGTCGAAGGTCTGCGCCCGCTCCAGCGTGGGGTCGTAATCGTCGCGGTCGGTGTTGGTATAGGTGTAGGCGAAGCGGTTGCGGAACCGCCCGTCGAACAGCGCGACGTTGAGCCCGGCATAGCCGACGAACTCGCGGTTGAGCGCATAGCTCGGCGTATCGATTTCCTGGAAATTGGCATCGTAGCCGTCGGTATCGGTCCGGCCGTTCGAGAAATAGCCGCGCACATCCGCGCTGATGCCGGTGGCGAGGTCCAGCACGGCGCGTCCCGCGACCGACTGGTTACGGTAGCCGTCCGGCTCGCGCCCGCCATAGGCCGGGGCGAGGGCGGAGATGCCGCGGGTGTAGAACGTCTGCCCGCCGACGCGCCACGCGAGCGGCCCGGTGCGCCCGCCCGCCGCGGCGCGCGCGCTGACGGTGTCGCGGCTGCCGCCCTCCAGGTCGACGCTGCCCTCAAGCGCGCGCTCCGGCAGCGGAGTGACGACGTTGACGACGCCGCCGATCGCCTGGCTGCCCCAGAGCGTCGACTGTACCCCGCGCAGCACCTCGATCCGGCTGGCGTCGCCGGTAAGCAGGTTCGCGAAATTGTACGCGCCGCCGATCGAGGAGGGGTCGTTGAGCTTCACGCCGTCGATGACGACGACGGTTTCGTCGGCCTCGGCGCCGCGGATGCGAACCTGCGTCGCGGTGCCATAGCCGCCGTTGCGCGACAGCGAGACGCCTGGGGTCCGCACCAGCAGGTCCGCCACCGACAGGTCCCCCATGCGGTCGATCGTCGTCTTGTCGAGCACCGTGATCGATGCTGGCACGCGGTCGATACTGGTCGGGGTGCGCGTCGCCGCGGTGACGAGGATCGCGCCGGCGGGGGCGGGCTCTCCCGCGTCGACGGTCGGCGCCGCTGCCGCGTCGGGTGCACCGGCGGTAACGGTCGCCTGCGCCACCGCAGCGGCAGGGAGCAGTACCGGCAGGATCAGCGCGATCCCGGCGAGCAGTCGATGGTTCTTCATAAGTCCCCCACGTCGCGACGCCTCCGCCCGGAGCACGCCGGGGGAGGTCGATGATCTCGTCGTTGCGCGGGTTCACCCCCGTCCGTCCGGCGCACCCTGGCCGGTCGAAGAACGACCGCGACGGGCAGGTCTCCTGGCTCACGGGTCGATGCCGGATCGCGCCGCCTTCTCAGGACCGGATGGATCCCAATGGCATGTGGCGCGATGGCTCGCCGTTCACAGTTGCAGGGGCAGCCGGGGCATCAAACCCCGTTCCCTTTTGATCCCCAAGCGGGGAACCTGTCGCAGCCGCGCCCTTAGGCGCAGCGATCACGCCCAGTCAACGGTGCGTCCGGTCAGGCGACGTGGCGGGCGGGCGCGCCGACGAAGCGCAGCAGATCGTCGAACCCCATGGGACGCGCGACAAAATAGCCCTGCGCGTAATCGCACCCGGCATCCTTCAGGAAGGCGAGGTTGGCGGCATCCTCGATCCCCTCCGCCACGACGCGCAGGCCGAGCGCGTGGGCGAGATCGATCGTCGAGCGGACCATCGTCGCGTCGTCGTCGCGGACATGCGCGAACTGGACGAACTTGCGGTCGATCTTGACCTCGCTCAGCGGCAGTTCGCGCAGGTAGCTGAGCGTCGACTGACCGGTGCCGTAATCGTCCATCGAGATGGCGACGCCGCGGTCGCGGAAATGGTGGAGGGTCGCGACCGCGGCATCGGTATCCGCCATGGCGGCGGATTCGGTTACCTCGAAGATGAGCGCGTCGGCGGGGACGGGTGCGGCGTCCAGCAGGCGGTCGACCGCGGCGGCGAACGTGTCCGACGTCAGCAGCCGGGCGGAGATGTTGACCGCCGCCGTCATCGTCCGTCCCGCGTCGCGCCACTGCCGCACGTCGCGGATCACCGTTTCCAGCACGTGGAGCGTCAGCGGCGCGATGCGATCGGTCTGCTCCGCCAGCGGGATAAACAGGTCCGGCCTGACCAGCCCGCGCGTGGGGTGGCGCCACCGCACCAGCGCCTCCACGCTGGCGATGCGCCCCGTCGCCAGCGCGAGCTTGGGCTGGTAATGGACCAGTATCTCGCCGTCCCCGATCGCGCGGTCCAGCTCGCCCATCAGCGAAATGTCGCGCTCCAGGGTCGTGCGGTCGATCGCGGAGAGCGCCCAGAAGCGCCCCTCGCCGGCAGCAGTGCCGGCCGCGAGCGCGGCGGCGGTGAGGTCGCCCTGCTCGGCGACGCCGATCGCCACGGCCACGTCGACCTTGCGGCCCGCGACCTCGACCGGTTCGAGCAGGATGGCGCGGAGCGCGGCGATGCTGTCCTCGACCGGATGATCGTCGGACAGGGTGAAGGCGAGCTGATGGCTGCGGATGCGGAAGGCGGCATTGTCCGCCGCCCCCAGCCGCAGCCGCTCCGCGGTGCGGACGATGGCCTGCGCGACCAGTTCGCCGCCCAGCACCGCGGCCAGTGCGTCCAGGTTGGTGATCTGCGCGACCGCGACCGATCGGGTCGTGGCGGGGAATGCGCGCCGGTTGGGCAGGCCGGTCGCCTCGTCGGTGAGGCGCGCGGCGCGCATGTCGAGCACGACGTTGCGTATCCCGGCGAGGATCGCGGCGGCGACCAGCGTGACCAGCCCCGGGGCGAGCGGGACGATTAGGTCGAATTCGCCATGCGCCGCGAGGGCAAGCGTCAGCTGCGCCGCCGTCGCGGCGACGAAGACGACCGCGACGCGCGTGTTGCTGCGCGCCGCCACGAGCGCGATCGCGAGCAGGAGCGCGACCCCGACCGGGATCAGCCCGCTGCCGCGCACGGGCGTCCCCGCGAGCAGCGTTTCGGTCGCGAGCGCCTGAATGGTGACCCCGGGGAGGACGCCCCATAGCGGAATCGGATAACGGTCGCCCATCTCGATCGCGGTGGCGCCGATGATGACATGGCGCCCGCGCACCGCCGAGGGATCGAACGCGCCGCGCTCGACGGCGACGAAGCTGAGCCGGGGGATCGTGGCGGGCTCGATCGCGACGTCGATCGGGAAGGTGGTGTCGGCGACGCCGGCGCGCGACGCGACATAGGCGGAGAGCGACGGCCGCGGTGTGCCGGCGGTGATCGTGGCGAAGGGCATGGCGCGGACCAGCCCGTCCGCGTCGGGGGCGATGCTGACCGAGGTGAGGCTGCTGTAGGGGCGGAAGGCGGGAAGGGGCAGGGCGTCGAGATTGCGCCGGTCGCCCGCGCCGGCGGCCTGCGCGAAGGTCGGCAGCGTGATCCGTCCGTCTGCGCGCGCCAGGGCGGCGGCGAGCTTCGCGTCCTCCGCCGGGTCGGACGGGGTGGAGAAATCGACGTCGAACGCGATCGTCGCGGCGCCGGCGGCGTGGAGGCGATCGACGACGGTCGCGTAATACCCGCGCGGCCATGGCCAGCGGCGGATGTCCGCGACGCTGCGCGCATCCATCTCGACCAGGACGACGTCGCCGCTCGCGGCATGTTGCCGCACGCTATAACGCAGCGGATCGAGCGCGCGGTCGAGCGGGCCGCCGATCGCGGGCAGCAGCGACACAAGTCCCAGCAGCGCTGCCGCGGCGAGGATCGCCCAGGTGCCCGTGCGTCGCATCAGAACGCTCGCGATACGCGCAGCGAGAAGCGCGGGCGGCGGTCGCCCGTGTCGAAGCGATCGGCGTTGAGCGGCAGCGCCATCTCCACCATCCAGTCGAACCGCCCGGTGCCGATGCGGGTGCCGATCCCCGTCGACGCCAGCGTCCCGCCGCCGGTGCCGCCGCGCAGGTTGCCGACGGTGCCGCCATCGGCAAAGCCGTAGAGTTGCAGGCGATCGACCACGCTGCCCGCGATCCCGCCGACATCCGCGCGCAGCTCCGCCGAGGCCATGACGCCCTTGTCCCCGGTGCGCTCGGCATAATCGTAGCCGCGTACGAAGGCCGGGCCGCCGAGCCCGATTTCCGCCGTCGCAAGAAGCGGGCGCGACGCGACCTGACCCGCGCTGGCGACGACCAGGCCGAACGGGCCGCCGAGCGGACGCGTCCACTCCGCGACATAGGTCGCGGCGACGTAGCGCGAATCGCCATCGAAGCGCGAGGCCAGCAACGAGCCCGCCCTGGTGGCGCCGGACACCGGCAGGCCGGCGATGCCCGCGACTTCCCCGCGCAGCGTCCCGCCGCCCAGCAGCGCCGTGCCGGTCAGCGTGCCGGTCAGCGTCGTGAGCCGGTCGCGGCGCAGCTGCTGGCCCGCGATCGTCTGATCGGTGCCGAGCGTGCGCAACTCCATTCCGGCCCACAGGCTGCGCGCGCGGGTGCGCACGACGGGATATTGCCACCCGATGGCGAGGTCGCGGCTGCGTCCCTCGATGTCGAACGCCTTGATCGCACCGCCGGGCCGTGACCGTGCGATCGATCCGGAGAGCGAGAGGACGCCGCCCGATGCGCCGACGCCGGTGGTGTAGCGCGCACGAAGGAAGACGAATTCGGAGGGTTGCAGCGGGGTTTGCGATGCGATCAGCGTCAGCTCGTCGCCCGACCGCACGGTATCGCGCGCCATGCCCATCAGCGTCGACCGCACCGGGCCGACCTCCCTGCTACCGCGGTTGTCGACCTGCGCATAGGCCGAGAAGCGGTCCTGCTCCGCGGTCACCAGCAGGATGCCGAAGCCGTCCTGCTGGGTCAGCCGGCTGCCGGTCACGCGAACGCCCGGCAGGTCGGCGACCAGCAGCAGCGCGCGCTCCAGGTCGCCGCGCCGCACCGGCCGCCCGGTGGCGAGCGCGTGCGAGAGGATGCGGTCGGCGGCAGGGCTGCGGATCCCGATCACGCGCACCGCATCGACACGGCCGAGGTCGAGCCGAACGCGCAGGATGCCGTCCGCCATCGGCTGCGGCGGGACGCTGGCGGTGGCGAAGGGATAGCTGTGCGCGCGCGCGACATCGGCGATGCTGCCGGCGAGGCGCGACAGATCGCTGCGGCTCATCGGCTGCCCCAGCGAGCGCGCGACGACGTCGGCGAACAGCGCGGGGGGAAGCCGGTCCTGTCCCTCCACCACGATCGCGCGCACGATACCGGTCATGGGGGCGTCGGACCGGGTCAACGGCGCGTCGGTCGCGACGGGAGGTGTCCGTATCTCGGCCGGAGCGGTCTGCGTGGGGAGCGTGCGTTCGATCAGCGTCGGATCGGCGCGGTCGAGCGCGGTCTGGGCCCCCCCCGCGGCGGGGAGGACCGTCATGGTCAGGGCCACGACCCACGGCAGTACGCGACCCATCATCGGCAAACCTCAAGCGCTACGACCTGCGCTCCTGCCGCCCGACATCTTGTGATTTCGTTAGGATCACCAAAAACGTGGTGAACGCCGCTTCACCATCAAAACGAACGCGATTTCAATGCCGGCGCGTCGATGCGGGGAGGGAACGGCCAGGCAGCGGATGCTGTCGGCCACGGGAGACTTCGATGCGCCGCCCCTTCCTGGCCCTTCTCGCCGCCGGTTGCTCCACCGCCGCACTCGCCGGCCCGCCGGGCTGGACCGTCAGCGAGGCGAGCGGTCCCGTAACGATCGCGCGCGCCGGCATCGGCAAGGTGGCGACGCGCGGTGCGGCGGTCGGGGCGGGCGACGTCGTCACCACCGGGCGCGGCGGGCGCGCCGTGCTGGTGCGCGGGACCGAGGTGATGATGGTCGCGCCTGCCTCGCAACTGCGGCTGCCGGCGGAGGAACAGGCCGGCGGCGTGACCCGCGTGATCGAGGAATTCGGCAACGTCGTCTTCATGATCAAGAAGAAGATGACCCCGCATTTCGAGGTGAAGACACCCTATCTTGCCGCGGTGGTGAAGGGGACGACCTTTTCCGTCGGCGTGTCCGAGGAGGGGACGTCGGTCCAGGTGCTGGAGGGGGCGGTCGATGTTGCTACGGTCGACGGCGGCGCGCACGACCTGGTCACGCCCGGCGCGGTCGCGATGGTGTCCGCCGCCAGCCGCATGCGGATGACGATCGAGGACAACGGGCGGGTGCGCGTGGTCGAGTCCCCCGGCACGGTGGCGCCGCCCGCGGCTGCTCCTCCCGCTCCGGTGGTGCCGGTCGAGGCCACGGCGGCTGCCGGGGTCGACTCCCCTGTGGTGGAGTTTCCGGCGACGGCGGTAACGGAGGCGGTCTATGCGCCGACCGTGTCGCTCGCCGCGACGACGGGGGGGCTGGTGACGGGCACGATCGGCGGCGAAATCGCGGGGGTCGGCGCGGCGACGCGCAATGCGACCGAGGCGGCGGGATCGGCGACGCGGATCGTGGAGGCCGCGGCCCGGATCGTTGAGGCACGATCCGCATCCGCGGCCGCGGAGCACGATGCGGCCACCACCGATGCCGCGGCGCAGGCGGCTAGCAAGGCCAAAGCGGATGCCGAGCGCCAGGCGGCGGACGCCGCCGCCGCGTCGGCCAAGGCGGAGGAAGACGCCGCCCGTGCCCGCGCCGCGCAGGAGCGTAGCGACGCCGCCAAGGCGGCCAGTGCGGCGGCGGCGGCCGAAGCGGCGAAGAACGCCGCCGATGCGGCCGAGGCGGCGGCGCGGGCGGAGGCCGAGCGTGTCGCATCCGCCGCGGCACAGGCCCGGGCCGAGGCGGATGCTGCCGCTGCGGCGCGCGAGGCGGAGGATCGCACTCGCGCCGCCGCCGCGCTGGCCGCGCAGCAGGCGGTGCAGGCGCAACAGGCCGAAGCCGCTGCGGCGGCGCGGGTGGCGGAGGCGCAGCGCGTCGCCGCGGAAGCGGCCGCCGCCGACGCGGAACGCGTGCGTCAAGAGGCGGCGCGCGTCGCCGCGCAGGAGGCCGCCCGCCAGGCCGCCGACATCGCCGCGCAGGCGGCCGAGGCTGCGGCGCGCGCGAACGATGCCGCCACGCGCGAGGCGGCGGACCTTGCCGCGCGGCAGGCCGCCATCGCCGCAGAGGAATCGCGCCTCGCGTCGGAAGCGGCAGCGCGTGCCGCCAGCGAGAAGGCCGCGCGCGATGCCGCGAAGTCAGCCGCGGACCAGGCCGCCGAGGCCGCGCGCGAGAGCGAGCGCGCTGCCAGGGAAGCCTCCGACAAGGCGGCGCGCGAGGCGGCGGACGAGGCCAGGCGCGTCGCCAAGGCCGCCGCCGACGCCGCAAAGGCCGCGGAGAAGGCGGCGCAGGATGCCGCCCGGATCGCGGCGGACCAGGCGGCGCGGGAGGCCGAGAAGGCCGCCCGCGACCGCGCGGCGCAACTCGCCGCCGAAGAGGCCGCGCAGGCGGTCCGCGACGCCGAAAAGGCCGCGCAGCAAGCCGCGGTGGCGGCGGCCGAGAAGGCAGCGCGAGAGGCACAGGATGCCGCCGCCAAGGCCGCTCAGGCAGCCGCGAAGGAGCAGGAGCAGGCGGCGAGCGACGCCAAGAAGGCTGCCGACGACCTGGTGAAGAACGCGACCAAGGCGGCCGATCAGGTCGTCAAGGACACCGGCGCACAGGCCGAGGAAGCGGCGAAGAAGCTGCAGGACCTGCTGAAGGGTATCAAGGGGTGAGCGACGCCATGCGTCTTCCCACGCGCACCGCCGCCAGGGGCGAGGACCGGCGGGCGCCGCGCGTCAAGGTGTTCTCCGTCGCCTCGATCCAAAGCACGGGCGCCGACCGACGCTGCCACGTCCTCAACCTGTCGCTGGGCGGGGCGCTGGTCGACTGCCGGGTCGAAATCGGCTCGGGCAGGATCTTCCTGACGACGTCCGGCTTCGAACGCGAGGGGCTGGTGCGGTGGATCAACGGATCGAAGATCGGCGTGTCGTTCCGCGAGCCCCTGACCGACGAGGAACTCGCGCGGGGGCTTTAGCTGACTCCAGGCATGGGACGCGATCGTCCGCTACGCCGGGCAGAAAATGTGCCGGAATGCACAACGGCCCCGCGATCGCTCGCGGGGCCATTGGAGAATATGGTGGACGCACTTGGGCTCGAACCAAGGACCCGCTGATTAAGAGTCAGCTGCTCTACCAACTGAGCTATGCGTCCGTTTTTCCGGGAGCGGGCCGGTCCGTCAGGAGCGGTCCGCGTCGGGAAGCGCGCCTCTAGCAACGCCTTTCGTGGTCGGCAACACCTATTTTGCATTTTTCGCGCGTCACCAGCGCGGGCGCTTTCCGATCGAGCGATCGATGCCCATCAGGATGCCGAGCGAGATCAGCACGGTCATCTGCGCGGAGCCGCCGAAGCTGACCAGCGGCAGCGGGATGCCGACGACGGGGGCAAGGCCCATGACCATCATCAGGTTGATCGCGAGATAGAAGAAGATCGTCGTCGCCAGCCCGGCGGCCGCGAGCTTCGCGAAGCGGTCCTCCGCGCGCACGCCGACGTTGATGCCCCAGCGGATGACCAGCAGGAAGGCGACGATCAGGAACGCCCCGCCCATCAGCCCCCAGTCCTCCGCCATGGTGGCGAAGACGAAATCCGTATGCCCTTCAGGCAGATAGTCGAGATGGCTCTGGGTGCCGTTGAGGAAGCCCTTGCCGAAAAGCCCGCCCGAGCCGATCGCGATCTTCGACTGGCTGATATGGTAGCCGGTGCCCAGCGGATCGCTTTCCGGGTCCATGAAGATCAGCACGCGGTGGCGCTGGTAATCGTGGAGGACGTAGTTGACCGCGAGCGGGATCGCGAGGGCGGCGCCCACCGCGCCGCCGATGAACAGCCGCAGCGGGATGCCGGCGAGGAACATGACCGTCGCGCCGCCGAAGCAGATCATCAGCCCGGTGCCAAGATCGGGCTGGAGCATGACGAAGGCGGCAGGCAGCCCGATCAGCACGCAGGCGGGCCACACCGCCTGGAACCGCCGCGTCTCCGCCGCGGGAAGCATGTCGTAGAACCGCGCCATCGCGAGCACGATGGCGAGCTTCATCATCTCCGACGGCTGGATACGGATCGGGCCGAAGCCGAGCCAGCGCTGGCTGCCGCCGCGGACCGCCCCGAGCAGCTCGACCAGAACCAGAAGGACGAGGAACAGGCCGTAGATCCAGAAGGCATATTTCTTCCAGAAATCGGTCGGCACGCGCGACAGAACGACCGCTCCGAGCAGGAAGACCCCGAAGCGGATCCCCTGTGGCAGAACCCAGGGGCGGATGCTGCCGCCGGCCGCGGAATAGAGCACGACCAGGCCGAAGCTGCCGATCGCCAGCACCAGCAGTAGCACGCGCCACGGCAGCCGGGCGAGCGTCGCGGGGACGACGATGCCGTTCATCGCGGCGGTGCCTGCGGCGACGACGCTTCGCGGTCGAGTGGCGTGGCGCGGCGCTCCGCCTCGGTCTCGGGCTCGGGGGAGCCGGTGCGGGCGGGGCCGGCGCCGTTGGCGATGTCGCGCGCCATCGCCTCCGCGGACGCATTGGAGGCGTCGGTCGCGGCCTCCACCGCGCGGGCGTCCGTGGCGGGCTTGTCCTCCGCCTCCTCGCCGACCGCGGGCGGGGCGGCATTGGCGGCGCGGTAAGCGGCGGCCTGCGCGGCCATGCGGGTGCGGATGTCGCCGCCCCAGGTCGGCTCCACCTCGGCCAGGCTCTTCAGCGCGCGCTCGCGGTCGAAGAGGTAGGTCATGATGTCGCGCCCGATCATCGGGGTGTCGAGGTTGCGCACGGTATGGCCGTTATGCTCCAGCACGATCGCGGCGGCGTAGCGCGGATTGTCATAGGGCGCGAAGCAGACGAACAGCGCGTGGTCGCGCAGCTTGAACGGCAACTGCCCGTTGGAGAGGACGCCCGCGCGCCGCTCCGCCATGGTGATGCGACGCACCTGCGCGGTGCCGGTCTTCGCGGCGAGGCCGATGCCCGGCACCTGCATCCGTGCCGCGCCACCGGTGCCGCCGCCGTTGACGACGCCGTTCATCGCCTCGCGGATGATGCGGAAGTGGTCGGGATCGATCGCCAGCGGCTGCGCCTGCGGCTTGTAGAGGTCGCGGATGATGGTCGGCTGCAGGTCGCGCCCCGAGGCGATGCGCGCCGACATGACCGCGAGCTGGAGCGGGTTGGCGAGGACGTATCCCTGCCCGATCGAGGCGTTGAGCGAATCGGCGACGGTCCAATCGGCGTGATATTTCCGACGCTTCCACGCACTGTCTGGCACCGTGCCGTAACGTTGCGTGGCGAAGGGGAGGTGGAACTTCTGCCCCAGCCCCAGGGCTCTGGCGACCGGCGCGACGCGGTCGTAGCCCGCGCGGCGTACCATTTCATAGAAGTAGATGTCGCAACTCTGCTCGATCGCCTGCTTGAGGTTGAGCGGACCGTGGCCGCGGCGCTTGTGGCAATGGAAGACGCCGTTGCCGACGCGCATCGCGCCCGAGCAGAACACGCGCTCCTCCGGCGATACCCCCGCGGCCAGGAGCGCCAGCCCGTTCATCGGCTTCACGGTCGAGCCGGGCGGGTACAGCCCCTGCGTCACCTTGTTCATGAGGGGGACGTGATCGTCCGCGCTCAGCATCTTCCATTCGAGGTGGCTGATCCCCTCCGAAAAGCTGTTCGGATCGTAGGCGGGCATGCTGACCATCGCCAGCATCTCACCGGTCTGGCAGTCGAAGACGACCGCGGAGCCGGAATTGGTGCCCAGCCGGCGCGCGGCATATTCCTGCAACCCCGCGTCGATCGTCAGGTGAAGCGTGCGTCCGGGCTTGTCGGGTCGGGTGGCCAGTTCCTTCACCAGCTTGCCGCGCGCGGTGACCTCCACCCGCTTTGCGCCGGCCGTCCCGCGCAGGACCGTTTCCATCGTCTTTTCAAGCCCATCCTTGCCGAGCTTGAAACCGGGTGTGACGTAGAGCGGGTCGCGCGTCTTTCTATATTGTTCCGCGGTCGCGGCCCCGACATAGCCGGTCAGATGCGCCACGGCGGCGCCCGCGGGGTAGAGCCGTGCGAAGCCGCGCGTGGGGGCGACGCCGGGCAGTTCGGGCTGGCGCACCTGCACCGCGGCGAACCGGTCCCAGTCGATGTTCTCCGCGATCTCGACCGGCTGGAAACCGACCGCCTTCTCCAGATCGGCGTCGATCCGCGCCATATCCTCGTCGGTGAGCGACAGCAGCTGGCGCAGGCTCGCGAGCACGCGGTCCTTGTCCTCCAGCCGGTCGGGGATGACGTCGACGCGGAAATCGGTGCGGTTGCTCGCGATCGGCTGGCCATGGCGGTCGACGATCCAGCCGCGGCGCGGCGGGATCATCGTCATGTTCACGCGGTTGCTTTCGGAGAGCAGGCTGTAGCGCTCGTTCTGCGCGATCGCGAGCCAGCCCATCCGCCCGATCAGCAGCGCGCCGACGCCCGCCTGGCCGGCACCCAGCAGCCAGGCCCGGCGCGAGAAGCTGTACGCCTGCGTCGCCTGCGTCATCACCTTGGGCGCGCGCGCCATCTACGGCGCCCGCTTGAGGTCGATCCACGCCACCATGCGCGCGGTCGCCGGGAAGATGAGGATCGAGATCACGATCTGGAGCAATAGCACGCTATCGACATGCGCGCCGAGCGGTGTCGCGACCAGACGCCCGCCCGCCAGGCACAGCGCGATCGCGACCCCGGCGATCGCCCAGCTCTGTACGAAGTCGCGCACGCCCGATCGCGCGTCCATCGCCTCCACCAGGAAATAGGCGAGCATCCACAGCAGCATCGCGCTGCCGACCGGCTGGCCCGAGACGAGATCGTCGAACAGGCCCAGCAAGGCGGGTGCCCAGATCCGCAACGACAGCGGCGCGAGCAGCCGCCACGACAGCATCATCAGCAGCCCGAACGGCGGCAGCAGCGGCAGCGTGGCGCCCCAGGGCAGCACCGTCACCAGCGACCCGGCCATCACGGTCGTCCACGGCAGCAGGCGCGCGCCGTGGCGCGGCAGCGATTCCTCGAACGGGCGGCGGGGAGCGCGCGTCACGAATCGGAGGCGGCGGGCGAGGGGGCGGGGGAGGGCACGGGTGCGGGGGCTGGTGGAGGCGGCGGCATGAACGCACGATGCACCGTCGCCACGTCCAGCACGTCGGCGCGCGCGAACGGGCGGGCGGGGGCCGTCTCGCTCCCCGCCTGCAGGACGCGTGCGACCGGCACGCCGGGGACGAAGATCCCGCCGGTGCCCGAGGTGACGAAGAGGTCGCCGGGGCGGAACCTGCCGTCGGCGGTGTCGATCGTGCGGATGTCGATCAGCCCGTCACCGCGTCCCGCCGCCAGTGCGGGGCGACCGTCGCGTACGCGCATGACCGGCACGACGCTTTCCGGATCGGTGACGAGTAGGACGCGCGCGGTATTGGGGCCGGTGTAGAGGACGCGGCCGATCAGCCCCTCCGGCCCGCTGACCGGCTGCCCCTCGGCCACGCCCTGCCACGCGCCGGCGTTCAGCAGGCCGTAGCGCCGCGTGCTCGACGCGGTGGTGCTGACGATGCGCGCGGTGGTCACCACATCGGGCAGGCGATCGCGCAGCCGCAGCAGCGCGCGCAGCCGCGCGTTCTCCAGCTGGGCGCGTCGCCCCGCGATCAATGCGCCGCGCGCCCGGTCGAGGCGCGCGCGCAGCTGCTCGTTTTCGTCATG
>CAJYKB010000025.1 GCA_913774925.1 uncultured Sphingomonas sp. | reverse complement strand
CGGCCGCCTCAAAGACTGGCGGCGCGTTGCCACCCGCTACGATCGCTGCCCCACAGCCTTCTTCGCCGCCGTCACCCTCGCTGCCACGGTCATCTTCTGGCTGTGATCAACGAGTCCTGACCCTAGGGCGGGACCGCCGGGACGTTGCCGCCGAGCAAGAGCACTTCGTCACCCCGGCCTTGTGCCGGGGTCCACCGTCCCGCAAACGCGATAGCTTATGGGTGAGCGGGTCGGTGGATGCCGGGACGAGCCCGGCATGACGAACAAGATTTCGCAGACTTCTCGCTAAGGCGGCTCTGCGCGCGCGTTACGATCTGCGGGACTTCAATCAGGCGGTGGTCGGCGGGGCAACGTGTCGCCCGACGTGCTGGGCGCCAACATCGACCGACATATCGCTGGGACGAGGGGCTTACGTCAGTGGGCGTCACAGCCCGCGCGCGTCGCCTTCCGCATACAGATGCGTGCACAATTGCGCCTCGGGCGTGTCGCCCGGCTCCAGCGCCGCGACCGTGACCCAGCCCTGCGCGCGCATCGCCGCGCCCTCCGCGGGCGGCGTGCCGAACGGCAGGAACAGCCGCCGCCGCGCGGCGGCAGGCGGTTCGCCCAGCAGCCGGTCGGCATAGAGCGAGAAGCCCGTCGCCGCTTCCTCCGCGCCGCCCTCGTGCACCACCATATAGGTGCCGCCGCGGCCAAGCTCCGCGCTCGCCGTGCCGCCGAACAGTGAGAAGCCGAGCCAGGTCTGATATTCGAACCCGTGCCGCTCGGTCGGGTCCAGCGTCATCGTCACGCGGTCACCCAAGGTCGCCGCGATCGCCGCCAGCCCGTCGAGCCGCGACGCCAGCGTGCCGTCGCGGTCGAACGCGCGCAACCGCTCCATCGCCGATGCGAACGGCCCCGCCGCCTCCACCAGCGGCAGATAGTCGGGGGCCAGCGCCGCGACCCCGCCCGCATCCTTCGCGTCCAGCCGCTCGCGCAATCGCTCCAGCACGTCGGGCGCGACCGGCAGCGGCCCCGCGGCCAGCACATCGACCAGATCGGGCAGCGTGAAGTCGATCGACGGTGTCGGCACCGCGGCCGCGTCCAGCGCCTCGATCGCGACGGTGACGACCTCCTGCGCCGCGGCGACCGAGTCGAGCCCGAACAGTTCCGCGCCGATCTGCCGCGTCTCGCGCGCGGGCGACAGCTGCGACGCGCGCAGCTTCAGCACCGATCCGGCATAGCTCAGCC
Organism: uncultured Sphingomonas sp.; assembly: GCA_913774925.1. Classification (GTDB taxonomy): domain Bacteria; phylum Pseudomonadota; class Alphaproteobacteria; order Sphingomonadales; family Sphingomonadaceae; genus Sphingomonas. Next base: position 12,626 of record CAJYKB010000025.1, on the reverse strand, counting down.
GCACCGGGCGCGGATGGTGCGCCATCCGCGTCGCCGCGATCCGCGCCGCCTGCGCGGTCAGATCGGGGCGGATGGCCAGCGTGCGCTGCGACACCGGATCGACGTAGCGCACCGCATCGTGCAGCGCGCCCGCCTTCAACCGCGAGCCCAGCCCTTCGGCGAACTCCGCCAGCGGCGGGTCGACCCGTTCGTATCCATGCGCATGGATCGCGGCGAGCACGCGCGCCTCGACCGCGGCGGCACCATCGGCGAAGGGGGGCAGCCGGTCGCGCAGACCCTCTGGCAACAGCGCGGTCATCGGGTCCATCCGTTCACGTCCACCATCCATTCGCAGCGCCGATGCCGTGATCGGCCCTATCGGCTCGACCCGTGCGCTTGGTCGGTGCGCGGATCGTCGTCAACCTCGATCGTGAAGCGCGGGCGATGAAGGGCGGCGGTTCGCGCGTCAGCCGCCCGACGTATCCCCCGATCGCCCCGACGCGCCGGAAAGGCGCCGGTGGCTAAGTCGATGCGATTATCTTAAGCCCCCGATCGACGATGCGATCGAAGGGGCGCCGCGGACGGCAGGATGGCGGTGCGCCGCCGTATCGTTCGTGGGAGCGCTGCGCTGCGGGGAGGGTGACGATGCTGCTGCTGGACCGGCTGGAGGAGGAGGCGGATCGCCTCGCCGGCGCGCTGGCGCATCATCCCGCCGATGCGGTGCAGATCGAGACGTTCGAACTGGCCTGGGCCGCCGCGGAACTGCGCGCCGCACGCGCGGGCCTGACCGGGACGGCGCCGCTCGCCGCCGATCTCGCCGCGGTCTTCGCTGCGGAGGCGGCGGAGTCGGCGCTGATGCGGCTGGAGGCGGTGGCGCGCTCCGCGGGCGTGGCGTCTCCGCCGCTGCGCGCGACCGCGGCATGGGACGAGGCGCTCTCCGTCAGCGGTGCGGCCACGTTGCGGCGGCTGGGTGCGGCGGTGATCGCCGCCGATGGCGAGGTGGACGAGGTGCCGATGGGCGAGGACGCTCGGCTCGCCCGCGACGCCTTCGCGCGGCTGGCGCAGGACGTGGTCGCCCCGCTGGCCGGTGTGATCCACCGCGAGGACCTGACCGTGCCGGAGGCGATCCTGCGGCCGATGCGCGACATGGGCGCGTTCGGCCTCGCCATCCCGGAGGAATATGGCGGCGTGGCGGGCGACGATTCCGCCGTCACCATGGTCGCGGTGACGGAGGTGCTGTCGGAGGCCTCGCTCGCTGCCGCGGGCAGCCTCATCACCCGGCCCGAGATCCTCAGCCGTGCGCTGCTGGCGGGCGGTACGGAAGCGCAGAAGCGCGCCTGGCTGCCTCGCATCGCGCGCGGCGAACCGCTGTGCGCGATCGCCATCACCGAGCCGGACTTCGGCTCCGACGTCGCCGGGCTGCAACTGCGCGCGACGAAGATCGCGGGCGGCTGGCGGCTCGACGGCGCGAAGACGTGGTGCACCTTCGCCGGCCGGGCGGGGCTGTTGATGGTGGTCGCGCGCACCGGCGGCGCGGGGCACCGCGGGCTGTCGCTGATGATGGTGGAGAAGCCCGCCGACGAGGGCCACCGGTTCGCGCACGACCAGCCCGGCGGCGGCCGGCTGGAGGGGCGTGCGATCGCGACGATCGGCTATCGCGGCATGCATTCCTTCGACCTGTCCTTTGCCGGCTGGTTCGTCCCCGACGACCATGTCATCGGGGCGGAGGGGGGCGTCGGGCGCGGCTTCTACCTGACGATGGCGGGGATGACCGGCGGGCGGATGCAGACCGCGGCGCGCGCGTCCGGGGTGATGCGCGCTGCGTTGCGCGCCGCCTGCCATTACGCCCGCGACCGCCGCGTGTTCGGCGCGCCGCTCGCCGACTATGCGCTGACGCAGGCGAAGGTCGCGCGGATGGCGGCACGGGCGCTGGCGTGTCGGCGGCTGGCCTTCGCGGTGGCGCGGGGCGGCAACAGTGCCACCGTGTCGGTCGACGCCGCGCTCGCCAAGCTGATCGCGTGCCGTTCCGCGGAACTGGTGACGCGCGAGGCGCTCCAGATCCACGGCGGCATGGGCTATGCCGAGGAAAGCACCGTCAGTCGCCTCTTCGTCGACGCGCGCGTGCTGTCGATCTTCGAAGGCGCGGAGGAGACGCTGGCGCTGAAGGTCATCGGCCGAGCGCTGCTGGACCGCGCACGCTAAGGGTCGGGACCCTAACCCCCCGCGACCGCCTGAATTACCTCAATACCGGCATCGTCAATCCGCACCGCGGTCAGCACGCCGGTCTCGTACGCGCCCGTGTCGATGCCGATCCGGTGCGGCAGCACGACCGCGCGGTCGTCGCTCCAGCTGTGCCCGTGGACTATGATCGCCGTCGCCGGCCGCGGATGGTCCAGGAAGTCGCCGCGGATCCACAGCAGGTCGTCCGCCACCTGATCCGCCAGCGCCACGCCCGGCCGCACCCCGGCATGGACGAAGGCATAGTCGCCGATCTCCACGCTTAGTGCCAGCGCACGCAGCGTGCGGTCGTGTGCGGCGGGCATGGTGTCGAGCACGCGGTCGCGAAGGGCGATCATCGCGGCGGGATCGTCATGCTGCTCGGGCACGGGGATGCCATAGGACAGCAACGTCTCGCGCCCACCGAAGCGCAGCCACGGCGTGTGCGCCAGCGGATCGTCGAGGAAGCCGCGGAACATCGCCTCGTGATTGCCGTCCAGCGCGGTGACGTTGACCGTCCCCGACCGCAGCAGCCAGGTGACGGCGTCCAGCACCTTCGCGCTGTCCGGCCCACGGTCGATATAATCGCCGCACAGGATGACGCGCGGCACCGCGTCCGGCTGGCGCTCGGCGGCGTCGCGGCGGATTTCGGCCAGCAGCGCATGGAACAGGTCGTAGCGGCCATGCACGTCGCCCACCGCATAGACCGTCGCGCCGCCGGCGGAAGCGCCCGCGCGCGCGTCGTGACGCTCGCGCCGGATCGCGATCACGAACGCGGCATCCGATCGTCCGCGGCGGCATCCTCCGCCAGGTCGTAGAGGTCGGCCGCGATCATGCCGTAAATACGCAGCGCCTCGCGCGGACGGCGCTCGGCGACGTCGCGCGCGCGCAGCCATTCGTCGCGATATTCGCGCAGCGTGCGCGGCGGCACCCCGGCGCGGGTCGCCGTTCGATAGGCGCGCGCCACCTCACCATCGGTTTCGTAGACGCGGACGTTCAGGCAATCCACGTCGCCGAAGCAGCGCATCCGTGCCGCGCGCACCGGCGGCGCATAGGCAGCCGGTGCGGGCGCGGCCTCCGGCACCGGCGCCGCTTCGGCGAAGACCGGCGGCGCGGCGCGCGGCGGTGTCGGCGGCACCGCGGCGGGGACGGATGCCTCGGCCGCGGGAACCTCCGCGGTGCCCGCATCGGCGACCGGCGGCAGCGACACCGGCGCGACCGCCGCCGGGGCGGGCGCGACCGAACGCGGCGGCGCGGCGTTGCGCGAGGCGAGCGTCGGCGCAGGCGCGCCCGTCGCCGCCGGCCCGACCGCGTCATGCCCCAGCATCACGCCCCCCGCGACCGCGGCGCCCAGCGCACCGACGAACAGCGCGGCCATTCCCGCACCCTTGCCACGTCGCCGTGCCGGCGGCTGCGGAGGCGATGCCGCCGCCCGCGGCGAAGCGACGCGCGCGCCCTCGCCGAAGATCGCGGCCATGTCCTGCGCCGCTGCGGGGCGCGCGGCGGGGGAGGGAGCCGTGTCGTGATCGTCAATCATTGCTCATCGCCTTTCGTCGCACGATCTGCGGAAACGGCGCTGAACCCTTGCTGTATCCCCCCTGCGGTATTCCCCCAGCCGTATCCCGGCGTCAGGCCGCCATTTCCAGCCGCACCGGCAGCGCGCGGATTCCGCTGACGAACGCCGACTCGGTATACAGCGCCGGCCCGTCCGCGCGGACCGTCGCGACGTCGCGGGCGAAGGCGCGGAAGAACGCCTCGATCTCCAGCTTGGCGATGAACTGCCCCAGGCACTGGTGCGGACCATAGCCGAAGGCGAGGTGGTTGTTGGGCGAGCGATCCGGCACGAAGCGTTGCGCGTCGGGGAATACCGCCTCGTCGCGCGTCGCCGCGCCGTAGTTGAGCATGACGTGGTCGCCCGCACGGATCGTCGTGCCGTCGATCTCGTAATCGGCGAGCGCGGTGCGGAAGAAATGCTTCACCGGCGCGGTATAGCGGATCGCCTCGTTGGCGAAGGACTTCACCAGCGCAGGCTCGCTGCGCAACCGCTCCAGCAGCGCGGGGTCGTCGGCAAGTGCCTTGATCCCGCCGACGATCGAGGCCGCTGTCGTGTCGTGCCCGGCGGTGGCGACGATGACGTAATAGCCCAGCCGTTCGCGCGGGGTCAGCGCCTTCGCGTCCGGCAGCCCGCGCGCGATCAGCGTGCCGACATCGTCCTTCGGGTGGGCCAGCTTCTCCTCGTTCACCCGGTCGAAGAATTCGGCATATTCCTGTACCACCGTGGTCAGATGCTCGACCAGCGTCATGCCGGGGCGGCATACCGCCGGATCGCTCGCGCCGAAGATCTCGTGCGTCAGCTTCAGCATCCGCGCCTCGTCCTCGACCCCGATGCCCAGGATCGTCATCGCGACGCGCAGCGGATACCAGAAGACGACGTCCGCCGCGATGTCGCACGCCCCGCCGGGGAAGCCGCGCAGCCGCGCGACGAAATCGTCGGCCAGCCCCTCCACCATCGTCTCGAGCCGCCGCAGGTTCTTCGGCAGGAAATAGTCCTGCGTCATCATCCGCAGTTCCTGATGGCGCGCGCCATCGATCGCCACCAGCGATTCGACCCCCGCCTCGAACCCGAAGAAGTGGCGGTTGGCCTCCTCCATCTCGATCGACATTAATGTGTTGCGCGGCCCCGCGGCGAAGATGTCGGCGCGCCGTTCCACCTCGCGGATATGCGCATGGCGGGTCAGCACCCAGAACGGGCGGATACCCTCCGGCGTGGCGCGCGCGACCGGATGCCGGTCACGCAGCCACGTGAAGAACGCCTGCAATTTCTCCTGATCGCCGTACAGCGTCGGGTCGGCGATCTGGTTGACGTCGAAGGCGTCCATCACGTGTCTCCCCCGGTTCGGGCGTTCCGTCAGAAGGTGGCGCGCAGGCGGATGCCATAGGTGCGCGGCGGCGCCAGGTAGGCGTTCTCGTCCCCGGTCTGGAGCGGGGTGTTGAACGACTGCGTCGGATAGACCTCGTTGGTCAGGTTCTGCCCGAACGCCTCGACGCTCAACCCCGAGGCCAGCTTCAGCCCCAGGTTGGCGTTGATGACGTGGACGTCGCCCCGCTCCGCACGCGACGCGGTGCTGATGAGCTGGCGCCCGCTATACTGATACTGGACGCGCGCGGTCAGGTTGACGTCGTCGGTGATCGGCTGGTCCAGGTTCAGCGTCGCATTGCCCTGGAACTTCGGTGCGAAGCGGAAGCGCGAGCCCGACAGCACCGCATCAATGTTCGGATCGACGCCGTATTGCGCATGCGGCAGCCACGTCCCGTCCAGCCCCAGCGTCAGCGCCGGGGTCAGCTGGAACAGGTTCTCGATCTCCATGCCGTAATCGGTCGCGGAGCGCGCGTTGAGCACGGTGAAGCGAAGCCCGACGAACTGCGCCACCTGCACGTCGGAGATGTCGTAATAGAAGAACGACACGTTGGTGCGCGCGCGGCGGTCGAGATATTCGAACTTGCCGCCGATCTCGTAGGCGTTGACCGTCTCGGGCTTGTAGACCGGACTGAGCGGAGCGGACACCGTCCGCCCGGGGTTGAGCGCCAGTACCAGCCCCTGCAACGCCGCAGGCAGCGCGGCGAAATCGCTCTGGTTGTTCAGCAGCGTACCCGCGCCGTTGGCGTCGATGTTGACGCCGCCCGCCTTGAAGCCGCGATTGTACGTCGCGTAGAGCATCACGTCGTCGACCGGGCGATATTGCAGGCCGAACGTGCCGCTGAACGCCTTGTCGGTGGTGGAGCGGTCGTAATTGGGGCCGGGCGACACGCCCAGCACGCGGAAGACGGCATTGGGCCGCGGATCGTAATAGCCGTAGCGGAACGCGCCCTGCTTGTCCTCGACCGAGTAGCGGATGCCGGCGATCACGTTGAACCGCTCGCCCAGCTTGGCATCGAAATGCGCGAACCCGGCGTAGGATTTCGACCGGCCGCCCATGATCTCGTTCGCGACGCGGCCGTTGGCGGCGGAAACGGTCCCGGCCGGCAGCCCCGCAGCGCCGAGCAGCGTGTTCCAATAGGTCTGCGCCTGCGTGCCCCAGAACAAGTCGCGCGACATCGACAGCTTCTCGTCGGAGAAGAAGCCGCCCAGCACCAGGTCCGCGTTCAGCGCCTCGATCTTGCCGTTATAGGTCAGCTCCTGCGAGAAGAACTTGCTCTTGAAGCCCTCGTCCAGACTCAGGATGCTGGCGCCGGAGAAGTCCGCATCGGCATCGGTCTGCTTCATGTTGAAGCGGCGCAGCGCGGTGACCGAGCGGATCTCGCCGTTGCCCACGCCCAGCGTGACGAGCGCGGTGCCGCCCCAATCCTCGATCCGCTGCCCGCCGTTGGTGTTGAGCGACGCCTGGAAATCCTCCAGCCGGCGCGACGGCACGCGGCGCCCGTTGGCGACCGACAGCGCATCGACCAGCGGCTGCGTCGGGCCGTTGATGAAATCGCTGGTGGCGTAGCAGCAGTTTCCTTCGCTGAACGAATAGTCGCCGATCAGCCGGATCGACAGGTTCGCACTCGGCTCGAACAGCAGCTGCGCCTTCAGCGCCTGGCTCGAATCGTTGTTCAGCGGGCGGCCGGTGGTGGCGTCCGTGTAGAAGCCGTCGCGCTTGCCCGCGAGGCCCGCGATGCGGAACGCGGCGCTGTCGCCCAGCGGCACCGACACCGCGGCGCGTGCCAGTACCGTGTCGTAATTGGCATAGCTCAGGTCGACCAGCCCCTCGGTGCGGTCGATGCTGGGCTTGGTCGATGTCAACAGCAGCGCGCCCGCGGTCGTGTTCTTGCCGAACAGCGTCCCCTGCGGGCCGCGCAGCACCTGGAGATTGTCGATGTCGAGGAAGTTCTGCAGCGCGGAGGCTGCGCGGCTGCGATAGACGCCGTCGATGAAGACGCCGACCGACCCTTCGAAGCTGCGGCTGTTGCCGGTGGTGCCGAGGCCACGGATGATGACGTTGGCGGACGAGGTGGAGATGTTCGTCACGCGGAAGCTGATGCTGGGGCTGATCGCCTGGATGTTGGAGACGTTCTCCACCCGCGCCGTCGCCAGCGCGTTCGCATCCGCCGCGGTGATCGCGATCGGCACGTTCTGCAGGTTCTCGCTGCGGCGCTGCGCGGTGACGACGATGTCTTCCAGCCCGCCGGACGATGGCTGCTGCGTGGTGGTCGCGGTGGGGGCGGCGGTCTGCGCCGAATCGGCGGTCGCCGCCTGCGCGAGTGCCGGCTGCGCAAGCAGCATGGGGGCCGCAGTAACCAGGAAACGCCACGTCATGGATGCCATCGTCATCTCTCCCATCGCTATTCCGACCATGTGAGGCCGATTTTTTTCACGCCTTGCGTAAACCGGTTCGTTATATGAAACAAGTGTATCTTATCGCGTCGCCGATTGCATGCGCGAAGCCATTCTTTAGGTTCGGGGAAATGACGGCGTCGGCACGTGACGGCAGGATGGACGAGCGCCAGCGCAAGACGCGCGTGGCATTGCACGAGGCGCTGGGGCGACTCGTCGCGCGGATGGACTATGCCGACATCGGCGTCAGCCTGCTGGCGCAGGAGGCGGGGGTGGGGCGTCCGACCTTCTATCGCCACTATGCCAGCGTCGATGCGCTGCTGGTCGACCGGCTGCGCGACGATCTCGACCGGCAGCACGAATGGGCGGCGCGCCTGGTGGCGCAGGAGATGCCGGTGCGCGACGCGCACCTCGCGGTGTCGCGCTATGCACTGGACCTGATCGCGACGCAGCCGCGCCTGTATCATGCGCTGCTCGACGGGTCGGCGGGGACCAATGCGGTGACCCTGTTCAAGGATCAGATCGCGCAGCTGCCGACGATGGCCGTCCATCTGTCGCAGGCGGAGCGGGCGGGCGTCGCCGGGCTGGCGGTCGGCGTCCTGGCCGGGGCGGTCAGCGGGTTCCTGCTCGCGTGGATCGAGGCCGGGCTCACTCCGCCACCCGCCCGCGCCGCCGAGCTGATGGTCGACTTCCTGCGCCTGTAACGCCGACGACAGCGGCAATATCCGACACCATCGGCGGGGTTCGTACCGCTGCCGGACCGCGCTTCGACGGGGGGTCGACGGGGGTTCGCGTCCTTGCGACGTCGCTCCGGTATCGGCGTGCGGCAACATTGCCGACATCCGCGGCGCGGGAATGCTATCGATCGGGAAAAGGGGGGACGTTCGATGCGCCATATGATCCTGTCGTTGCTGCTCGCCACCGCCGGTCCGGCATTCGCGCAGGAGGCGATGCACGACGGCATGAACCATGCCGATATGGCCGCGCCGAAGACGCCGCGGATCATGTCCGGCTACGGCAACGGCGGCTTCCCCGTCACGACCAAGGTTGCGGGCGCGCAGGCCTTCTTCGACAACGGCATGCAGTTGGCGCGCGCCTTCGCGCACAAGGCCGCGATCGCCGCCATGGCGGAGGCGGTGCGGCAGGATCCGTCCTGCGCGATGTGCTGGTGGGGGCGGGCGTGGGCTTCCGGCCCGACGATCAACTTCGGCAAGACGCCGGAGGAGCTGGCGCCGCTGGCGGAGATGGCGGACAAGGCCGCGGTGCTGGCGACGGCGAACGGTACCGACCGCGAGCGCGCGCTGATCCACGCGCTTCAGCTGCGCTACAAGGATGGGGGCGGGGGCAAGCCCGGCGACCTGGCCTTCGCCAAGGCGATGACGACGCTCGCCGCGCGCTACCCCAGCGATGACGAGATCGCGGTAATCGCCGCCGACGCCTGGCTGATGACGGAGGCGAAGACGCCGGACGACTGGAAGCTGAACGCCGAGCTGGCGATGCCGCTGCTGGAGGGCGTGCTGAAGCGCCATCCCGACGACACGCCCGCGATCCATTTCTACATCCACGCGACCGAGGCGGCGGGGAAGCCCGCGCTGGCGGAGCGCTACGCCGACCGCCTCGCCGCCCTTGCCCCGCGCGCCAGCCACCTGGTCCACATGCCCAGTCACACCTATTACTGGGTCGGCCGCTATCAGGACGCCGCCGACGCGAACATGCGCGCGGTGCAGATCGGCCTGGACAACGCAAAGGAACTGGGCCTGCCGCCGCCCGACGGCGTCTGGGGGCTGCCGTACCACGTCCACAACGTCACCTATGGCCTGGGCGGCGCGCTGGAGGCGGGCGATGCGACGACCGCGCTGGCGCTCGGCCGACCGCTGGTGCTGCGCTCGCAGGCGCGCACCGCCGCCGCCCCCTTCAGTCAGGTGATCGCCGCCAGCGGCTATTTCGCGATGGCGCGCTTCGCCGATCCGGGCGAGGTGCTGGCGCTGCCGCAGCCCAAACTGCCGGTGCTGGCCAATGCGTGGCATTATGCGCGCGGCGAGGCGTATGCCCGTCAGGGCGATGCCGACGGCGTGCGGCGGGAGGCGACGGCCATCGTCGCACCCGCCGGACCGCTCGGCGATGACGACGGTTCAAAGCAGGCGTTGCAGCTGACCTTCATCGCGCGCGGCGTGCTCGCCGGGCGCGCCGCGATGCTCGACCGCCGCCCGCGCGACGCCGCGGTCGCCTTCCAGCAGGCGGCCGAGGTGCAGGAGGGTGAGGAATTCTCGCTGCTGACCGATCCGCCGGGCTGGTATTATCCGGTGCGCCGCGATCTGGCGGCGGCGCTGCTGGCGGCGGGCGACCGCGACGGCGCGCGGGTCCAGGCGCAGCGCGCGCTCGCCTATCGTGCGAAGGATCCCGAAACGCTGGCCTTGTTGCGACAAGTCGGCAAATAGGCCGCATGACCGAGACGCTGCACATCCTGACGCTGTCCTGCCCCGACCAGCCCGGCATCGTCGCGCGCGTGACCGGTCTGCTCTTCGAGGCCGGCGGCAACATCCGCGAGGCCGCGCAGTTCGAGGATCCCGACACGGACCGGTTCTTCATGCGCGTCGTCTTCACGCTCGCCGAGGCGCAGGCGACCGCGCTGACCGAGCGGTTCGGCGCGCTGGCGCACCGGCACCGCATGGTCTGGGCGGTGCGCCGCGCGGACCGGCGGCGCAAGGTGCTGATCCTGGTGTCGCGGTTCGACCATTGCCTGGCCGACCTGCTCTACCGCTGGCGCATCGGCGAGCTGGCGATGGACGTGGTCGGTATCGTCTCCAACCACCCCGCGACGGCATTCGCCGGCCTCGACCTGGGCGGCGTGCCGTTCCACCATTTGCCCGTCACGCCCGCGACGAAGACCGCGCAGGAGGCGCAGATCAAGCAGGTCGTGGGCGACACCGGCGCGGAGCTGGTCGTACTGGCGCGCTATATGCAGATCCTGTCGGACGATCTCGCCGCATTCCTGACGGGGCGGTGCATCAACATCCACCACAGCTTCCTGCCCGGCTTCAAGGGCGCCAAACCCTATCACCAGGCGCACGTGCGCGGCGTGAAGATGATCGGCGCGACCGCGCATTACGTCACGGCCGACCTCGACGAAGGCCCGATCATCGCGCAGGACGTCGAGCACGTGACGCACGCGGATTCCCCCGACACGCTGGTGCGCAAGGGCCGCGACATCGAACGCCGCGTGCTGGCGCGCGCGGTGCGTCACCACCTTGCCGACCGCGTACTGCTCAACGGCGACAAGACCGTGGTCTTCACCGACTGATGGCCGGTCCGACCCGCGATGCCGCGGCGGCGCTGGATGCCGCCGATCCGCTGCGCGACTTCCGCGATGCCTTCGCGCTGCGCGAGGGATTATTGTATCTCGACGGCAATTCGCTCGGCGCGCTGCCGCGGGCGACCGCGGCGCGCGTGGCGCAAACGGTGACGCGCGAATGGGGCGAGGGGCTCATCACCTCCTGGGTCGGGGCCGATTGGGTCGGCGCGCCGCGGCGCATCGGCGACAAGATCGCGGGGTTGCTGGGGGCGCGGCCGGGCGAGGTGATCGTCGCGGATTCGACGTCGGTCAATCTGTTCAAGGCGCTGACCGCGGCGCTGTCGCTGCGTCCGGAGCGATCGGTGATCCTGTCGGAGCGCGGCAATTTCCCGACCGATCTCTACATGATGCAGGGGATCGCGGCGTTCGGCGGCGGCCGCGTCCGTGCCGAGGCGGTCGATGCGGAGGCGGTGCTCGACCGATTGGGCGACGATGTCGCGGTGCTGCTGCTGACGCAGGTCCATTACAAGTCGGGGCGGATGCGCGACATGGCCGACGTGACGCGCCGCGCGCACGAACGCGGCGTGCTGACCGTCTGGGACCTGAGCCACAGCGCGGGGGCGGTGCCGGTCGACCTGAACGGTGCCGGGGCCGATTTCGCGGTCGGCTGCGGATACAAGTTCCTGAACGGCGGCCCCGGCGCGCCCGCCTTCGTCTATGTCGCGCAGCGGCATCAGGCCGCGGCGGTGCCGGTGCTGTCGGGGTGGTTCGGCCATGCCGCGCCCTTCGCGTTCGAGGACGACTATCGCCCCGCCGCGGGGATCGAGCGTTTCCTGTGCGGCACCCCGCCCGTGCTGGGACTGGCGGCGCTGGAATGCGGCGTCGACCTGATGGCGCAGGCCGACATGCGTGCGGTTCGCGAGAAGTCGGTCGCGCTGGGCGACCTGTTCATGCAGGCGATGGACGAGCGCTGTGCCGACCTGGGCTTCACGCTCGTCAGTCCGCGCGACGCACGCTTACGCGGCAGCCAGGTGTCCTACGCGCATCCGCGCGGCTACGAGATCATGCAGGCGGCAAAGGCGCGCGGGCTGATCGGCGATTTCCGCGCGCCCGACATCCTGCGCTTCGGATTGACGCCCTTGTACCTGCGTCATGTCGACATGATCGACGCGGTGGAGGTGATCCGCGACATCGGCGTCACCCGGGCATGGGACCGGCCCGAATATCGCGAGCGTGCCGCGGTCACCTGACCCCCCTTAGAATTCGGTCCATTCGTCGTGTGACGGGGCGAGCGCGGCGTTGCCGACGTTACGCAGTTTCGCCGGTGCGGCGCTGCGCAGCGGGGCCGCCCGGGCGGCGGGTGCCTCCGGCCGTGCCGCGACCGGGCGGTGCGCGTCGTTACCGATGCGGAAGCGTGCGATCTGGCTGGCCATCGTGTCCGCGTCGGCGGCCAGGTTGCGCGCCGCGGCGGTCGCCTGCTCCACCATCGCGGCATTCTGCTGCGTCACGCCGTCCATCTCGCTGACCGCGGTATTGACCTGCTGCAGCCCGGTCGCCTGCTGATCCGCGGAGGTCGCGATCTCGGACACCAGGGCGTCGATCTCGTCGATCCGCTCGATGATGCGGGTCAGTGCCGCGCCCGTCTCGCCGACCAGTCGTACCCCTTCGCCGACATGCTCCGACGAGGCGGTGATCCGCGCCTTCACGTCCTTGGCGGCATCGGCGGAGCGCTGCGCCAGCGCGCGCACTTCGCTGGCGACCACCGCGAAGCCCTTGCCCGCGTCGCCGGCGCGCGCTGCCTCGACGCCCGCGTTGAGCGCCAGC
>CAJYKB010000024.1 GCA_913774925.1 uncultured Sphingomonas sp. | reverse complement strand
CGGCCGCCTCAAAGACTGGCGGCGCGTTGCCACCCGCTACGATCGCTGCCCCACAGCCTTCTTCGCCGCCGTCACCCTCGCTGCCACGGTCATCTTCTGGCTGTGATCAACGAGTCCTGACCCTAGCCATCGAATCCGCGCGAACGCGGGCTTGACGATGTTTTCCGCATACGCGAAGCGATACGCCCCATGAAGAACCTCGCACTCCTCCCCCTCGCCGCATCCCTGCTCGCCATCGCAGCATGCAATTCGCAGCCCGACAAGGCAGAGGTGATCGACACCAACCCCGATCCGATGGCGTCGCAGCTGGCGAACGCCGCCCCGGTCGAGCTGCCGCCCGCGATCAAGGCGGACAAGACGATGCGCTGCAAGGACGGCAGCCTCGCCTATGTCACCTTCTTCCAGGGCGACAAGCAGGCCGTGGTCCGCACCGAGAAGGACGGCGCCGCCACCACGCTGACGGGTACGGAAGCGGGCAAACCGCTGATCGCGGAGGGTGGTTGGTCGATGATCGGCTCCACGACCGAGGTCACGCTGACCCGTCCGGGCAAGCCCGCGGTGTCCTGCCACTCCTAATCGCCCGCCCTGGTCGGGTTCCAACGCCCTCCCCGCCCCGCGCGGGGAAGGCTTTTTTCATCCCGCCCACCGCGCACCGACGGCATAGACTGCGCAGCCGGTCCAGATCAGCGCGAACGTCGCGAGGTGGATCGGGCGCAGCGGCTCGTGAAAGATCAGCACCGCCTCCAGGAACTGGAGCGTCGGCGCAATATATTGCAGCAGCCCCAGCGTCGAATAGCGCAGCCGCCGCGCCGCCGCCGCGAACATCAGCAGCGGCACCGCGGTGACGACGCCCGCCAGCACCAGCAGCAGGTCCAGCCCGCGCGACTGCCCCAGCGCGCCGGTGCCGCCCACCTGCGCGGTGACGATCTGGACCAGCGCCGGCACCAGCAACAGCGCAGTCTCCACCGTCAGCCCGCCCAGCGCATCGATCGCGACCACCTTGCGGATCAGGCCGTAGGAGGCGAAACTTGCCGCCAGGATCAGCGGAATCCACACCGCGCCCCCTCCCCCGTTCGCCCCGCCTACCGCCAGCCCGCCGATCGCCAGCACCGCGACGCCCAGCGCCGCGATACCCACCGCCACCGCCTGGACCCGCGTGATCCGCTCGCCCAGCACCGCCATCCCCAGCGCCACATTGACCAGCGGGATGATGAAATAGCCCAGGCTCGCCTCCAGCACGTGCCCGTTCTGGATCGACCAGATATAGACCAGCCAGTTGACCGCGATCAGCGTCGCCGACGCCATCAGCATCGCCAGCGTCCGCCCCCGCGCCGCCGCCCGGATCGCCCCCAGCCGGCGCGTGGCGAAGACGATGACCGCGAGCAGCAGCAGCGACCAGACGACGCGATGCGCCAGCACCTGCAACGCCGGCACGTCCTGCAACAGACGCAGGTACAGCGGCAGCAGCCCCCAGATAGTATAGGTGCCGACGCCCAGGATCAGGCCGTTGCGGGTGTGATGGTCGCGGGTCATGCGCTCGCCATCGCGGTTCGAGCTTGCGCGATCAACGCCCCACATGCCGCAAGGCCCTCCCGCTCGCCCGTGGCGGGAGGGCGGGCGACATGCTCACCAATTGTAGCGCAGCGTCCCGACCACGGTGCGCGACGCGCCGAAGTAGCAACTGTTGTTGAAGAAGCAGCTGGCGATATGCCGCTTGTCGAACAGGTTGGCGGCATTCACCGAGAAGCTGAGCCCCGCATAACGCGTATCCATCGCACCGAAATCATAGCCCAGCACCGCGTCCGCCAGCACGAAGCCGGGCGAGGCGAAGCGCCGCACCTGCACGACGCGATTGACCGTGATCTGCGCGGTCCCGTCCGACTCGCCTACGTAGCGCACGCCGGCGCCGATGTTGAACCCGCCCATTGCGCCGGGCACCGCCTGCTTCAGGTCATAAGCGACGAAGCTGGACGCGCTCCACCTCGGCACCCCCAGCGGGCGCGTGCCGGTGACGCTTGCCAGCTGGTCGCCGGTACCGGTCGGCGGATTGCCGCGCACGACGCGCGCGTCGTTGTAGGTGCCCGCCACCGTCAGCGACAGGCCGGGCGCAAGGTCGCCGCGCCCGTCGAGCTCGATACCGCGCACCTTTACCTCGCCGATCTGGATTTGCGCGCCGGCGGGCACATTGCTGTCGGGCTGTCCGGCGCGCGGGTCGGGCGCGGGCACGTTCTGGCGTCGCAAGTCGAAGAGGGACAACGTGAAGAGCGCATTGGCGCCACGAGGCTGGTACTTTAGCCCAGCCTCATATTGGCGCCCCGTCACGGGAACGAAGGTCGCGCCCGGCACCGCTTGTTTCTTGTCATTCAAAACGAGTTGGTTGCCCGTCTGAGGCTCGAAGCTGGTTGAGTAGCTCACAAACGGCGACAGCCCGAAGCGACTTTCGTACAGCGCCCCGAGACGCCCAGTGAAGGCCGATTGGCTCAACTGACCAGTCAAGTTGCCTGTCGCCCGGTTGCGCGTCAGCGTCGAATACCAGTCCTGCCGACCGCTCGCGATCAGGTTCAGCCCGCCGATCGCGATCTGGTCCTGCAGATAGATGCCCGCTTGATCGATCTTGCGAAAGGTGCGCGCCACGCCGGGGAAGAGCAGCAGGTTGCTGCTCGGCAGGTTCTGGCCATAGACCGGGCGGTACAGGTCGATATTGGGAATGTTGATCGCGGCGTTCGCGTTCGGCCCGGTAGCGAACGCCTGGTCCGCGGTGCCGCGATTGTTCTGCCAGTCGACGCCCGCCAGCAGCGTGTGCTTCAACGGCCCGGTGGCGAACTCCGCCGCCATGCGGCTGTCGAAGGTGATGGTGCGGAACGATTCGTCCGATCCGCCGCCGCCACGCGTGATCCGCGAGAGGGTGGTATTGCCGTTCGTGTCGAGGTTTCCATTGGCGTCGAACGTACCGTAGATCTGGCGATAGTGCAGCCCGACGTCGAGATAGCGCGCGTTGGTGGTCCAGGTCAGCGCATCGTTCAGCTGGCGGCGGAACAGGATCGTCGCCGATTTCTGCGTGCGATCGAACGCTTCGTACGCGGGCTCCGACACGTTCAGATCAACCGCCAACGGCCCTCCCGGGTTGGGCAGCGCGGAGCCGAAGACGGGCACGCCGCTGTAGGACGCCGATTCGGGATCGCGCTGATAGTTCAGGATCAGCGTCAGGCTGGTGCGGTCGTCCGGCGCGAACGTCAGCATCGGGCGCGCATAATAGCGGCGGTTGCCGGTGCGAGCGATGAAGCCGTTCGACCGCTCGCCGCCCGCGATCACGCGGAACAGGAATTTGCCATCCCTGTCGAGCGGTTGGTTGAGGTCGATGGACGAGCGCAGCAGGTCGAAATTGCCCGCCGCCAGCTCGATCCGCCCGCCTGCCTCGCGATACGGCACCTTGCTGGTCAGGTTGACGAGCCCGCCCGGGGTGGAATTGCCGTAGAGGACCGACGCCGGCCCCTTGATGATGTCGACCCGCTCGACCAAATGGAAGTCGACCTGCGGGCTGGCATAGACCCCGCCCAGCAGCCGCATCCCGTCCATGAACGTCGCGGGCGTGAAGCCGCGGATGAACAGCTGGTCGTAACGGGTGGCGACGTTCCCGCGCTGGTTGGGCGCGATCCCCGCGACATAGCCCAGCGCCTGGTTGATCGACTGGACGTTGCGGCGCAGCAGCTCCGCCTCGTCGATCACCGACACCGTCTGCGGGAGCGCGATCAGCGGGGTCGGCGTCTTCGCCCCCGCCTCTCCCGTGCGCCGCTCGCGCACGCCGTTGACGATCACGTCGTCGTTTTCGCGCACCTGCCCGGCATCGGCATCGGCATCGGCGACGGCGCCACCCTCCGCAAGGGCAGGCAGCGCGGTGCCGGCGAGCAAAAGCGCGGCGAAGGCGCCGGGCAGCGCAATGGAGCGGCAATCGCGCATGATGTATCCCTTTTTGTTATTGATAGTGACTCGCATACGCTGCTAGAAGCGGGATACAAGTTCGGCAAGGGGGTGCGGCAAATTGTTGATGCAGCGGATCGATCCCCGCCCCGTGCCGCCGCCACGCGTGCGCCGCCGCCTCCGGCCCGCGGCACTGTCGATGGCCGCACGCTGCCTGACCGCACTGATCGGGGGCTATGCTGCGGCGGCGGTGCTGGGCACGCTGCTGGCCCGGCTGCTGCCGATCGCCCGGGTCGAGGCGACCGTGGCCGGGCTGATCCTGTCGTTCCTCGTCTATCCCGCGGTCGGCCTGTGGTGCTTCGTCGAGCCGCGGCTGGCGCGCGTCGCGCTGCTCGTCTGGGGCATCGCGCTACCGGGTGCGGCGCTGCTATGGTGGCTGGGGTTGCGCCCATGAGCGGCGCCGCTGCCCTGCCCGCGCGGTCGCTGCGCCAGGCGATGGCGTGGATCCACGGCTGGCTGGGGTTGCTCGCCGGCTGGATCCTGTTCGCGATGTTCCTGACCGGCACCGCCAGCTATTTCCGGCCCGAGATCACGCGCTGGATGCAGCCGGAACTCGCCGCCAACCGCACCGCTCCGGCGACCGCCGCCGCGGCGGCGGTGGCGGGGTTGCAGCGGCGGGGGCATGGCGACGACCTGCAATGGTTCATCTACCTGCCCGACGCCCGCACCGCGGTGACCCGCGTCTTCGCCATGCCGCGGCCGGTCGAGGGTGCGGCACGCAAGCGCAGCCCGGAGCTGGAACTGGATCCCGCCACCGGCATGCCGATCACCGCACGCGAGACGCGCGGGGGCGAGCAATTCTACCGCTTCCACTTCCAGCTTCAGCTGCCGCATCCCTGGGGCCGCTGGCTGGCGGGCGTGTGCGCGCTGTTCATGCTGGCCGCGATCATTTCGGGCGTCATCACGCACAAGCGCATCTTCGCCGACTTCTTCACGCTGCGCTGGAACAAGGGGCAGCGCAGCTGGCTCGACGCGCATAACGCCAGCGCGGTGCTGGCGCTGCCGTTCCACGCCGTCATCACCTACACCGGGCTGATGACGCTGGTCGTCATGTACATGCCGTGGCCGATCGCCACCAACTACGCCAAGCCGATCGACTTCAGCTACGCCGCTTATGGCGCCGCCCCCGAGCGTGAGGCGGCGGGCCGCCCCGCCGCGCTGGTGCCGATCGCCCCGCTGCTGCGCGATGCCGAGCGCCGGCTGGGGGGCGAGCCATCGCGGGTCGTCATCCGCAACCCCGGCGATGCCGCCGCGACCGTCACCGTCACGCGCAGCGGCACGCGGTCGATCGACGCGCGGGCGCCGAGCGTCACCTATTCGGGCGCGACCGGACGCGTCATCACCGCCTCGCCGCCCAGCGGGCCGATCGTCTCCACCTTCGGCGTGATGATTGGGCTGCACATGGCGCAGTTCGCTGGCCCGGCACTGCGCTGGCTGCTGTTCCTGCTCGGCGCCATCGGCGCGGCGATGGTCGGCACCGGGCTGCTGCTGTGGACGGCCGCGCGCCGCCGGCCGAACGCCGCGCCCTTCCGCGGGCTACGACTGGTCGAGCGGCTGAACATCGCTGCCATCGCCGGGTTCCCGTTCGGCATGGCCGCCTATCTGCTGGCCAACCGGCTCCTTCCCGCCGATCTCGCCGGCCGCGCCGATCTGGAGGTCGCGGCGATGTTCTGGGCATGGGGCGCGGTCGCCGCGGGGCAATGTCTGCTGGCACCGGCACGCACCTGGCGCGTCGCCTTCGCGCTGGGCGCGGTCGCCTTCGCCGCGGCCGCGGCGGCCGACCTCGTCCTCGTCCCCCGCGCGCTATCGGGGGATGCGTTGTTTCTCGCCTTCGATGCCGCGCTGCTGGCGCTGGCCGCGCTGCTCGCCTTCGCGTCGCGCCGCGCCGGACGGCCGCGCGCCGCACCGACGCGGCGCCGCCGCATCGCCCGGGAGGTCACGCATGCCTGAGGCCGTCGTTCCCGCTGCCTTCGCGCTGTTGCTGCTGGCCGCGACGAGCCACCGGTTCCGTCGCGACTCGGGGGCGACGCGGGCCGATCACATCAGGCTGTGCCGCGCTGCCGCGGCGCTGCTGCTTGCGATCACCTGGTGGATCTGCGGGGCGGGCCTCACCGGAGAGCGACTCGTCCGCTTCGTCGTGACGGTATCGATCGCCGGAGCTGCCACCGTACTGCTGCTGTCCGCCGACGCCGGCACCATCTTTTCGCCGCTGCGTCGCCTGCTCACGCGCGCCGGGCGCGGATAATCGCAGCCTGGCGTCGGTTCGTCGCCGGACGCAACATTCCGACGCCTGCGCATGGAGCCAAATGCCAGGACCGGCGTTTCGCGCGTCAAATCGTTAATATCGCATTTTGCATTTGTACGCCGAAGTGACCCATTTTGGGCTCGAAGCGATCCAGGTAGCGGTTTTTCGCACTTAAAATCGCGTTGACCTTCCTGTATTGGTGCAGTGCACAACGAAAAGGGGTTACCCATGGCATCCGTGGCACCGACAGCGATGGACGACACGCTCGATCGCTCGAGCCATGCTGCACGCCGGTCGGCGCTGCCCTCCTTCCTGTGGGATCAGCGGGTGACGCGCACGCTCGACGTGATGGTATCGCTGGTGGCGATCATCTTCTTCGCGCCGCTGATGATCGCGATCGCGTTGTGCACGTATATCGCCAACCCCGGTCCGATCTTCTTCGCGCAGCCGCGCATCGGGCGCGGCGGCGGCATGTTCCGCTGCCTGAAGTTCCGCACCATGGCCACCGACGCGGAGGCGCGACTGCAGGAGCTGCTGCGCACCGATCCCGCCGCGCGCGCCGAATGGGCAAAGGATCACAAGCTGCGCAACGACCCGCGCATCGTCGGCATCGGCGGTTTCCTGCGCAAGAGCAGCCTCGACGAGCTGCCCCAGCTGTTCAACGTGCTGAAGGGCGAGATGAGCCTGGTCGGCCCGCGCCCGATCGTCGAGGCGGAGGCGCTGCGCTACGGCCGCTACATCCGGCATTATTGCAGCGTCCGCCCGGGCATCACGGGGCTGTGGCAGGTGAGCGGTCGCAACGACACCTCCTATCGTCGGCGCGTGGCGATGGACGTCGCCTATTCGCGCAGCCGCAACGCCGCGATGGACATCCGCATCCTCGCGATCACCGTCCCCAGCGTCCTGATGGCCAAGGGTTCGTACTGATCTCGCCATCCGGTGTGACGCCAGAGCGGCTCGATCCTCCGGATCGGGCCGTTTTTCTTTGCACACGCCGGCCTGCCGCGCGTCAGATCGGGGAATCGCGCGGTTGAGCCCGGGCATCGCGCCTCGCTAGGCATGCGTATTGCCATTGTTGTCGAGGGACATAGCGGGCGGATGATCGCGGGGGCGGAACAGGCGCGGCCGGCGGTCGGCCAGGATGCCGGGAGCGACCGGCTGCGCTTCGTCGCCCGCTTCATCAACGCGCTGGTCCTCGACCGGCTTATCCGCTGGCCGCTGGCGCTCGGTGTCGACGCCGCCGACGCGCTGATGATCCAGACCACCCGCGCCCTCTCCGTCCCCGGCGCACGCGCCGGCAACCAGACGGGCGCGCGCCGCATCGCCGTGCCGCTCGCCGCCATGGCGCAGGCGAGCGGGCTGTCCTACGAAACCGCGCGGCGGCGGGCGGCGCGGCTCCGGATCGCGGGCCTGATGCAGCAGCGCGGGGACGGTTTCCTGGTCGATCCGGCGCTGACGGCGAACGGCGCCGGCGCCCAAGCGGTGCGGGAGGATCGCGCCGCGCTGCTGGCGATGCTGGGCACGATGGAGGCGCAGGGACTGCGGATAGCCGACGCCACCCGCGCCGCGCACGAGGCCGACGCATCGCAGGTGGCGCGCATCGATCTCGACATCGGCACCCGCTGGATCGAGGAGGTGGTGGCATTCGACGGCGGCGTCATCCCGGCGACGATCCGGCTGGCGATCGCGCATGCCAATACCCGCCATTTGCTCGCCGATCCGGCGTTGTCGCTGCGCTATGCGCATCAGCATCGCCCGTTGCCGGACGAGGCACGCCGCCCCACCGGACCGCGCGCGATCGCGCGCGATACTGCGCTGCCGTTCGAAACCGTGCGCCGCCACGTCTCTGCGATGCTGGCGGCAGGGACGGTGGTGCATGCCGATGGCGGCGTGATCCTGCCGTCGCGCGAGCTGATCGCGGAACATCACGTCGAGCACCAACGCCGCCTGATCGCGCAATTCAGGCGGCTGGTGGACGAGCTTGCCGCGCTGACGACCCAAAAGAGCGCCAGATCGGGTAACGACGCTCCGAAATGAGTAACGTCACGGTGTCACACGAACGTCACCATCCCTAACCCGCATTAAGTCCCGCACGGGATTTCGTTGGCCTTTTTGGGGAAGGGGACATGCCACGTCACGTATCCGTCGCCCCGGTTCGCACCGGTGGAAGGATGGACGTCAACGGTTCGCTATCGATCGCCATGCCGGTTGCCACCCGCTTGCTCGCGCAATTGCACACGTCTTTCCATATGATCGCCGGGCGATTGTTCGGCGGCGATCTCGACCGTGCGATTGTGTTCGCGCTGTTCCTCAATATTCATCTGTCCCCGGCCGATACGGACCGCCCGATTTCGGTCAACTCTGCTGCCATGTCGCTGGGGCGGCCGTTCGAGACGGTGCGTCGCCACGTCGGTGCGCTGATCGCCCAGGGGCTGTGCCGGCGCGACGCGCTGGGTGTGCGCATCGCATCCGACGTCTGCTCGCAAGGCGCGCTGATCGAGGCGATGGACCAGATCCACGATGTCGTCGTGCGTTACGTCGACGATGCCGTGCGTGCGGGCATCGTGACGCGGCTGACCGCGATGGCATCGCGGCGGTTCGAGCGCGCAGACGGCGTGCGGACCGCAATCGATATCGCGCTGGCGATGGCGGACCAGCACCGCACGCTGATTCCGGCCACGACCGATCTGGCGCTCGTCTACGCCGTCCTCGCCGCCATCACCGATGCATCGGACGCGCTGCCGGGTGCCGGGCCAGCCCGCGCGCCGCGGGTAGCGACCCTGGCGCGGCTGTTCTCGATCGCGGAGAGCACGGTGCGTCGCCGCGTCGCGGTGCTGTCGCGCCCCGGCTGCCCGTTGATCCGGACCGGAACCGGGCTGATCGTCGCGCCGGAATGGGTTCAGCGGCTCGACGCCGCGGTGCGCCAGGACGGCCGACACGGGACGCTGGCGCTCGGCATGGGGCGGATCGCGGCGGCCGGCTTCCCCTTCGACGATCCCGCCTCGGCCTATCTCCGCGGACGCCCGGTGCTGACGTTCCGCTGAACGCTTACAGCGCCCAGCCCATTGTGAGCGTGACGGTGCGCGGACGCGCCGAATAGACCTGCCGCTCGCCGAACGCGCTGGAGAAGACGCGCGATGGCGCCAGCGCATCCGCGACATTGTCGATCCCCAGGCGCGCCGACCATCCGCCGCGCTGGTAGCTCGAATACAGGTCCAGCAGCATCCGCGCCGGGGTCCGTACGCGGAACGGATTGTCCTCGCCGAAGGCGGAGAAGAACGCGCTGCTGCCGCTGGCCAGCACGCCCAGCGTGACGCTGGCCCCTGGCCCGGCACGCCAGCGCCGGTCCGCACTCGCCACCCATGACAATGCCGGCACCTGCGGCAGCCGGTCCCCGCGCCGGCCGGCCCCCTCCATCGTGTTCGGCGTCGCATCCGCCGCCAGCCGCGCGGCAAGCCACGTCGCCGCCAGCGTCAGCCGCCACCCGTCGAACACCGTGCCGACGCGCCCCTCCACCCCGTCGATATCCACCGAGGTCAGGTTGGTGTTGTAGAGGAACGCGCCGTTCTGGCTGCTCGCGACGAAGATCGTGTCGTCCCAGTCGATATGGAATGCGCTCGCCTCCACGCTCGTCGCGCTGCCGCGCACCGGGAGTTTCACGCCCAGTTCGTAGTTCCACAGGTGATCGGCGCGGAACACGCGCTCGGCCGCGGTCAGTTCGGGGGTGATGTTGACCCCGCCCGGGCGGAACCCCTCGGACGCGACCAGCCGCACCAGCATCCCGCCGCCGCCCCGCCAGTCGAGCGCGGCCTTCATGTTGCGGCCGGTCGCAGTCGTTCGGTAGCGCGCGTCCTCGACCAGCCCGGTGCCGGTGACGATATTGGGCACGGGCACCGATCCGCCGGCGGCACGGACGTAGCGATAGGCCCGCATCCCCAGCGTCGCGGTGAACCCCGCCCCCAGCACGCGACTGCCCTCGGCATAGACCGCCTGCTGGTCGAGCCGCATGTCGAGCAGGCGCAGGCCGGTCAGGTCGAGCGGCAGGACCAGCCGCCCCGTCGCGGCGTCGGCACGCGCGGTATTGCTGTCGGTGCGGTCGGCACGACGCTCGGCGAAGGCGCCGATCGTCCACCGCCACGGGCCGTTGCCGTCGTCGGACAGCCGCACCTCCGCGATCGTGCTGTGGAGCGCCATCGGCTGGTAGAGGATCGCCGGCAGGCGCGTGTCCAGCCACGCGCCATAGGACGCCCGCACCGCATCGGTGCAGATCGCGCCCCAGCCCGCGGCGACACCGTAGCGACGGCAGGCCGCATCGCTGCCGCGCTGGCGCTCCAGCACGTTGGTGAAGCCGATCTGGCGAAGCGTGCGCCAGTCGTAATGCGCCAGCGTCGCGGTCAGACGCAGCGCGCCGGGCGCCCAGCGCAGCGTCCCGCTGACCAGCCGCAGTCGCTCGCTGCTGGGGATGCGGACCGGTACGTCGGCGCGCCGCCGCCCGTCGTCGAGCAGCCCGACGCCGGCATCCGCGGTCCGGTTGTCCTGCACCAGCCCCGACAGGTCGACGCGCAGCCTGTCGTCGGGTGTCCACGCCAGCGCCATGCGCGCGCTCTCGCGATCCGCCGTATCGCCGTCGCGGTAGCCCAGCCGCGCATTGTCGATCGCGCCGCCGATACGCCGCCGCCCCGCGACCACGCGCAGCGCCAGCCGCTCGCGCACCAGCGGCACGTTGACCATCGCCGACAGCGCCGCGCCCGGGCCGCCGCCGGTGGCCACGCCCACCTCCGTGCTCGCCTCCGCCGCCCAGCGATCGGCATCGGGCTGGCGGAAGATGGTACGCAGCGTCCCGCCCATCGACGACGCGCCGTACAAGGTGCCCTGCGGCCCCTTGAGCAGTTCGACGCGGTCGATGTCGATCAGGTCGATGTCGGGCGACATGCCGCCGGGGTCGAACCCGGTGCCGGACGGCGCGGTGACGGGCACCTCGCCGAAATAGATCCCGACCGTCCCCTCCCCCGTCCCCAGCACACCGCGCACCGATAGCCGCTGCTGCATCGGCCCGGTCGTGGTCGCGGTCAGCGCCGGCAGAAGTCGCACCAGCGCGCGGCGCTCGACGGTGCGGGTCTGCGACAGCGTCGCGCCCGACACCACCGCCAGGTCCGGCCCCGCTTCGCTCAGCAGCGTCGGGCGGCGCAGCGCGGTGACCACGATATCGGGGTCGGGCGCCAGCACGTCGTCGGCCCGCGGCGGAGGTCCGACGATCACCAGGACCCCGGGGCCGACGCGGCGGATCGACAGCCCGGTTCCGCCCAGCACCTGCGCCAGCGCGGCATCGATCGGGGTGCCGCGCGGAACCGGCCCGCCGCGACGCGCCGCGACGATCGCGGGATCGACCAGGATCTGCTCGTCCGTGTCCGCCGCGATGCGGCGCAGGACGACCTCGAGCGGGCCTGCCGGCACGTCGCGCGGCAGCGGCTTGCGCGCCGCGATGTCGGCAACCGCGGCATCGGCGGGGGCACACGGAAGCGATGCCGCGACCGACAGCGCGATCGCCACCCCGTACACCCGCCTGCACCCCTTGCGGCGCCACCCCAAAATGCCACCCCCGTCGAACCGGACCCGCGCGACCCTTGCGCATTCTTATGTCGTCAGCGCCCCCCTCCCCGGCGTTTTTGCAGCCTTTACCGCAATATGACGGTCACATCCGCTCACGCGGCGCTTGACGGAATGGTTACAACATGATCGTTTGCGCTCCACAAGCGTCGGGGGAGGACGCCGGCAAAAAGGGTGAGCATCGCTTGCCCATGACAGGGCCGAACGGGGGACGAAACTTGGTGCTGACCGCGCAGCCCCGCTGGGGCTCCACGTCGATCGGACGCGACGCGTGCGCGCGCAGGCGGGGGGAGGAGATCGCCCCGCTGCTGCCGGTGATCCGCCGCTTCCTGGCCAAGCGCGCGGCGCCCGACGACGTCGACGACCTGGTGCAGGACGTGGCGCTCAGGATGCAGACCCGCCGGGCGGAGGGCGAGATCGCCAACCTGCAAGGGTATGTCTTCCAGGTCGCGCAGAGCGTGCTGACCGATCGCGCGCGCCGCGACATCGTGCGCCAGCGCTCCCGCCACGCCCCGCTCGAAGAAAGTGACCACCCGGTTGAGGGGCGCTCGCCCGAGCGCGTCTTGATGGGCAAGGAACGCTGGTCGCGGCTCGTCGCGGCGGTGGGGGAATTGCCGGATCGTACCCGGCAGGCGTTCGTCCTTCACCGCTTCGAGGAAATGAGCTACGCGGCCATCGCCCGACACATGGGGATTTCGGTAAGCGCGGTGGAAAAGCATATCATGAAGGCCATCCGCATCCTGGCAGCGACCGCCGAGGCATGACGCGCGATCACGGAGAGGATCCAGCCGCGCGGGCCGCGGGCTGGTACGCGCGCCTGCGCGCCGACGATGCGGATGCGGTCGATCGCGCCGCCGCGGAGCGCTGGCGCCGCGCCGATCCCGCGCATGACGCCGCCGCCGCGCGGGTCGACACGCTCGACACGGCGCTGACCGGGGTCGCCGACGATCCCGCGATCGCCGCGCTGCGCGCGCAGGCACTCGGCGCCGCGTCCGCCCGCCCCGCGGTCCAGCGCTGGCCGATCTTCGCGACCGCCGCCGCGCTCGCCGCGGTCATCGGCACCGGCACCATCCTGTCGCACCGTGACCAGGCCGAGCCGGCGCATGCGCACACGACCGCCGGCGCGACGCATTATGCGACCGCGGTCGGGGAGCAGCGCCGCATCCGCCTGCCCGACGGATCGATCATGACGCTAGACGCCGCCTCCGCAGTGTCGATCCCGCACCGCGTGAACGACCGCCGCGTCGACCTGCTCGCCGGCCGCGCCGCCTTTGCGGTGCAAAAGGACCGCGCGCATCCCTTCGTGGTCGCGACGGAGGGCAATACCGTGACCGCATTGGGCACGCACTTCACGGTGGAGCGCGGTGCCGACGGCGCGATGACGGTCGCCCTGACGGAGGGCGTCGTGCGTGTCGTGACCCCCGGGGCGACGCGAACGATGGCGGCGGGACAGGTGCTGACGACGACGGCGCGGTCGGTCGCGGTCGCGGACGGTCGCGCCGCCGACACCGCTGGCTGGCAGGACGGCCGCCTCACCTTCGCCGCCACCCCGCTGTCGCAGGTCGTCGCCGCGCTGCAACGCTACGACGCGCGCCGCATCGTCATCCGCGACGCCCGCCTGGCAGCGCATCCGTTCAGCGGCTCGCTGCGCACCGCGGGCGGCACCGATGCGCTGGTCGCCGCACTGGAGGCCTATGGCACCGCCCGCGCCACGCGACCCGATGCGACGACGATCGTCCTGACGCCGCGCTGACATCTCTTAACCCCTCCCTCCAAGGGAGGGGTTGGGGTGGGTGGCGACCGGGTGTACGGCCGCCGACACGCTTGTGGGTTCCGTATGATCAGGCCGCCACTCACCCCCGGCCCCTTCCTGAAGGGAGGGGAGAAGCGATGGGCACGGCCCCCTCAACCTCAGCGGAAATTGTCGGCGTAGCTCTGCAGCTTCAACGTCTTCGTCGGCGCCGGGATGACCGTATACGCCAGCCCCTCGCGCTCGGCATAGGCGATCGCCGCCTCGCACGACGGGAACGACAGGCGGATCTGGTCGCGCGTGTCGCCGCTGCCGGCCCAGCCGGTCAGCGGGTCGGGACGCTTGGCTTCGCCCGGCTCGAATTCCAGCTGCCACCGGTCGGTACGGTGCTTGCCGGACTGCATGGCGTTCTTGGGGCGCTGGAAGATGCGGGCGGTGGACATATTCGCTCCTGTACGTTCCACGCATGGGACACGCAACGGTTCCCTGCTCGTGCGCCGTCCTTCTTGCGGGGCGCTCCCGGCCCCCTATATCGCGCTGCATCGACACGGTTGCGCCGCCGAAACGGGACGCAGCCCGTCATCTTTTCAGTACGCAGGGGCTAGGTTAGGCACTCATGGCAAAAGTTATCGGTATTGATCTCGGCACCACCAATTCGTGCGTCGCGGTGATGGAAGGCGGAAAGGCCAAGGTCATCGAGAATGCGGAGGGCGCGCGCACCACGCCGTCGATCGTCGCCTTCGCCAAGGACGGCGAGCGGCTGATCGGTCAGCCGGCGAAGCGTCAGGCGGTGACCAACGGCGACAATACCATCTTCGCGGTGAAGCGCCTTATCGGCCGCCGCTTCGACGATCCGGTGACCAAGAAGGACACCGAGCTGGTCCCGTACAAGATCGTGCGCGGCCAGAACGGCGACGCATGGGTCGCGGCCGGCGGCAAGGAATACAGCCCGTCGCAGATTTCGGCCTTCACGCTTCAGAAGATGAAGGAAACCGCCGAGAGCCATCTGGGCGAGACGGTGACGCAGGCGGTCATCACCGTGCCGGCCTACTTCAACGACGCGCAGCGTCAGGCGACCAAGGACGCCGGCCAGATCGCGGGGCTGGAGGTGCTGCGCATCATTAACGAGCCGACGGCGGCGGCGCTCGCCTACGGCCTCGACAAGCAGGACGGCAAGACGATCGTGGTCTACGACCTCGGCGGCGGCACGTTCGACGTCTCGATCCTGGAGATCGGCGACGGCGTGTTCGAGGTGAAGGCGACCAACGGCGACACCTTCCTGGGCGGCGAGGATTTCGACAACAAGCTGGTCGATTACCTGGCCGAGGGCTTCAAGAAGGATGAGGGCATCGACCTCACCAAGGACAAGCTCGCGCTCCAGCGGCTGAAGGAACCGGCCGAGAAGGCGAAGATCGAGCTGTCGTCCGCCGCCTCGACCGAGGTCAACCTGCCGTTCATCACCGCCGACCAGAACGGCCCGAAGCACTTGGTCAAGACGATCAGCCGGGCGGATCTGGAGCGGCTGGTGGACAGCCTGATCCAGCGCACAATCGAGCCGATGAAGAAGGCGCTGGCCGACGCGCAGGTGAAGGCGTCCGACATCGCGGAAGTGGTGCTGGTCGGCGGCATGACGCGCATGCCCAAGGTGCGCGAGGCGGTGAAGAACTTCTTCGGCAAGGAGCCGCACACCGGCGTCAACCCCGACGAGGTGGTGGCGATGGGCGCGGCGATCCAAGCCGGCGTGCTCCAAGGCGACGTGAAGGACGTGCTGCTGCTCGACGTGACGCCGCTGTCGCTGGGTATCGAGACGCTGGGTGGCGTGTTCACGCGGATGATCGATCGCAACACGACGATCCCGACGAAGA
>CAJYKB010000023.1 GCA_913774925.1 uncultured Sphingomonas sp. | reverse complement strand
ACGCCAGGAAATAGTCCGACGAATCCTTCGTCTCGCCCGCCTTGTCGCGGCTCACCCACTGCGCCAGCGCGAAGATGCCCACCGCATAGGCGATCACCACCGCCAGATCGATCGTCGAAAGCGTCATCCGCGCCGTTCCTCCCCAAGCAGCAAGTTTAATTATACGATAAATTGTGCAAGTCCAGTGCGACGACTTCACATGGCGCACGGCTTGACGCAGAAGGAGCGTCATGGAGAGGGGGCACACCACATCCGATCGCGCGTTGCAGCACGATCTCGGCCGCAATCTGACGCACGGGATGCTCGATACGCTGGGCAAGGCGATCGTCATCGGCCGGTACGAGACGCGGCCCTTTCCGACCGAGGCGGAGATCGCCAAGGCCTACGGCGTCAGCCGCTCGGTAACGCGGGAAGCGGTCAAGATGCTGACCGCGAAGGGGCTGGTCACCGCGCGACCGCGGCAGGGCACCGTCGTCAGTCCGGCGTCGCAATGGAACCTGTTCGATACCGACGTGCTGCGCTGGCTGCTGGAGCGCAAATTCTCGGTCGATCTGCTGCGCCAGTTCAACCAGCTGCGAATCGCGATCGAGCCGGAGGCGGCGGCGCTGGCGGCGCAGTTCCATTCCGATGCGGACATGGCGGCGATCCGTGCCGAGCTGTCGCGGATGGAGGCGGCCGAGGCGGGCAGCGGCGATCCGCTGGAAGCCGACATCGCCTTCCACGTCGCGATCCTGCAGGCGTCGGGCAACCCCTTCTACGCGCAGTTCCGCAACGTGGTGGCGACCGCGCTCCATACGTCGATCCGCTTCACCAACCGTATCAAGGGGCGCTCGGCCAACATCGCCGACCATGCGGCGGTCGCCGATGCCATCGCGACCCGCGACCCCGATTCCAGCCGCCACGCGATGCGGCGCATCATCGGCGACGTGCTCGACCTGATCGGCGATACGGGGGATTGAGGCGGCGGCCGGTAGCGTTAGCCCCCGAACCGCTGCGTCGGCAGCCCGCGGCATCCCGGGTCGACCTCGAACAGCGCTCCCGCCAGCGGCTCGTCGTCGACGCCATCCGCGGCGGAGGTGACGAACATCCGGTCGAGCGTGTCGCCGGCGAAGGTCATGCTGGTGATCTGCGACGCGGGCAGCGCGATTCCGCGCATCCGGGCACCGGCCGGATCGAAGCGGCTGACCTGCCCGGTGCCCCAATGCGCCACCCACAGGCAGCCGTCCGCGTCCAGCGTCATTCCGTCCGGGCTGCCCCATGCCGGGTCGAACACGATGTGCGGCACCCGGGGGCCGAGCGTGCCGTCGTCACGCATCGCGAAGCGGAAGATCGTGCGCAGCGCGGTATCGGTATGGAACAGCGTTCGTCCGTCCGGGGCGATCGCCGGACCATTGGCGATCGTGTACGGCGCGTCCACCTGGCGGCAGCCGAAATCGTGGTCGAGGCGGTAGAAGGCGCCGGTCGCTCCCTCGCACGAAAACGGCATCGTCCCGGCCCAGATGCGCCCGGCCGCGTCTGCCTTCGCATCGTTCATGCGGTTGGCGGGCAGGTGCGGTTCGGGGTCGTGGATCGGGGTCACGACCGGCGCGGCGCCCGGAGGCAGCAGCAGCTCCACGAAGCCGGTGTCCAGTCCGGCGATGAAGCCGGCGCGATCCCGCCGCTCGATGATCCAGCCGGTCGGCGCGGGCATCTCCCACGACGTGACTGCGCCGTCGGCCAGCGACAGCCGCCGCACGCACCGCCCCAGTATGTCGACCCAATAGGCCGCCTGCTCGCGATCGGACCACAACGGACCCTCGCCCAGCGCGGCGCGTCCGCTGCCGGCTACCGCGGCGACCATCTAGTGACTGTCGCGCGGCAGGCCGCGCTCGGCGATACGTTGATACTTGACCGCGCTTTCGATCACCGCGCCGGTGTCGAACTGGCCGACGGTGTCGCGGTGGATCTCCTGCCACGGGGTCTGCGACGCGGGGATGGCCACGCGCTCCAGCTCCGCGCGGCGGCGCGCCAGTTCGTCCTCTTCCACCAGCATGTCGACGCGGTTCGCCTTCAGGTCGATCCGCATCCGGTCGCCGGTGCGCAGCAGCGCCAGCCCGCCGCCGACCGCGGCCTCCGGCGCGGCGTTCAGGATCGACGGGCTGCCGCTGGTCCCCGACTGCCGCCCGTCGCCCAGGCAGGGAAGCGCATGAACCCCGGCGCGGATCAGCGCGGCGGGCGGGCGCATGTTGACCACCTCCGCGCCGCCGGGATAGCCGACCGGACCTGCGCCCCGCATCACCAGGATCGAGCGTTCGTCGATGCCGCTGGCGGGATCGTCGATCCGTGCGTGATAATCCTCCGGCCCGTCGAACACGACCGCGGTGCCGGTGAAGGCGTCCGGATCCTCCGGGTCGCTCAGGTACATGCCGCGGAACTGGTCCGAGATGACGGACAGCTTCATGACCGCGGCGTCGAACACGTTGCCCGACAGCACGGTCAGCCCCGCGGCCGGCTTCAACGGGCGGTCGAAGGGGTAGATCACATCCTCGTCCGCGATGGCCGCGCCCGCCACGTTCTCGACGACCGTCGCGCCATTGGCGGTCAGCGCGCTGCCGTCGATCAGCCCGGCGGCAAGCAACTGCGCCATGACGGCCCGCACGCCGCCGGCGCGGTAGAAATCCTCGCCCAGATATTCGCCGGCCGGTTGCATGTTGACCAGCAGCGGCACGTCGGCGCCCTGTTCCTCCCAATCGGCCAACGACAGCTCGACCCCCATGTGGCGCGCGATCGCGTTGAGGTGGATCGGCGCGTTGGTCGACCCGCCGATCGCGGAATTGACGCGGATCGCGTTCAGGAAGGCGGTGCGGGTCAGGATGTCGGAAGGGCGCCGGTCGGCACGCACCATCTCGACGATCGTGCGCCCGGTCTCCCACGCGCATTGCTGCCGGTCGCGGTGCGGCGCGGGGATCGCGGCGGAGGCGGGCAGCGACATGCCCAGCGCCTCCGCCAGCGAGTTCATCGTGGTCGCGGTGCCCATGGTGTTGCAGAAGCCGGTCGACGGCGCGCTGGACGCGACCAGCTCGATGAAGCCCTTGTAGTCGATCTCGCCCGCGGCCAGCAGCTCGCGCGCCTTCCACACGATCGTCCCCGATCCGGTGCGCTGCCCCTGGTAATTGCCGTTGAGCATCGGCCCGACCGACAGCGCGATCGCGGGAATGTTCACGGTGGCGGCCGCCATCAGGCAGGCCGGGGTCGTCTTGTCGCACCCGATCGTCAGCACGACGCCGTCGATCGGATAGCCGTGCAGCACCTCGACCAGGCTGAGATAGGCAAGGTTGCGGTCCAGCCCGGCGGTGGGGCGCTTGCCCGTCTCCTGGATCGGATGAATGGGAAACTCGATCGGGATGCCGCCGCGGTCGCGGATGCCCTGCTTCACGCGGTCCGCCAGGATCAGGTGATGGCGGTTGCACGGCGCCAGGTCGCTGCCGGTCTGCGCGATGCCGATGATCGGGCGATCCGACTGCAGCTCCTCCAGGCTCAGCCCGTAGTTGAGGTATCGCTCGATATAGAGCGCGGTCATGTCGGGGTTGGAGGGATCGTCGAACCATGCGCGCGAGCGCAACCCCGTGCGGTGCCGGGCCTCTTGCGGCAGGTCGTCGTTGCTCATCCGGTCTCTCGTCAAATTGTCATGCGGCGGCGATGACCTCGGTTGATAGCCGATCGACCGGCCGCTAGAAAGCTATTTGTACGATAAATGGAGCGTTGTGCGATGAGGATGGCATTGGTGGGGGTCGGCAAGATCGCACGCGATCGCCACGTCCCGGCGATCGAGGGCGACCCGGAATTTACGCTGGTGGCGACCGCGGACCCGTGCGGTGGCATCGACGGCGTGCCCGCCTTCGCATCGCTGGACGATCTGCTGGGCGCGGGGCCGGCGCTCGACGCGGTCGCGATCTGCACCCCACCGCGAGGGCGCGCCGCGCTCGCCGTCAAGGCGCTCGACGCGGGGCTGCACGTGCTGCTGGAGAAGCCGCCGGCAGCCACGCTGGGGGAGGTCGCGTTGCTGCGGAACGCCGCCGCCTCCGCCGGTCGCACGCTCTTTGCGGCGTGGCATTCGCGAGAGGCGGGCGCGGTGGAGCCGGCCCGCGTCTGGCTGGCATCGCGCCGGGTGACCGGTATCCGGATCTACTGGAAGGAGGATATCCGCTGGTGGCACCCCGGGCAGGACTGGATCCTGGATGCGGGCGGTTTCGGCGTGTTCGATCCCGCGATCAACGCGCTGTCGATCGCAACGGCGATCCTGCCCGGCCGATTGGTGGTGACCCACGCCGACCTGGCGATCCCGGCCGGGCGGCAGAGCCCGATCGCCGCGGAGGTCGGCATGGCCTGCGGCGATGCCAGCGGGCACATGTCGCTCGATTTCCTGGAGCGCGACGCACCCTGCTGGACGATTGAGGTGACGAGCGATGACGGCGTGCTGCGACTGGAGGACGGCGGTCGTACCCTTCGCGTCGAGGGCAGGGAGGTATCCTGCCCCAACGAGGAATATCCACGCCTGTATCGACGCTTTTCCGACCTCATCGCCGGCGGACGATCCGACGTGGACGACGAACCCAGCCGGTTGGTGGCGGACGCGCTGACGATCGGTCACCGCAGGTCGGCGGCGACGTTCTCGTGGTGATGCGGTCGCCGTACCTCGCCGTCGCGATCCGGGCAGGTTCGCGACGGCGCTGTCCTCAGTAACGGACGCGGAAGTCGACGCCGATGCGCCGCGGCGTCAGCACGCTGTGCGCATAATAACGCTCGATCACCCCGGTCCGTGTCTGGTTGAACGAGCTGCGATCGTTCGAGATCGAGGTGATCGCATATTTATCGAAGAGATTGTCCCCGAACACGCCGATGTCGAAGCGATCGGTGCGATAGGTGATCGCCGCGCGGTGCGTGACGTAGCCGGGAATGACCTCGCCATTGCCGCGCAGCCCGACGCGGGAATAGATGTCGCCGATATACGCGGTGGCCCAGGTCGCCTCCACCTCCGCGCCATTGTCGAGCGGCTGGGTATAGGTCGCCTGACCGCTGGCGGTGTGCTTGGCCGAACCGGGGAGGCGGTCGCCGGCGAAGGCGTCGAAATTCTGGCCCTGGCTGACGATGATGCCGGGCGCGTCCTGCGTCAGCTTGGCATCCACATACGAATAGGTGCCTTGCAGCGACAGCCGCGGGGTGACGCGCAGCAGTGCGGACAGATCGAAGCCCTGCGACCGCGCCTTGCTGCCGTTCACCGTGATGCCGACCGCGCCGTACTTGGTCTGGCTCGGCACCTGGATGCCCGACCACAGGATGCGATAGACCGATCCGGTCAGCTGGAGCCGTTTGTCGAGCAACGACGTGCGCACGCCCACCTCCGCATTGCGGGTGCGGTCGGGCTTGAACGACAGTTCGTTGGGCAGCGCGCAGACGTTCTGCACGCTCTCGTTGATCGGCAGCACGCAAGGCGCGACACGGTTCACGTTACCGGTGCGATAGCCGGTGCTGTACGTGCCGTAGACGAGCAGCTCTTCGCTGAACTTGTACGAGGTATTCGCCTTCCACACGAAGCCGTCGGCGGCGGTGTCGCCGGACTTGATCCGCTTGGGCGCGAAGACGACCAGCGGGTAGGGCGTGTTCTTGCTGAACAGCGGCGTGTCGGTACCGCCCTGCGCGAAGGCGTCGTACTTGTAGTAGCGAAGGCCTCCCGTCACCTGCCACGCATCGGTGATGTGAAGCGTGCCCTCCCCGTATACCGCCTTTTCCTTCGTCCGGGTGTTGATGAACGACATGTATTCGAGGTTGTCGGGGCGGTAGATGCCGGCGAATTCGGGGTAGCCGGGCACGTATTCGCGATATTGCGACTGCTGGCGCTGGTTGTTGTAGAAGCCGCCGATGACCCAGCTGAACGGCCCGCCATGGGTCGACACCAGCCGCACCTCGCCATTGAACTGGCGGTACAGCGTCTCGTTGGTGTTGTAGGAGGAGAAGGCGGGGAACGCCTCGTACCCATAGTCGAGGTCGAGCAGCAGATCGGTGTTGTCCGACGAGGTGCGATTGCGCTGGTTGGTCAGCGCGGCGGTGGCGACCAGGTCGGCGATGCCGCCCAGCCCCAGATTGAATTCCGCGGCATACAGGTCCGCCTTGCGGCTGCGCGGTTCAGCGTAGCGCCACGGCGCCTCGTAGCGGCCGGTGCCCAGCACGCCGGCGCCGTTGGCCTGCTGCCCGCCGGTGTCGGTGGTCTGGTGCGCATAGGTCAGGAACAGCTTCGCGGACGGGCTGGCCTGCAACAGCAGCTGGTTGCGGGTGGTGAAGGTCCGCTCGTAGTTCAGATCCTTGCGCCGGTAGAAGTTGGCGGCATAGTCCGCGGGCGTGCCGAACGAGCCCTGCGCCGCGGTGGTGCCGCGGACCGGCTGCGGGTTCGATATGCCGGGCTGCTGGAGCAGGTACGGATAGTCGATGAAGCCGGGATTGTCGTAATAGCCGGTCGCGGTGCGGAAGGCGATGTGATCGGTCACGATCGGCAGGTTGAACGTCGCGTCGCCGTTGACGCCGGGGTTGCTGCCATGCGCCACGCCGAAGTAGCGACCGTGATATTCCAGCGAGATGCGATCGGTGTTCGGCCGGTTGGGCATGTAGCGGATCGCCCCCGACAGGGTGCCCAGGCCGTAGAGCGTCCCCTGCGGCCCTTGCAGCACCTCCACCCGCGCCAGGTCGATCAGCTTGAAGTCGAGATACAGCGGAACTTCGCCCAGATAGATGCCCAGCGCACTCTGCGCGTTGGTGCCGGACTGCGTATCGGCCGAGGAAATGCCGCGCAGGATGACGTTGCCGGTCGATCCCGGGCCGGTGTCGGTGATGGTCAGGCCGGGCGTGAAGGCCGCGAGTCCGCGCACGTCGTCGATCCGCTGGCGCGCCAGCGCTTCGGCGCCGATGGCGCTGATGTTGATCGGCGCGTCCTGCAACGTCGTCTCGCGCCGCGTCGCGGTCACGATGATCGCGTCGTCCTCCGGCGGGGACGCGGCAGGCGCGGTCTGTGCGAAGGCGGGAACGGCGATGGTCCCCGCCAGGATGGTGGCACCCAGCAATGCTTTACGAAACGATGTCCCAGCCACGTCGACCCCCTTGCTCGTGCCCTGCTCGTGAGCGTGTCGCCTGGCGGCATCTCCCTCCTGATCGGTGCGTCGGTCGGGCCTGCACCTTGTCGTTCATGCTATCGAAGCGCGGCGTTCGCGCCCCCCGGCGTCGGTGCCGGCACCAACTCGCTTCCCTGCGTCGCCCCGTCGTTGCGGTGGCGATAACGGATACGGTATGGATATTACCTATATCGTCAAGCGTAATATTTGCGCGGGTCAGGCGGGTACAATCGTAATACCGGCGCTCTCGTCGAGGGGTATTGCGATAGCGAAGGCGACTGCCGGCCCTCGGCCGAATCGATATTACGCGTCTTTCCACACGTAATAATTTTGTTGTGGACAGCCGCGGGTGTTGTCGCAATGCTGCATTGCGAAAGGGGATCGAATCATGCGGCAGGCGATCGGCAAAGCGATGGGCGTCTTGGGCATGGGTACGGCGATCCTGCTGGCTTCGTGCTCTCCGTCGGTGCAAGGCCCGGCCGCACCGCGGACAGAGTTCAAGATCGGCTGGTCGATCTATGCCGGCTGGATGCCATGGCCCTATGCGCAACAGGCCGGCATCGTGAAGAAATGGGCGGACAAATACGGCATCAAGATCGATGTCGTGCAGGTCAACGACTACGTCGAGTCGGTCAACCAGTACAATGCCGGCAAGTTCGACGGCGTCACCGTGACCAACATGGACGCGCTGACGATCCCGGCCGCCGGCGGCAAGGATACGAGCGCGATCATCGTCGGCGATTATTCCGACGGCAACGACGGCATCCTGCTGAAGGGCGCGGACAAGCTTGCCGCGATCAAGGGGCGGCAAGTCTATCTCGTCGAACTGTCGGTGTCGCATTACCTGCTGGCACGGGCGCTCGATACGGTCGGGATGAAGCCCAGCGATGTCCGCACGGTGAACACCTCCGACGCCGATATCGTCGGCGCGTTCGGCAGCCCGGACGCAACCGCCGCGGTCGCCTGGAACCCGCAATTGTCGGTGATGAAGGCGCAGCCGGGCGTGAGCGAGGTCTTCAGCTCGAAGCAGATTCCGGGCGAGATCCTGGACCTGATGGTGGTCGACACCAAGACGTTGAAGGCCAACCCCAATCTGGGCAAGGCGCTGACCGGTATCTGGTATGAGACCGTGGCGCTGATGAAGCGGCAGGATGCGCAGGGCAAGGCCGCGCGCGCCGCGATGGCGAAGCTCGCGGGCACCGATGCCGCGATGTTCGACGGCCAGCTGGCGACCACCCATCTCTACGAGCAGCCCGCCGCAGCAGTCGCGGCGACCGATGCGCCGGCGCTGGTGACGACGATGACGCGGGTACGCGACTTCAGCTTCGCGCGCGGTTTGTTCAAGGGGGCGGCGAGCGCCGACGCGGTCGGCATCGCCTTCCCCGGCAACCGCACGCTGGGCGACAAGCAGCATGTGACGCTGCGCTTCGACGACACCTTCATGAAGCTGGCCGCCGACGGCAAATTGTGAGCGGGGGGCGGGGGGAGCGATCGCCATGCGCTGGGTAAGCCATCAGCCGTCGCCGGGATCGCGCCTGTTGCTGGGTGCGCTTCCGATCGCGTTGCTGGTGCTGGTCTATCTGATCGCCGCCGCCTCGCGCCATGCGGTCGATCCGAGCGACAAGGTGCTGCCGCTGCCCGCCGCGATGGTGCGCGCGATGGCGGCGCTGGTGACGCAGCCCGATCCGCTGTCCGGTCAGTTCGTTTTCTGGGCGGACACGCTCGCCAGCCTCCAACGGCTGGGTCTGGGGCTGGGGATCGCCACCGCGGCGGCGCTGCTGGTCGGGCTGGTGCTGGGGGTGCTGCCGCCGGTACGGGCGACCTTCGCACCGATGGTCACCGCGATCGCGGTGATCCCGCCGATCGCACTCTTGCCGATGCTGTTCATCGCGCTGGGCCTGGGGGAAACGGCGAAGGTCGCGCTGATCGTCGTCGGCATCATGCCCGTCATGGTGCGCGACATCGCCGCGCATGTCGCCGCGCTCCCGCGCGAACAGATATTGAAGGCGCAGACGCTGGGCGCGTCGAGTTGGCAGATCATGACGCGCATCGCGCTGCCGCAGGCGATGCCGCGGCTGGTGCAGGCGGTGCGGCTGTCGCTCGGCCCGGCGTGGGTGTTCCTGATCTCCGCGGAGGCGATCGCCTCCGACGTGGGGCTGGGCTATCGCATCTTCCTGGTGCGCCGCTACCTCGCGATGGACGTCATCATTCCCTATGTCGCGTGGATCGCGCTGCTGGCGATCGCGATGGACGCGGTGCTGGTGCAGGCCGACCGGCGGCTTTTTCCCTGGGCGCACGGGGGCGGGCGATGACCGCGATCCTCTCTCTGCGCGACATCTGGGTCGAATATGGCGACAAGATCGTCCTGGAGCGCCTGAGCCTCGACGTCGCGGCGGGGTCGTTCGTGTCGATCGTGGGACCGTCGGGCGCGGGCAAGAGCAGCCTGTTGCGGCTGCTGCTCGGGCAGGAAGCCCCAACGCGCGGCGAGATCCTGCTCGATGGCATACCGCTGCGCGCCGAATGCACCCCCGATCGCGGGGTGGTGTTCCAGCGTTACTCGGTCTTCCCGCACCTGTCGGTGCTGCGCAACACCGCGTTCGGGCTGGAGTGCGCGCAGGCACCGCTGACCGCGCGGCTGTTCGGCGCACGCCGCCGCGCGGCGGAGGAAGAAGCGGTGGCGATGCTCGAGGCGGTCGGGCTGCGTGACAGCCTCCACCTCTACCCCGCGGAGATGTCGGGCGGGATGCAGCAGCGGCTGGCGATCGCGCAGGCGCTCATCAAGCGGCCCCGCATCCTGTTGCTCGACGAGCCGTTCGGCGCGCTCGATCCCGGCATCCGCGCCGATATGCACGCGCTCATCTCCAGGTTGTGGGAGGAGCAAGAGCTGACGATCGTCATGGTGACGCATGATATCCGCGAGGCGTTCTCGCTCGGCACCCGCGTGCTGGCGCTCGACAAGCGGCGCCACGACCCGCATGCACCGCACCGTTACGGCGCGACCGCGGTCTACGACCTGCCGCTGACCAGGCGCGCTGCGTCCAATATTACGATTGACGATAAACGTAATACGTTAGAGGGTGCGGCATGACCACCGAATCCACCACCCTCGCGCGGCTGAGCATGAGCTTGCCCGCCGAACTCTTCCGCCAGCTCGACGTGATGGTCGAGGAACGCGGCCTGCCGTCGCGCTCTGGCCTGATGTCGGAGCTGATCCGCCACGCGCTGGCCGAGCATGACGCCTTCACCCATCCCGACAAGATGCTCGCGGGGACGATCACGCTGGTCTACCGCGGCGACCGCGGTCGCGTGCGCCACCAGCTGGCGCAGATGCAGGCGGATTATCTCAAGGAGGTGATCTCGTCGCAGCATGTCTTCCTGGAGGACGATCAATCGCTCGAGGTGCTGCTGGTGCAGGGACCGGCGGTGCGGCTGAAGGCGCTATGCGATGCGCTGCGCCGCGTGCGCGGGGTGCAGCAGCTCCAGCTCGTCACCACCACCTCGCTGTTGCCGCCGCTTCACGAACAGGGGGAAAGCGCATGACCGCCGTTCTCGCCGATCCGCTCGCCGCGCGCGACCATGCACGCGCCATGGCAGGCACCGTGGTGGAGGCGATGCCGGTGCTGCCGCCGGTCGCCGACGACCTGCCAGCGGGCGTCGATGCCGACGATCTGGTCTGGGAAGAGACGATCGCGGCGGGGGGCTATGCCACGCGGCGGCTGTCGCGCGGCACACGGCTGCGGCTGATCGACCTGCGCGGCGACGCCTGTGCCTCGCTGCTGGTCTTCAACGCGGACATGCCGAGCGAGCGGCTGAACGTCGCCGATACGGTCAAGGTGCAATGGAACGCCTATTTGAGCGCGGGCAAGCTGTTGCTGTCCGACATGGGACGCGTGCTGATGAGCATCGTCGAGGATGATGCCGGGACGCACGACTGCTTCTGCGGTCCATCGACCCCCACCAGCAATGCCGCTCGTTATGGCGAGGGCAGCAACAGCGGCGCGCGGCCGAGCGCGCGCGACCGCTTCCTGCTGGGGGTGGCGAAACATGGGCTGGGGCGGCGCGACGTGCATCCGTGCGTCAACCTGTTCAAGGGCACGCGGATCGAGGCGGATGGCACGGTGACGCCGCTTGTCGGTCCCTACGTACCGGGGCGAAGCGTTACGCTGCGCGCGGAGATGGACGTGATCGTCGTTATCGCGAACTGCCCGCACGTGCTCGACCCGCGTGACGCCTATACCGTCACCCCGCTGCGCGCGACGGCGTGGCGCGGCGCGGTGACGCCGCAGGACGACCCGATCCGCCATGCGACGCCGGAGGGGCTGCG
This sequence comes from uncultured Sphingomonas sp., assembly GCA_913774925.1. Classification (GTDB taxonomy): domain Bacteria; phylum Pseudomonadota; class Alphaproteobacteria; order Sphingomonadales; family Sphingomonadaceae; genus Sphingomonas. The sequence continues at coordinate 6,995 of CAJYKB010000023.1, read as the reverse complement.
CGCCTTCCAGAACGTCGACGATCATTTCCGCCGCTGACCGGAGGACCACATGAGTGACGATCCCTATCTGACCGGGCTTACCGGAACGGTGACGCACGACATCGTGGTGCCCGCGCGCGCGCCGTGGCTGCACCACGTGCCCGCCGGCGCCACGCTGCGCATCGTCGACCTGGAGGGCAATCAGGCGGTCGACTTCCTGCTCTACGCCGCCGCGGACGATGCCGAGCGCTACAGCGCGCAGGACACGATCGCCGCGCAGGGTAACCTGTTCCTGCGCACTGGCAGCGTGCTGCGCTCCAGCGAGGGACGCGCGATGATGACGATCGTTGCCAGCGCGGTCGACTATCACGACACGATCGGCGGCGCGTGTTCGTGCGAGTCGAACACCTTGCGCTACGGCCACCACACCAAGAGCCAGCACGCCTGCGTCGAGAATTTTCTGGAGGCGAACCTGACTGAGGGGCGGGGGAAGCGCGACATCGTCTCCAACATCAACTTCTTCATGAACGTGCCGGTCGAGGCGGACGGCGCGCTCGGCATCGTCGACGGCATCTCCGCCCCGGGCCTGACGGTCGATCTGCGCGCCGAGATGGACGTGATCGTCGTCGTCTCCAACTGTCCGCAGATCAACAACCCCTGCAACGCCTTCAATCCCACCCCCGTGCGCATGATCGTGGCGGCGTGACGATGATCCAGACCGTCCTGATCGCCAATCGCGGCGCGATCGCCACCCGGATCATCCGCACGCTGCGCCAGATGGAGCTCCGCTCCGTCGCGGTCTATTCCGAGGCGGACGAGGCGTCGCTCCATGTCGCCCAGGCGGATGAGGCGGTGTGCATCGGCCCGGCGCGCGCCACCGACAGCTACCTCAACATCCCCGCGATCATCGATGCGGCGAAACGCACGGGCGCGGACGCGATTCACCCCGGCTACGGCTTCCTGGCCGAGAATGTCGAATTTGCGGAAGCCTGCGCGGCGGCGGGGATCGTCTTCATCGGCCCGACCGCGGAGAATATCCGCACCTTCGGTCTGAAGCACAGCGCGCGCGCGCTGGCCGCGGCGCATGGCGTGCCGCTGGCGCCGGGCACCGACCTGCTGACCGACGAGGCGGCGGCGGTCGCGGCGGCCGAGGCGATCGGCTTCCCCGTGATCCTGAAGGCGACCGCGGGGGGCGGCGGCATCGGGATGCGCGTGTGCGAGGATGTCGACGCGGTACGCGACGGCTTCGCCACCGTCGCCCGGCTGGGCAAGGGTAATTTCGGCGACGCGGGTGTCTTCCTGGAGCGCTACGTGCGGCGTGCGCGCCATGTCGAGGTGCAGATCTTCGGCGACGGCGAGGGGCGCGTGCTGGCGCTCGGCGAGCGCGACTGCTCGCTCCAGCGCCGCAACCAGAAGGTGGTGGAGGAGGCGCCCGCGCCGCTGCTCCCCGCGCATGTTCGCGCCGCGCTGATCGCGGCGGCGGTGCGGCTGGGCGAGGCGGCGCGCTATCGCTCCGCGGGCACCGTCGAGTTCCTCTACGATGCGGAGCGCGAGGAGTTCTTCTTCCTGGAAATGAACACCCGCCTCCAGGTCGAGCATGGCGTCACCGAGGAGGTGATGGGCGTCGATCTGGTCGAATGGATGATCCGCGGCGGGAGCGGCGACTACGCCTTCCTCGATCGCGAGGTGCCGCAGCCGACCGGCCATTCGGTGCAGGTGCGCCTGTATGCCGAGGATCCTTCGCTCGACTATCGTCCCACCTCGGGCACGCTGACCAACGTCGCCTTCCCCGACGAGGCGCGGGTCGAGACGTGGTGCATGGCGGGTAGCGAGGTGAGCGCCTGGTACGATCCCATGCTCGCCAAGCTGATCGTCCACGCGGCCACGCGCGAACAGGCGGTGGCGGCGATGCAGGCGGCGCTGGATGCGACGCGGATCGACGGGATCGAGACCAATCTGCGCTGGCTGCGCGACGTGGTGCGCGCACCCGCCTTCACCAGCGGCGAGGTGTCGACGCGCGCGCTCGACGCGATCGACTATAGCCCGCGCGCGATCCGTGTGGTCAGTGGCGGCACCGCGACCACGGTGCAGGACTGGCCGGGGCGGCAGGCGATGTGGGCGGTCGGTGTCCCGCCGTCGGGGCCGTTCGACGACCAGTCGTTCCGCGTCGGCAACCGCCTGCTCGGCAATGCGGAGGGCACAGCGGGGCTGGAGGTCACGATGACCGGCCCGACGCTGGCCTTCACCGCGGACGCGCGCATCTGCCTGACCGGTGCCGATTTCCGCGCGACGCTGGACGGTGTGGCGGTGGCGCGCGGCGTCGCGGTCGACGTGCGCTTGGGGCAGACGCTGGCGCTGGGCCGCGCGACGGGCGGTGGGATGCGTGGCTATATCCTGTTCGCGGGTGGGCTGGACGTGGCGCCTTATCTGGGCAGCTGCGCCACGTTCGAGCTGGGGCAGTTCGGCGGCCATGCCGCGCGCCGGCTGCTGGCGGGCGATACGATCCACCTCGGCGACGAACCGGTGGTGGAGCCGCTGGCGGACGCCGCGCTGCCTGCGCTGTCGACCGAATGGACGCTGCGCGTCCTCTACGGGCCGCACGGCGCGCCTGATTTCTTCACCGACGGCGACATCGCGACGATCGTCGCGGCGCAGTGGCAGGTCCATTACAACAGCAACCGCACCGGCGTCCGCCTGATCGGCCCCAAGCCGCACTGGGCACGCACGGACGGGGGCGAGGCGGGGCTGCATCCTTCCAACATCCACGACAATCCTTACGCGATCGGCGCGGTGGACTTTACCGGCGACATGCCGATCATCCTGGGGCCGGACGGACCGTCGCTCGGCGGGTTCGTCTGCCCCTTCGTGGTGATCGCGGCGGACCGGTGGAAGATCGGGCAGCTGATGCCCGGCGACACCTTGCGCTTCGTCACCGTCAACATCGCCGATGCGACGATGGCGGACACGCTCCAGCGCCGGCTGGTGGCGCAGGGTACGCCTGCGGACGCTGGACCCGCACGCCCGATCGAGACGCTGTCGCCGATCCTGGCCGATCTGCCCGCGGGCGGCGGGCGTCCGCGCACCGTCTATCGCCAGCAGGGTGACCGCAACATCCTGGTCGAATACGGGCCGATCGTGCTCGATATCGAGCTGCGGCTGCGCGTCCATGCGCTGATGGTCGAGCTGGAGCGGATGGCGCCCGCCGGCATCGTCGACGTGGTCCCGGGCATCCGCTCGCTCCAGGTCCATATCGACGGCCAGGCGCTCGACCAGCGCGCCGCGCTCGCGCTGCTGATCGATGCGGAGGACCGGCTGGGCGACCTGGAGGATTTCGCCATCCCCTCGCGCATCGTCCATTTGCCGCTCAGCTGGCGCGACCCGGCGACGATCGAGACGATCGAGAAGTATATCGGCGCGGTGCGCGACGATGCGCCGTGGTGCCCCGACAACATCGAGTTCATCCGCCGCATCAACGGCCTGCCCGATGCCGCCGGGGTCGAGAACCTGATCTTCGACGCCAATTATCTCGTCATGGGGCTGGGCGACGTCTATCTGGGCGCACCGGTCGCGACCCCGATCGATCCGCGCCACCGGCTGGTGACGACCAAGTACAACCCTGCGCGCACCTGGACCCCGCCCAATGTCGTCGGCATCGGCGGGGCGTATATGTGCATCTATGGCATGGAGGGACCGGGCGGTTATCAGCTGTTCGGACGCACGATCCAGGTGTGGAACACCTATCGCCAGACCGATGCCTTTATCGACGGCAAGCCGTGGCTGCTGCGCTTCTTCGACCAGATTCGCTTTTACCCGGTCAGCGCGGAGGAACTGGTCGAGTGGCGGCGCGACTTCCCGAGCGGGCGGCGCTCGATCCGGATCGAGCCGTCCGAATTCCGGCTGTCCGACTATCGAGCCTTCCTGCAGGACAATGCCGGGGACATTGCCGCGTTCGAGGCTCGGCGGAAGGCTGCCTTCGATGCGGAGCGCGCCGATTGGGAACGCCGCGGCGAATTCGACCGTGTCGCCGATCTCGCCAAGGAGGAAGCGCCGCCCGCTGCCGCGATCGAGGTGCCCGCGGGTGCGGACGTGATCGAGGCCCCGTTCGGCGGCAGCGTGTGGAAGCTGCTGGTTGCCGCCGGGGACACCGTGAAGGCGGGCGACACGATCGCGGTGATCGAGGCGATGAAGATGGAATGCCCGGTCGAAAGCCCCGCCGCGGGCACGATCGCCGCGCTGTATATCGAGGAACGCCAGCCGCTCCAGCCCGGCTCGCCGCTGCTGGCGCTGAGAGCGCACGCATGAGTGTGCGCCTCCACGCCGCCGCGATCGCCGCCGACGTGGCGGTCGGCAGCACCACCGCGGTCGCGGTGGCGCAGGAGGTGCTCGCGCGCCTGGCTGCCTATGATGCGGTCCAGCCGCAGGTGTGGATCAGCCGCGTCTCCCCCGATGCGCTGCTGGAGGCCGCCCGCGCGGTCGATGCGCGTGTGGCGGCGGGGGAGCATCTGCCGCTTGCCGGGGTGCCGTTCGCGGTGAAGGACAATATCGACGTGGCCGGTCTGGAGACGACCGCTGCCTGTCCCGCCTTCGCCTATCGCCCGGCGCGATCGGCCACCGCCGTCGAGCGATTGCTGGCGGCGGGCGCCCTGTGCGTCGGCAAGACCAACCTGGACCAGTTCGCGACCGGGCTGGTGGGGACACGCTCGCCCTATGGCATCCCGCGCAACGCGTACAACCTCGCCTATGTCAGCGGCGGCTCCAGCTCCGGTTCGGCGGTCGCGACCGCGGCGGGCTTGGTGGCGTTCGCGCTCGGCACCGACACGGCGGGGTCGGGGCGTGTGCCCGCGGCGTTCAACCACCTGATCGGATACAAGCCGACCAAGGGGCGGTGGAGCACGAGCGGCCTGGTGCCGGCGTGCCGGACGATCGACTGTATCACCGTCTTCACCGATGATACCGCCGATGCGCGGCTGATCGACGGCGTGATCGCCGGGTTCGACGCGGAGGATCCGTATTCCAAGGCGCTGGCCGATCGCGCCGTCGCACCGCGCCGTATCGGCGTCCCGCGGCGCGATCATCGCATGTTCTTCGGCGATGCCCAGTCGGAGTATCTCTACGAAACTGCGCTCACGACGCTTTCGGGGCTTGGCGAGGTGGTGGAGATCGACATCACCGCGCTGCGCGAGGCGGCGCAGCTGCTCTACGGCGGCCCCTGGGTGGCGGAACGCGCCGCCGCCATGGCCGACCTGCTGGCGCGCGATCCCGACGCGATCGATCCGGTGGTGCGCGAAGTGGTGGCGCCGGGCGCCGACATCGACGCGGTGACGCTTTTCCGCGGCATCTATCGCCTTGCCGAACTGAAGCGCGGGGCGGATCGGATGTGGGCGGACGTCGACCTGCTCGCTTTTCCCACGACCGGCGCCACCTATCGCGTCGCCGAGCTGGCCGCCGCGCCGATCGCGCTGAACAGCAATCTGGGCGCGTACACGAACTTCGTGAACCTGCTCGACATGGCGGCGGTCGCGGTGCCCGCGGGCGTGCGCGAGAATGCCACCGGGTTCGGCATCACGCTGATCGGTCCGGCCGACAGCGACCGTGCGCTGCTCGACGTCGCGGACAGCTATCTGGCAGCGGCCGATCTGCCGCCGCCACCCCCACTCGACAAGGAGGGCAGAATGGACACCGTCAAACTCGCGGTCGTGGGCGCACACCTGAAGGATATGCCGCTCCACTGGCAGCTGACCTCGCGCGACGCGACCTTCGTCGGGGCGTTCGAAACCGCACCGGCCTATCGTCTGTATGCGATCGCCAACAGCGTGCCGCCCAAGCCGGCGCTGGTGCATGACGAGACGGGGGCCGCGATCAAGGTGGAAGTGTACGAGCTGGGGATGGCCGAATTCGGCAGCTTCACCGCGGAAGTGCCCGCGCCGCTGGCGATCGGCACCGTGACGCTGGCGGACGGCAGCAGCGTCAAGGGCTTCGTCGCGGAGCCGCGCGCTTTGGCGGGCGCGGAGGACATCACCGCGCTGGGCGGGTGGCGCGCCTATATCGCGCGGGGGGTATGATGCGGCTGCGGCTTGGCGCGCTGGCGCTCGCGATCGGCTGGTCGATGCCGGCGATGGCGCAGCAGGAACAGGTGATCGCGGTCCCCGGCTTCGCCGACTTCCTCGCGGTCGATGGCGACAGCGTCTGGGCGACCAACAAGGGGCGCGTCGAGCGTTGGGGACGCGACGGACTGAAGGCGACGGTGCCGATGGCGCATCCCTGTGGCGCAATGGCATTCGCGCGAGACATGTTGTGGGTGGCCGATTGCGACAAGCGCACCCTCAACCGCATCGATGCGCGCGCGGGCAAGGTCGTGGCGGAGATCGCGACCGGCGTCGCCGCGCCCGATGGGGAATTGAATGTCGTTGCGGGCGCGGGCTCGGTCTGGATCGCCAGCGATGCAGGCGGCGTGGTTGCGAGCGTCGATCCCGCCACCGACAAGGTCATCGCCACGATCGCGGTGACGCCGGGGACGTCCTATCTGGCCTTCGGGTTCGATGCGGTATGGGCGGTCAGCCTCAAGGGGCAGACGCTGCAACGGATCGATCCCGCGACCAATGCCGTCGTTGCGACGATCCCGCTCGGCGCGAAGCCCGGCTTCCTCGCCGCGGGGGAGGGCGCGGTGTGGGTGCAGGAACAAGGCGACGGCACCGTCGCGCGGATCGACCCGGCGACCAACACGGTGACCGGCCGCGTGAAGGTCGGCGTGACGCTCAAATATGGCGACATCGATACCGGCGGGGGCAGGGTATGGCTGCGCACGACCGAGGAACAGACGTTCGCCGTCATCGATCCCCAGAAGATGACCGTAACCCGGCGGGTCGGCAAGCCGGTCGGCAGCGGGGCGCTACGCTATACGCCGCAGGGTGTGTGGACGAGCGCCCACGACCACCACACCCTGTCGTGGTGGCCGGACCCGGCGACGCTCGCGAAATAGGGCCACCCCCGTCCGTCCGCGTCGCCGCGGACGGACG
>CAJYKB010000022.1 GCA_913774925.1 uncultured Sphingomonas sp. | reverse complement strand
TCCTCTACGACGCGAACGATCCGCGCCGCCGCCCGGTGAGCGACTTCGAACTGGGCCAGCCCGGCATGGGAGACGTCAAGTGAAGCGCGCGCTCCTCCTGCTGGCGACGATGCTCGCCACTCCCGCTGCGGCGCAGACGGTGGCCATCACCAATGGCACCGTCGCGATCGGCGACGGCAGCGCTCCCGTGGAGGGCGGCACCGTCGTGATCGCGAACGGGCGCATCGTCGCCGCCGGGCGCAACGTCGCGGTGCCCGCGGGCGCGCAGGTGATCGACGCGACCGGCAAATGGGTGTCCGCGGGCATCGTCTCGGCGATGAGCGACCTGTCGCTGATCGACGCCGACGGCGTGTCGGAGAGCAACGACGTCGGCGCACGCAACTCGCCCTACAAGGCGTCGATCGACGTCTCGGTTGCGGTCAACCCCGCCAGCGTGAAGGTCGCCGACGAGCGGCTGGGCGGCGTCACCCGCGCGATCGTCGCGCCGTCCGCGGGCGGTTCGATCTTCGCCGGGCAGGGCGCGGTGATCGATCTGGGCGCGGATGCCGATGCGGTCACGCGCGCGCGGGCGTTCCAATATGTCGAGCTGGGCGAGGATGGCGGGCGTCTGGCGGGGGGCAGCCGCCCCGCGGCCTATGCCCTGCTGCGCGACTCGCTGGCGCAGGCGCAGGACTATCGCCGCAACCCGGCCGCGTTCGACGGCCGCTCCAGCGATGCTTTGCTCAAGCGTGCCGATGCGCAGGCGCTGGTGCGCGTGCTTGACGGCGCGGTGCCGCTGCTGGTCCATGTCCAGCGCGCCAGCGACATCCGCACCGTCCTCGGCCTCAGGCGCGACTATCCGGGGGTGAAACTGGTGCTGGTCGGCGCCAACGAAGGGTGGCTGGTCGCGCGCGAGATCGCCGCGGCGCGCGTGCCGGTGATCGCGGAGGCGCTCGCCGACCTGCCGATCGCGTTCGAGAGCCTCGCCGCGACCGAATCCAACGTCGGCCGCCTGCGCGCCGCGGGGGTGCAGGTGGGGCTGATGGGCGGCGGCACGCAATCGGGCGACCACGTCCTGCGCCAGTTCGCGGGCAATCTGGTCGCGATCACCCGCGTGCCGGGTGCGACCGGGCTCGACTGGGGGGCGGCGTTCGCGTCGATCACCAGCGGCCCCGCCGCCGCGATCGGCATGGACGGCGAGATCGGCTCGCTCCGTCCCGGCCGCCGCGCCGATGTCGTCTTGTGGGACGGCGACCCGCTGGAACTGTCGAGCGCGGCGGAGGCGGTCTGGATCGATGGCCAGCCGCAACCGATGGAATCGCGCCAGAAGCAGCTGCGCGACCGCTACCTAGTGCCGACGGAGGGCGCGCTGCCGAAGGCGTACGAGCGGCGGTAGGATAGGGCAGCGCAAGCGGCGACCCACCCCCGGCCCCTCCCTTCTAGGGAGGGGAACTTAAGCGCCTCTCCCCTCCCTCGAAGGGAGGGGCCGGGGGTGGGTGGACCCACGCGTGACAGCCGTTACCATCCACCCGATGCAGCGCACGCCGCCGGAACTGAAAGCCAACGCACGCGCACTCCGCAACACGCCTACGCCATGGGAACGCGCGCTCTGGCAAGCGCTTCGCACCCACCGCCCACGTTTCACGCGTCAACTCGTCGTCGGCCATTACATTCTCGACATCGCCTGCCGCACCGCGAAGCTCGGCATCGAACTGGACGGCAGTCACCATTCCGAGCAAGCGCCGCGCGACGACGCGCGTACCGCCTATCTCACTGGGCAAGGCTGGACGATCCTGCGCTTCTGGAACAACGAGGTGAGCGAGAACCTCGACGGGGTCGTCAACGTGATTCTTACGGCGGTGGCGCAAGCGGCGACCCACCCCCGGCCCCTCCCTTCCAGGGAGGGGAGCACCGCCTGAAACTCCCCTCCCTGGAAGGGAGGGGCCGGGGGTGGGTAGACACACGCGCCACGCTCATGACATCCCCCCCCACACCCGCTACAGCATCCCCGTGACCACCCCCCGCCGCCCCGCATGACCGCCGAAACCGGCCTCGCCGCGCTCTGGCTCGCCGCTGCGCTGGCGGCGTTGCAGGTGATGCTCGCCGTGCTGGCGCTGCGCCGCGACGACCCGGCCGCCGCCGCCGCGATCCGCGCGGTCGCGATCGTGCAGGGCGCGCTGACCGCGATCGCGATGGGCGCACTCATCGCCGCCTTCCTCGCCTCCGACATGTCGGTCGCGCTGGTCGCCGCCAACAGCCATTCGCAGAAACCCTGGCTCTACAAGTTCGCCGGTGCGTGGGGGAACCACGAAGGCTCGATGCTGCTGTGGGTCACGATCCTAGGCCTGGCGGGCGCGGCGGTGGCGCGGTTCGAGCATCGCCTCGCCGACCGCACCCTGGTCGCGACGCTCGGCGCGCAGGCGGTCATCGCGCTCGGCTTCTTCGCCTTCCTGCTCTTCGCCTCCAACCCCTTCGCGCGGCTGTCGCCCGCGCCCGCGGACGGCGCCGGGCTCAATCCGCTGCTCCAGGATCCCGGCCTCGCCTTCCACCCGCCGACGCTCTACGCCGGCTATGTGGGCTTGAGCGTCGCGTTCAGCTTCGCGGTGGGGGCGCTCGTCACGCGCGACGTCGGGCCGGCGTTCGCGCGCGCGATGCGGCCGTGGGTGCTGGGCGCATGGGTCTTCCTGACGCTGGGCATTACCGCCGGCTCTTATTGGGCCTATTACGAGCTCGGCTGGGGCGGCTGGTGGTTCTGGGATCCGGTCGAGAATGCCAGCCTGATGCCGTGGCTCGCCGCCACCGCGCTGCTCCATTCGGTCACCGTGCTGGCCACGCGCGACGGACTGCGCGCCTGGACGGTGATGCTCGCGGTGGTCGCCTTCTCGATGAGCATGATCGGCACCTTTCTGGTGCGCTCGGGCATCCTGACCAGTGTCCATGCCTTTGCGGTCGACCCCACGCGCGGGTCGTTCATCCTCGCGCTGCTGGTGCTCTACATCGGCGGCGCGCTGGCGCTGTTCGGCGTGCGTGTCGGCACCGTGCGGCAGGGCAAATTGTTCGAACCGGTCAGTCGCGAAGGATCGCTGGTCGCGAACAACCTGCTGCTCACCGTCATCTTGGGCATCGTGCTGATCGGCACCTTCTATCCGATTGTCGCCGGGGCATTCGGCACGCAGCTGTCGGTCGGCCCGCCCTTTTTCGACAAGGCGACCGGGCCGATCGCGCTTATTCTGGTCGCGATCATGGCCGCGGGGCCGCTGATGCGCTGGCGGCGCGACGACGCGAGCGAAGTGCTGTCGCGGCTCTTCCTGCCGCTCGCCGCCGCGCTGTTCGCGGGGGCGGGCGTTTTCGTGCTGGGCGGCGCGATCGGGCTGCTGCCGCTCGCGGGCGTCGCGCTCGCCGCCGGCCTCGCGGTCGCCAGCGTCGCGCCGCTCGCCAAGCGCAACCTGGCGCGCGCGCCGCTTCACCTGTGGGGCATGGTGATCGCGCATCTGGGCATCGCGGTGTCGCTGGCGGGGATGGCGATCAGCACCGCCTACACGCAGGAGACATTGGTCGCGGTCGGCGTGGGTCAGCCCGCGCGCGTCGGCGACTTCACCGTCCGGCTCGCCGGCGTGCGCCCCGTGGTGGGCCAGAACTGGTCCGCGCTGGAGGGCCGGCTGGAGGTCACCCGCGGTGAGGATGCCACCCCCTTCGTGCTGCGCCCGCAGGTGCGCTACTTTACCGATCCCGTGACCACTACCAACGAAAGCGCGATCGCGACGCGGTGGGACGGGCAACTCTACACGGTGCTGGGCACGCTGGGCGATGATGGTCGCTGGCAGCTGCGTTTGTGGTGGAAGCCGTTCGTGACGCTGATCTGGGCGGGCGGCGCGCTGATCGCGATCGGCGGTGTACTGTCGCTCGTCGGGCATCAGTGGCGTCGCTTCCGACTGGGCCGCCGGCAGGAGGGGTTCGCATGAAACGCCGGGTGATCTGGGCGCCGCTGCTGCTGTTCGTGGTGCTGGCGGGGGTGATCGCCTGGGGCCTCTACAAGCCGGCCGACCGCACCGTCTGGTCGGCGATGGTGGGAAAGCCCGTGCCCGACTTCGTCCTGCCCGCGATGATCCCCGGCAAGCCGGGAGTCGCCAGCGCCGATTTCCGGCAGGGCCGCCCACGCCTTCTCAACGTCTTCGCCAGCTGGTGCGTGCCGTGCATCGCGGAGGCGCCGCAGCTGATGGCGCTGAAGGCCGCGGGCGTGCCGATCGACGCGGTCGCGATCAAGGACACCCCCGACGCCGTCACCGACTTCCTGCGCCGCAACGGCGATCCCTATGCCCGGATCGGCAGCGACCCGCACAGCCGCGTCCAGCTCGCGCTCGGCTCGTCGGGCGTGCCGGAGACGTTCGTGGTCGACGGCCGCGGCATCATCGTGAAGCAGCACGTCGGAGACATCCGCGCCGACGACGTGCCCGAGCTGCTGCAGGCGCTGGCGGAGGCGAAGTGAGCAATTCCATCCGTCATGCCGGAATTGTTCCGGCATCCACCGTGCCGCCAATCCGCCGGCTGGCGACGTCGCGGCGCGGTGGACCCCGGAACAAGTCCGGGGTGACGGAGCGCATCTGGCGCGGCGCTGCGCTGATGCTTCTCATGCTCGCCCCCCCCGCCGCCGCGCAGACCGCCAACGCCCCGCTCGCCTATCAGCAGCTGCGCGACCCCGCGCAGGAAAAGCAGGCGCGTGCGCGGATGGAGACGCTGCGCTGCCTCGTCTGTCAGAGCCAGTCGATCGCCGATTCGGATGCCGACATGGCGGGCGAGATGCGCGCGCTGGTACGCCAGCGGATCGCCGCGGGGGAGACGCCGGCGCAGGTGCGCGACTGGCTGATCCAGCGCTACGGCGACTATGTCAGCTACGATCCGCCGCTGGGCCGCGCCACGATCGCGCTGTGGCTCGCGCCGCTGGCGCTGCTGGCGCTGGGCGCCTGGCTCGCCCGCGGATCGTTCCGCCGCCGCCCCTGATTTTTTCCTTGGACTCTCCCGCGGTCCGACATAGCATCGGTTCCAGAACAAAACTTATGCTGAGGAGAGTGGCATGGCCGAGCGGCTGCGCTTCGGGGCGTTCATCGCGCCCTTCCACCCGCTGGGGGAGAATCCCACGCAGGCGATCGAACGCGATCTCGATCTGGTCGTCCACATGGACAAGCTGGGTTATGACGAAGCGTGGATCGGCGAGCATCATTCCGCCGGCTACGAACTGATCGCCAGCCCCGAACTGTTCATCGCCACCGTCGCGGAGCGCACGAAGCACATCCGCCTCGGCACCGGCGTCTCCTCGCTGCCGTACCACCACCCGCTGATGCTGGCGGACCGCATCAATCAGCTCGACCATGTCACCCGCGGGCGGGTGATGTTCGGCGTCGGCCCGGGTGCGCTGCCGTCGGACGCGTTCATGATGGGCATCCCGGTCGCGAAGCAGCGCGACCGCATGGACGAGGCGCTCGACGTCCTCGTCCCGCTGCTGCGCGGCGAGGTGGTGAGCAAGGAAACCGAGTGGTTCACCCTCAACGAGGCGCGGCTTCAGATGCGCCCCTACACCCGACCCTCTGTCGAGATCGCGGTGGCGAGCCAGGTGTCGCCGACCGGCGCGCAGGCGGCCGGGCGCCACGGCGTCGGAATGCTGTCGATCGGCGCGACCCAGGCGGGCGGGTTCAATGCGCTGGCCAGCAACTGGGCGATCGCGGAGGCGCAGGCGAAGGAGGCCGGACGCATCATGAACCGCGACGCGTGGCGCCTGGTCGGCCCGATGCACGTCGCTGCCACGCGCGAGGAGGCGCGCGCACAGGTCCGCTACGGGATCGAGCAGTGGCTCTATTACTTCCGCGAGGTCGCCGCGCTCCCGCTCGCCCCCGATGACGGCAGCGATCCGGTCGATGCGCTGGTGAATTCCGGCATGGCCGTCGTCGGCACGCCGGAGGATGCGATCAAGCAGATCGCGCGCCTGCAGGAGCAGTCCGGCGGCTTCGGCGCCTATCTGACGCTCGACACCAACTGGGCGGAATGGGACGCGAAGAAGAAGAGCTACGAGTTGATCGCGCGCCACGTCATGCCGACCTTCCAGGGGCTGAACGCCAACCGCGACGCCTCGCTGCGCTGGGCGGCAGACAACCGCCCGCGCTTCATCGGCGAGGCGCAGGCCGCGGTCGGCGCGCGCGTGGCGCAGCATGTCGCCGCCAAGGGCACGGAGAACATCCGCCCCGAAATCCTCGCCGCGATGGGTCTCGACAAGAAACCCGAGGCGGCGGAATGAAGGCTGTCGTCCGGCGCGGCCCCGCCTTGGTGGTCGACACGATCGCCGATCCGGTGCCGTCCGCCGGACAGGTGGTGGTGAAGACGCTGTGCTGCGGCATCTGCGGGTCCGATCTGCACGCGGTCCACGGCATGGACGCGATGGTCGAGCTGGGGAAGCGCAGCGGCGAGCCGTCGCTGATCGATCCCGCCGCCGACATCGTCTTCGGCCACGAATTCTGCGCCGAGATCCTCGATTACGGCCCCGGCACCGATCGCCGGCTGAAACCCGGCACGCGCGTCGTCTCGCTCCCGGTCATGCCGACCGCGAGCGGCATGGAGACGGTCGGCTATTCCAACCTTTTCCCCGGCGGCTTCGCCGAGACGATGCTGCTGGCCGAGCCGCTGCTGCTGGAAGTGCCCGGCGGGCTGTCCGACGCGCAGGCCGCGATGACCGAGCCGTTCGCGGTCGGCGAACACGCGGTCGCCGAATCGGATGCCGGCCCCGATACCGTCAACCTCGTCGTCGGCTGCGGACCCGTCGGCCTCGCCGTCATCGCCGCGCTGAAGGCTCGCGGGCTCGGCCCCGTCATCGCCTCCGATTATTCGCCCGCGCGCCGCCGCATCGCCGAAGCGTTCGGTGCCGATGTCGTCATCGACCCGCGACAGGAAAATCCGCACGCGCGCTGGGCCTCCTACGGCGTCCCCGTCAGCCGTGCCGAACGCTCCGTCCTCGCCATGTCGGGGCAGGAGGGCAAGCGCGCGATCGTGTTCGAATGCGTCGGCGTCCCCGGCGTCATCCAGTCGCTGGTGGAGGCGGTGCCCAATGGCACGCAGATCCTGGTCGCGGGTGTCTGCATGCAGACCGACACGATCGAGCCGTTCCTGTGCATCAACAAGGCGATCGAGCTGAAATTCGTGCTGGGCTATACCCCCGACGAATTCGCCGCCACGCTGCGCCACATCGCCGACGGCCGCATCGATGTCGCGCCCGCGATTACCGGCACCGTCCCCCTCGACGGCGTCGCGGGCGCCTTCGCCGCGCTCGCCGACCCCGACCAGCATTGCAAGATTCTGGTGCGGCCATGATGCCGCACCGGGGCAAGATCCTCGTCACACCCCAGGAGTCCCACTGATGCGCCTCGTCAGCGACCATATCGTCGAGGGCCGCGCCGGCCCCACGTTCGGCCAGACCTATCCGACGCTCCCGGGAGTCGACCTCATCGACATCAAGGGCTTCACCCGCGGCCAGCCCTGGGCCGAGTTCGCTGCCATGCGCGAACAGGCGCCGGTCATGTGGCACCCGGAGCCGCGCGGCGGCACCGGCTTCTGGGCGGTGACCGGCTATGAGGACGTGAAACGCGTCAACGGCGACCCGGAGACCTTCTCGTCGGAAACCGGCGGCATCCTGATGGCGCTGGGGCCGCAGGAGACGCGTCACCCGACGCTCTTCTCCGCCTCCACCAACAGCCTCATCAACCTCGACGGTCGCCCGCACCGTCAGCTCCGCAAGGAGCATATGCCGTACTTCACCGCCACCTATATGCGCGGGCTGCGCGATCGCGTCTCGGCGGAAGTGACCCGCCTGCTCGACACCATGGCGCCGCTCGGCAAGTGCGATTTCGTCGAGAAGTTCGCACAGCGGCTACCGATCTTCACGCTGTGTGAAATGCTGGGCGTGCCGGTCGAGGACCGCGAACGCTTCATCAACTGGATCCACTTCCTGGAGATGGCGCAGCAGATCGCGATGGAGCAAATCGACCAGCTCGCCGGCCTGTCCGAACCCAATCCGCAGATCGCCGCCTTCATCGAGCTGTTCAACAAGAACGTCGCCGAGATGTTCGAATACGGCCGTGACATGCTGGCGAAGCGCCGCAAGGATCCGCAGGCGGACCTGATGAGCGCGATCGCCAATGCCGAGGTGGAGGGCGAGAAGCTGCCCGGCGAATATCTCGACGGCGCCTGGCTGCTGATCGTCTTCGCGGGCAACGACACCACGCGCAATTCGCTCAGCGGCGCGATGAAGCTGTTCACCGAGAACCCTGAGCAGACGTCTCTGCTGCAGGCGGATGGCAGCCTGCTGACCAACGCGGTGCACGAGATCACGCGCATGGTATCGCCGGTGATCTACATGCGCCGCACCGCGACCGCCGACGTCGAAGTCCATGGCCAGACGATCGCCGAGGGCGAAAAGGTCATCATGTATTACGGCGCCGCGAACCGCGACCCGGCGATGTTCCCCGATCCCGACCGTTTCGACATCACCCGCGCGAATGCGGAGAAGAACATCGCCTTCGGCCACGGCCCGCACATCTGCATCGGCCGGATGACCGCGCAATTGCAGCTGGAGGAAGCCTACCGCCAGATCTTCCACCGCTTCCCCGACATCCGCTGGTCCGGCGACATGGACATCGCGCCGAACAATTTCGTCCACGCGATCAAGCGGCTGGAGGTGGAGTTCACGCCCGAGCGGAAAGCGGCGGCGGCGTAGGCGCTGCCGCCACCCCGGGCTCCATCGTCATTCCCGCGAAGACGGGAATCCAGAAACGCTGCCGTCTCGGCCCCATCGAGAACCTGCGCGTCTGGATCCCCGCCTCCGCGGGGATGACGGGAGGGCGAGGGAACATCCACTGCACCCCCGTCACCCCGGACCCGTTCCGGGGTCCACCCTGCAGGATGCCTCGCCACTACGGGATGCGCGGCACGGTGGATGCCGGAACACGTCCGGCATGACGGGGCGGACGACATGCCCCCGGCGCCAACCCCCACTTTCCCCCGCACACGGCAAACTTGCTGGCGACACTCGGGTGCGCGCGCCACATACCCCTCCCATGATCGAGTTCACCGACCGCCGCGCGCTGATGGCGCTGCTCGTCACGCTTGCGGAATCTGCGGGCGACGTCGTCTGGCGGCATTTCGTCGCCGGCTGCACCGTGATGCACAAGGCGGACGAAAGCCCCGTCACCATCGCCGATCGCGAGGCGGAGGCGGTGATCCTCACCGGCCTCGCCACCATTACCCCCGCGATTCCCGTCGTCGCCGAGGAGGAGGCCGCCGCCGGGCGCATGCCCGATGCCGCCGACGCCTTCTTCCTGGTCGACCCGCTCGACGGCACGAAGGAGTTCATCAAGCGCGGCGACGACTTCACCGTCAATATCGCGCTGGTGGAGGGCGGGGTGCCCACGATGGGCGTGGTCTACGCGCCCGCGCGCAACGCGGTCTATTGGGGCGACGCGGTGCTCGGCGCGTGGCAGGCGGTGCGCGAGCCGGATGGCGAGCGCCACGACGCCCGCGACATCCGCGTCCGCGCGTGTAGCGACGCCCCCTGCGCCGTCGCGTCGAAGAGCCACGCCATGCCCGGGCTGGACGAATGGCTCGACGCCGGCGGGATCGCGGCGCGTGTCTCGGTCGGCTCCAGCCTGAAGTTCGTGCTGGTGGCGAGCGGCGAGGCGGACGTCTATCCGCGCACCGGCCCGACGATGGAATGGGATACCGCCGCGGGCGATGCGGTGCTGCGCGCCGCGGGCGGGCGGACGCTCGACGCCGATGGCGAACCGTTCCTCTATGGTAAGCCGGGGTTCCGAAACGCGGGCTTCGTCGCCACCGGCGGGTATGAGCCCGCCCCGCTGCGGCCGTTCCTGGCATGACGCTGACGCATCTCGACCGCCTGGAGGCGGAGAGCATCCACATCATCCGCGAGGTCGCCGCGGTCGCCGACAAGCCGGTGATGCTCTATTCGGTCGGCAAGGATTCGGCGGTGATGCTGCATCTGGCGCGCAAGGCCTTCTACCCCGCGCCGCCGCCGTTCCCGCTGCTCCATGTCGACACGACATGGAAATTCCGCGCCATGTACGAGCTGCGCGACCGGGCCGCGCACGAGGCGGGGATGGAGCTGCTGGTCCATCGCAACCCCGACGCGCTGGCGCAGGGGATCAACCCGTTCGACCATGGCGCGCTCCACACCGATCTGTGGAAGACGGAGGGGCTGAAGCAGGCGCTCGATCGCCACGGCTTCGACGCCGCGTTCGGCGGCGCGCGCCGCGACGAGGAGAAGAGCCGCGCGAAGGAGCGCATCTTCTCCTTCCGCACCGCGACGCATCGCTGGGATCCCAAGGCGCAGCGCCCGGAGCTGTGGCACCTCTACAATGCGCGCCATGCGAAGGGGGAGAGCATGCGCGTCTTCCCGATCAGCAACTGGACCGAGCTGGACGTGTGGCAATATATCGCGCGCGAGGGTATCGAGATCGTCCCGCTGTATTTCGCCGCGCCGCGCCCGACGGTGGAGCGCGACGGGCTGATCCTGATGGTCGACGACGACCGCTTCCGGCTGGAGCCCGGCGAGGTGCCGGTCGACCGCTCGATCCGCTTCCGCACATTGGGCTGCTACCCGCTGACCGGGGCGGTGGAGAGCGACGCGGCGACGCTCAACGACGTGATCCGCGAGATGCTGCTGACCACCACCAGCGAACGCCAGGGCCGCGCCATCGACAAGGATGCCGGCGCCAGCATGGAGCAGAAGAAGCAGCAGGGGTATTTCTGATGGGTTCGACGGTTTCCCCCCTCCAGCGCCATCATACCACCCGCACCATACCATCCCGGCGAAGGCCGGGATCCAGTCGGGGGACGTCACCGATGGAATCGCGCCGTTCCGTCGCTGGACCCCGGCCTGCGCCGGGGTGGACCATCGGAGAAGGGAGCGGCAAGTGACCGCGTACCAGCCCGACGCGCTCATCCGCGATGACATCGCCGCCTATCTCGCGCAGCACGAGGCGAAGTCGCTGCTGCGCTTCATCACCTGCGGCTCGGTCGACGACGGCAAGTCGACGCTGATCGGCCGCCTGCTCTACGATTCGAAGCAGATCTTCGAGGATCAGCTCGCCACGCTGGAGGCCGACAGCAAGCGCGTCGGCACGCAGGGGCAGAACATCGACTTCGCGCTGCTGGTGGACGGCCTCGCCGCGGAGCGCGAGCAGGGCATCACGATCGACGTCGCCTATCGCTTCTTCGCGACGGAGAAGCGCAAGTTCATCGTCGCGGATACGCCCGGGCACGAGCAGTACACCCGCAACATGGTGACCGGCGCCTCGACCGCCGACCTCGCGGTGATCCTGGTCGATGCACGCAAGGGCGTGCTGACGCAGACGCGGCGGCATTCGTACCTCGCGCACCTCATCGGCATCCGCAACATCGTGCTGGCCGTCAACAAGATGGACCTTGTCGGCTATGATGCGCAAACATTCGAGCGCATCAAGCTGGCCTATCGCGCCTTCGCGAGCGAGATCGGCATCACGAACTTCACCGCGATCCCGGTTTCGGGGCTTGCGGGCGACAACATCGCCAACATCCGCTCGGCGGCGATGCCGTGGTACACCGGCCCGACCCTGATCGAGCATCTGGAAACGGTCCCCGTCGATGCCGACCGCGACGCGCGCGGCGCGTTCCGCCTGCCGGTGCAATGGGTCAACCGCCCCGACCTCGATTTCCGCGGGTTCGCCGGCACGATCGCGAGCGGCGTGGTGAAGCCGGGTGACCCCGTCCGCATCGTCCCCTCCGGCCGCACCACCTCGGTGGCGCGCATCGTCGCGCTCGGCGGCGACCTGGCGGAAGCACAGGCGGGCCAGTCGGTCACGCTGACGCTGGCGGACGAGGTCGACTGCTCGCGCGGCGACATGATCGCCGCCAGCGACGCCCCGCCCGAGGTCGCCGACCAGTTCGAGGCGACGCTCGTCTGGATGGCGGACGACGCGATGCTGCCGGGGCGCTCCTACGCCTTTCAGCTGGGCACGCAGAGCGCATCCGCGACGCTGCGCACGCCCAAATATCAGGTCAACGTCAACACGCTGGAGGAAACCGCCGCACGTACGCTGGAGCTGAACGCGATCGGCGTGGTGACGCTCGCGCTCGACCGGCCGGTCGTCTTCGCGCCTTATGCGGAAAGCCGCGAGCTGGGCGGGTTCATCCTGATCGACAAGGCGACCAACGCGACCGTCGCGGCGGGAATGATCCGCTTCGCGCTGCGCCGCGCCGCCAACGTCCACCGCCAGCATCTCGACACCACCCGCGAGAAGCGCGCCGACCTGAAGAACCAGCGCCCCGGAGTCGTCTGGTTCACCGGGCTGTCGGGCGCGGGCAAGTCGACGATCGCGAATCTGGTCGAAAAGAAGCTGGTGCGGATGAACCGCCACACCTTCCTGCTCGACGGCGACAACGTGCGCCACGGGCTCAACCGCGACCTGGGCTTCACCGACGCCGACCGCGTGGAGAACATCCGCCGCATCGGCGAGGTCGCGCGGCTGATGACCGATGCCGGGCTGATCGTGCTGACCGCGTTCATCTCGCCCTTCCGCGCCGAACGCGACATGGTGCGCCAGATGCTGGCACCCGGCGAGTTCGTCGAGGTCCATGTCGACACCACCCTGGCCGCGGCGGAGGCGCGCGACGTGAAGGGTCTCTACGCCAAGGCACGCTCTGGCAAGCTCGCCAACTTCACCGGAATCGACAGCCCGTACGAGGCGCCGGAGGCTGCGGAGATCCGCATCGATACCGCGACGGAGGATGCCGACGCCGCGGCCGACCGCATCGTGGCCTGGCTGCTGGCGCGCGAGGAGGAATAGCTCAGGGTCAGGAACGCCAACGACGGTTGGCTTCAGCCGCCCTGGGTTCCTGCGTGCGCAGGAACACTTACCCCTGCGGCTTCGAGCCCCGCACCGCCGCCGACAGGATCGCGCGCGTACCCTGATGCGCGGGGTCGTATTCCACCACCGTATCCAGGCTCTGCGCCATCGCGCGGATCAACCGGGTGCCGACCCCGGTGCCCTTCGGCGGGGCATCGCCGATGCCGATGCCGTCGTCCTCCACGGTCAGGCGGAAACGGTCGTCGTCGTGCTGCGTCAGCATGATGCGCACCTGGCCCTCGCCGTCGGGATAGGCATATTTGCACGCGTTGCTGACCAACTCGGTCACGATCACCCCCAGCGACACCGCCCGGTCGGTCGGCAGGTTGAGCG
>CAJYKB010000021.1 GCA_913774925.1 uncultured Sphingomonas sp. | reverse complement strand
CCGCGCGGCATCCGCGCGCTGCGCGACGCGGTGGAGCGCGGCGATGTCGAGGGGCCGAGCATCGTCAACGCCGGCCAGATGATCTCGGTCAGCGGCGGGCACGGCGACGGCACCAACGGGCTGGCCGCGGAATGGTCGGACGCGGTCCACGCGCACCAGATCAACGTGTGCGACGGCCCCGACGAATGCCGTCGCGCGGTGCGCCAGCAGGTCGGGTTGGGCGCGCAGGTCATCAAGTTCGCCGCGACCGGGGGCGTGCTGTCGAACGTGGCGGGCGGCCTGGGCCGTGCGATGACGCCCGAGGAGATGCGCGCCATCGTCGAAACCGCGCATGCGCTGGGCCGCAAGGCGACCGCGCACAGCCACGCCGCGGAGGGGACCAAGGCGGCGCTGGAGGCCGGCGTCGATTCGATCGAGCATGGCAGCTATCTCGACGACGAGACGATCCGCCTGTTCAAGACGAAGGGCGCGTGGCTGGTCCCGACCGAGATCGCACCGATCGCCGCGCTGGCGCAGGCCCGCTCCGGCGCGCTGCCCCCCGCGACCATCCCCAAGGCGGAAGCCGCCGCGATCGCGATGCATGCCAGCCACAAGCGCGCCTTCGCCGCGGGCGTGAAATTCGCCTTCGGCACCGACACCGGCGTGTCGAAGCACGGCGACAATGCGACCGAGTTCGTCCAGCTGATCGACCTGGGGATGACCCCGGCACAGGCGATCCGCAGCGCGACGGTCGACGCCGCCACCGTGCTAGGCCGCGACGACCTGGGCACGCTGGCGCCGGGCAAGCGCGCCGACATCATCGCGGTCACCGGCTCCCCGCTCGACGACGTCCGCCGGCTGGAGAAGGTCGATTTCGTCATGCACAAGGGCGTGGTCGCGAAGCGTCCCGCCGCGTAACCCTTGAGCGCGGCGGCGCGGGACGATAGACGCGCCGCCGCACCCATTCAGGGCTCACCACGCCGTCCGCCGACCTGCGCCACGATTCGCGCAGCGGCGCGGGCGGCGTCTTTCATTGCGGGGACATATACATGGCAGAAGAACGCGGCGAAGGCATGGGCGGCGGTCAGGTCGCAGCGGACGAACTGCGGCTGCTGATCGAGCGCGCCGAGCGGCTCGAAGAGGAAAAGAAGGGCATCGCCGACGACATCAAGGACGTGATGGCCGAAGCAAAGAGCCGCGGCTACGACGCCAAGGCGATCCGCAAGATCCTGCAGATCCGCAAGAAGAAGCGTGAGGAATATCAAGAGGAACAGTCGATCCTCGAGGTCTATATGCAGGCGCTCGGCATGCTGTGATCCCGGCCCCTGGGGGTGACCCGAAATGACGGCGCGTTAACGCCATGTTGGGTCTTTCGGTGCATT
Organism: uncultured Sphingomonas sp.; assembly: GCA_913774925.1. GTDB lineage: Bacteria > Pseudomonadota > Alphaproteobacteria > Sphingomonadales > Sphingomonadaceae > Sphingomonas. The sequence goes on along the minus strand of CAJYKB010000021.1, from coordinate 24,918 downwards.
CATCATGGACCGAGAGATTGAGGAACGGGCTCCCCCACGTGCTGGCAAAGTTGCAAACCGGCTTCCGCCCGCGCGAGGAGCGGATCACCGTCCTGATCCCGTCGCGCATGCGGGTCGGCAGCGCCTGGGCCGACGTGGTGATCCACAATGTCTCGTCCCGCGGGCTGATGGGTGGTTCCGACACGCCCCCTCCCCCCGGCAGCTATATCGAGGTCCGTCGCGGCACGATCGTGATCGTCGGCCGCGTGATGTGGGGCAAGGGCCGCTTCTTCGGCGTGCGCACGCAGGACCGTATCTCGGTCAAGGCGCTGATCGACGAACCGCGCCTCGCCAGCCGCCCGCAGCCGCAGAAGGAAGACGCCAAAAGCGACCGCCGCGCCGAGAACCGGCTGGCGCACGAGGCCCGCATGGCGCGCGGCGTCGAGCGTTCGCGGGCGTTTTCCTCCATGTTCCAATATGTCGGCATCGTCCTGACGATCATCGCCGCGGTCGGGCTGGGCGGCAGCATCCTCTACGGCGCGCTGACCGAGAAGGTCGATACGGTCACCCACGCGCTACAGGGAAATTAGCGCCGCAGCCCCTCTCCCCGGACCCACCCCAGCGGGCGGGACGGTTGCAAAACGGTGGTAACCGCGCTGCGTACGCCGTGCTCCTGCGAAGGCAGGAGCCGTGCCCCGCCCACGAAAGCGCCGCTACGCCACCTCCGCCGCCGCGGTCGTCCATCCCAGATGCGGGATCGTGATCGATCGCTTGCCCGACAGGTCGGTGCGCGTCACGAACAGGTCGCGGCTCTCGATATAGCCGATCAGCCGCTTCACCCGCCCGATCGAGCTGGTGCCATAAGTATGCGCGATTGCGACATCCGACGGGCACGGTTCGCCGTCGCGCGCGGCGCGCGCCACCAGCAGGAACGCGCCCAGCATGTCGTCGGGCAGCCCCTGCGCCAGCGCCAGCACCTCGGCCCATTCGGGCGCATTGGGGGTGAAGATGCCCGCACGCGCGCTCGACAGCCGGCGGCTGAACGCGGGCAGGTCCAGCGCGGGCCGCGCGACGCCGGCCATGCGGCAGCGGACCTGAAAATCCTGAAACAGCACCGCGGCGGGGCGCCCGGCGCTCTCCTGATCCTCGACGATCGCGCGCAGCACCTCGGCATAGACCGCCTCGACCTCCTCCTCGGAGCGATCGGGCAGCGTCGGCGCGGGGGTGGACGGCGCGGGCGGCGTTGCGATCTCCGCCAGCAGTTCCTGCTCGGGGACGCGGCGCGGGCGCGGGTCGAACGTCATCGGCAGCGTCGGGGCGGCGTCGGGGGTCACGTCCAGCAGCGCCGCCATGTCGACCGCGCCCGCCTGCGGCAGCGGCACCAGCTTGGGGCTGCCGCTGCGCGCCTGCGTCTCCACCGCGCCGATGCGCACCGTCAGCGGGCGCCGCGACACCGCCGGCCCCAGCGCCAGGAAGGTGCCGCGCGCCAGATCCCGGATCGTCTCCGCCTGCCGCCGCTCCATCCCCAGCAGGTCGGCGGCGCGTGCCATGTCGATGTCGAGGAAGGTCCGCCCCATCAGGAAGTTCGACGCCTCCGCCGCGACGTTCTTGGCGAGCTTCGCCAGCCGCTGCGTCGCGATCACCCCCGCGAGGCCGCGCTTGCGCCCGCGGCACATCAGGTTGGTCATCGCCGACAGCGATGCGCGCCGCACCTCCTCCGCCACCTCGCCCCCGGTGGTGGGCGCGAACAGCTGCGCCTCGTCCACCACCACCAGCGCGGGATACCAATGTTCGCGCGGCGCATCGAACAGCGCGTTCAGGAATCCGGCGGCGCAGCGCATCTGCCCCTCCGCCTCCAGCCCCTCCAGGCTCAGCACCACGCTGGCGCGATGCTCGCGCAGGCGCGCGGCGATTCGCGCCACCTCGCGCTCGGCATAATCCGCGCCCTCGATCACGACATGGCCGTAGCGCTCCGACAGCGTGACGAAGTCGCCCTCGGGATCGATCACCACCTGCTGCACCTGTCCGGCGGAGCGTTCCAGCAGCCGGCGCAGCAGGTGCGACTTCCCCGACCCGGAATTGCCCTGGACGAGCAGCCGGGTGGCGAGCAGTTCTTCGAGGTCCATCGTCACGGGCGCGCCCGACGTGTCGGTGCCCATGTCCACGCTAACGGTCATGATCGCTGCGCGTGTGGCCCATCATCGCACGTCGGGGCAAGCGGTTTGCGGCGGGAAGGGTTGGCGCGCGACGGGCGCGGGGCTAGGGCGCGACCGCATCTTTCGGAACGGAACCGTCATGGCCCATCGCCCGCCGATCGCCGACCTCGCCCTTCGCCTGCTGCGCAAGGCGCCGCACGCGCTGGATGCGGAGGAACGCCGCGTCCTCGACAGTATGGACGCGGGCACGCTGGTCGCGCGCGACGCCGCGGACGAGGCGGACCTGCGCGCCAGCGTCGGCGACCGGCTGGCGGACAAGGTCGCCGCGATCGGCGGCTCATGGGGGTTCATCATCACCTTCACGGTGGTGCTGCTGGGCTGGATGCTGCTCAACACCGACGTGCTGGCGCGCTTCGGGTGGCAATTCGACCCCTATCCCTACATCTTCCTCAATCTCATGCTGTCGACGCTGGCCGCGATCCAGGCGCCGGTCATCATGATGAGCCAGAACCGCCAAGCGGCGAAGGACCGACTCGCCGCCAGCCTGGATTACGAGACGAACCTGCGTGCCGAGCTGGAGATCCTGCGCCTGCACGAGAAGCTGGACGCGCTGGTGGCCGATCGGCTGGCGGCACTGGAGGCGAAAATCGATCGCTTGGCGAACACGGGGTCCGCGTCCTAAAGGCACGGGATTATCCGTCAGAGGCGACCATGGCAGGCCATTCCAAGTTCAAGAACATCATGCACCGCAAGGGCGCTCAGGACAAGAAGCGCTCCGGCATGTTCTCCAAGCTCAGCCGCGAAATCACCGTCGCGGCGAAGATGGGTCTGCCCGACCCCGACATGAACCCGCGCCTGCGCGCCGCGGTGAACGCCGCCAAGGCGCAGTCGATGCCCAAGGACAATATCCAGCGCGCGATCGACAAGGCGTCGAAGGGCGATACGGAGAATTACGAGGAGATCCGCTACGAGGGGTTCGGCCCCGGCGGCGTCAGCCTCATCATCGAGGCGCTGACCGACAACCGCAACCGCACCGCGACGAACGTGCGCACCGCGGTCAGCAAGAACGGCGGCAACCTGGGCGCGTCCGGCTCGGTCAGCCACGGCTTCGACCGCGTCGGGCTCATCACCTATCCCGCGAGCGCGGGCGACGCGGAGAAGGTGTTCGAGGCCGCGCTGGAGGCGGGTGCGGAGGACGTCACCTCGTCCGAGGAAGGCCATGAGATCTGGACCGAGCAGGGCTCGCTCCACGAAGTCGCCAAGGCGCTGGAGCCGGTACTGGGCGAGGCCGAGGGCGCGAAGCTCGCCTGGCGCCCGCAGACGATGGTCGACGTGGCCGAGGGCGACGCCGCGACGCTGTTCAAGCTGATCGATGCGCTGGACGACGACGACGACGTCCAGACCGTCTGGGGCAATTACGAAGTGTCCGACGAGGTGATGGCGAAGCTGGGGTGAGCCATCGAATGAAAGTCCCCCCCTTTCTAGGAAAGCCCCTCCCCTTCAGGGGAGGGGTTGGGGTGGGGCAGTGACGAGCGGCGAGGACCTACAGTCGCGCGCCGCAGAAATGCGCCGCAACCCAGGCGAATGGGAGAAGCGATTGTGGCGTAGGCTTTCCGCATCGCAGCTTGGCTTCAAGTTCCGTCGCCAGCACGTGATCGCCCCGTACATCTGCGATTTCTTCTGCCCTGCAAAGGGGCTGGTTGTGGAAGTCGATGGCGACACGCACGATCCGGCGAGAGATGCGGCCCGCGATCGGGCGATCACTTGCCAAGGCTTCCGCACCCTCCGCTTCACCAACACCGACATTCGCGAAAACATGGAAGGCGTCCCGCTCGCGATCGTGGCGACGCTCGATTCCCAACCCGATCGCTGGTCCGTCCCCCACCCCAACCCCTCCCCTGAAGGGGAAGGGCTTTGATATAGAGCCCTCGCCCATGCTGATCCTCGGCCTCGACCCCGGCCTCGGCACCACCGGCTGGGGCGTCATCCGCGCGGAGGGCAATCGCCTCAGCCACGTCGGCAACGGGCAGATCCGCACCGATCCGTCCGCCCCGCTGCCGCGCCGGCTGGCGAACCTGTACGCCGCGCTGATCGACGTCATCCGCACCGAGCGCCCCGACAGCGCCGCGGTCGAGGAGGTGCTGGGCAATACCAATGCGCAATCGACGCTGAAGCTGGGGCAGGCGCGCGGCGTCGTGCTGCTGGCGGCGGGCGGGTCGGGGCTCGCGATCGGGGAATATCACCCCTCCACCGTCAAGAAGGCGGTGGTCGGCACCGGCGGCGCCGAGAAGCGGCAGATCCAGGCGATGATGGCAGTGCTGCTGCCGGGCGCGAAGCTGGCCGGTCCCGACGCCGCCGACGCGCTCGCGGTCGCGATCTGCCACGCGCACCATATGGCCAGCGCGCAGGGGATGATGCGCCGCGCCCGACCGGGCGCGTAGGGGGATGGCTTCCTGATCGTCATCCCACGACGGCGATACGTCTGTTAACGTCGTCGCCGACGCCGCAAGCGTTTCGTCACCCCGGCCTAGTGCCGGGCTCCACCGCGCCGCAACGTCGATAGGTCGAGGGTCTGCGGATTGGTGCATGCCGGGACAAGCCCGGCATGACGAAGGGGAACCTCCGCGGAGGTGTCGCGGCGGCGGAATGACGACAGTTGGTACGCCAGCCCTCACCTCACCGCGGCAGCTGCCATCGCACGCGGTCGCGGTACGTCGACGCGACGCGGGCGCCGCCGTCGTCGCGCGCCGCGTCGAACCGCGCGCGCTTGGCATAGAGCCGGCATGTCGCCTGATCGAGCGCGGCCGATCCGCTCGACTGCGTCACCGTGCACGACGACACGCGGCCATCGGCATCGACCGCGACGGCGATCGCGACCGTCCCCTGCTCCTCGGCGCGGATCGCGGCGGGCGGGTAATCGTCGTTGGTGATCCAGTCGCTCCGCACGCCGCGGGTCCGCACCCCCATCGCCTTGCTGACGGGGGTCACGGATGGCTGGGGTTGCGGTTGCGGCGTACCGGTCGCGCTCGGCAACGGGTCGAACGGCACCAGCTCGGGCAGCTCGAAGTAGGTGGGTTGGACCGGTCGCGGCACGTCCACGACCGGCGTGGCGGTCGTCGTCACCGCCTGCTGTTGCTGCTCGAGCTTGGGCAGCTCCTTGGGCGGCTGCGGCGGCGGCTCGACCGGCAGCGGCACATTGGTCGTCTCCAGCGTGCGCGTGACCCCGCGCACCACGTCGACCACCATTCCCGTGACGAACGCATAACCGATGATACCGTGGATCAGCGCGACGCCCGCGATCGTGGTGAACCGCCGCGCACCGGGAACCTGATCGGCATAGGCCATGTAACATCCCTCCATCGTGCGGAGTGTCGCAGGCGCTGGAATCCGCCTGTCGACGAAGCTCCGGGAACGGAAGCTGCGCCCATCGCCGCCGCTCGGGCAAGCGACTTAGTTCGCGTTATGCGCGGCGGCGCATGCAACGCGGGCTTGCGTTGTCGCTAAAGCGTTGCCAACGCTGCGCGCCATGATCGACGACTCTGCCGCCGGCGGCCCGGACTCGCACAGCGACGTGGACCCGACGGGCCTGGCCGCGGGACGTCCCGCGGGCGGCGCGATGGACGTCGGCGCCAGCGAGCCGATCGAGCGCCCCGGGCTGCATCATTGGCGCGAAAGCACGATCACCGATGCCGATCTGAACGACCGCGGCGGCGTGTTCTTCGCCGCGATCGAGATGACGCGGATGCCGATGATCCTGACCGATCCCAATCTGGACGACAATCCCATCGTCTTCGCCAACAAGGCGTTCTTCGACCTGACCGGGTATGAGGAAGACGAGGTGCTGGGGCGCAACTGCCGCTTCCTCCAGGGCGCGCAGACCGATCGCACCGCGGTCGCCGAACTGCGCGAGGCGGTGGAGAACCGCTCCGCGATCGCGCTGGAACTGCTCAACTACCGCCGCGACGGCTCGCCGTTCTGGAACGCGGTGTTCATCGGCCCGGTCTATGACAAGGAAGGCGCGCTGCGCTATTTCTTCGCCAGCCAGCTCGACGTCACGCGCCGCCGCAATACCGAGCAGAGCTACCGCCAGGCGCAGAAGATGGAGTCGATCGGCCAGCTGACCGCCGGCCTCGCGCACGATTTCAACAATCTCCTCCAGGTCGTGAACGGCAATCTGGAGCTGGTCGCCGCCACCACCGATCCCGAGCGGGTGAAGCGCTATGTCGCCGCCGCGCAATCCGCGGCGGAGCGCGGGGCGAAGCTGACCCGCCAGCTGCTCGCCTTCGCGCGCAAGACCCGGCTGGAGCCGCGCCCGCTCGACCTGTCGCAGCTGGTCAGCGAATTCTCCGACCTGATCGAAAGCTCGGTCAACAAGCAGGTCGACATCCACCTCAGCCTGCGCCGCCGGCTGCCGCATGTCGTGGTGGATCCCGACCAGCTCGAAATGGCGCTGCTCAACATCGTCAACAACGCGCGCGACGCGATGCCCGACGGCGGGCTCGTCACCATCTCCACGCTGCCGTGCCGGCTGGAAACGGACGACACCGTCGACCTGGAACCCGGCGACTATGTCGCGCTCCAGATCGAGGACGAGGGCCACGGCATGAGCCCCGACGTGCTGGAGCGCGCGTCGGAGCCGTTCTTCACCACCAAGGGCGTCGGCAAGGGCACCGGCCTCGGCCTCGCGATGGCCAGCGGTTTCGTGCGCCAGTCGGGCGGCCGGCTCGAGATCGACAGCGAGCCGGGCCAGGGCACGCGCATCCGCATGCTGTTCCCGGTCATGCCGGTCGAGAAGAGGGGTGATGCGGCGCGCCACCACATCCCCGCGCAGGCGATGCCCGAGGACGGCGGGCAGCCGCACGTCCTGGTGGTCGAGGATAACGACGAGGTGCTGGCGATCGCGCGCGAGATCCTGGAGAGCGCGGGCTACCGCGTCTCCACCGCGATCAGCGGCGACGAGGGGCTGCGCTTCTTCGAGGCGACGCACGCGAACGATCGTATCGACCTGCTCTTCACCGACCTGGTGATGCCGGGCGGAATGAACGGGCTGATGCTGGCGGACGCGGTGACCGACCGCGACCCCGCGGTGTCGGTGCTGATGACGACCGGCTACAACGAGGAGCTGGTCATCAACGGCCCGCGCGCGCGCACCACCGACGTGCTGAGCAAGCCGTACCGCCGCACCGAGCTGCTCGACCGCATCAGCCAGGCGCTGAACCGCCGGGGCGAGGGGCAACCGCGCCGCCAGCGTTCGGACTTCGGCGCCGCGCAGGCCTGACGCCGAACCCCGTCGTGCGGGCGGCGGCCGCGCGGATTTGCCACGCCGCATCCGATCGATCAGACAGCAGGGCATGCTGCCCAACCCGCTCGCCGGCCTGCGCCTGATACTTCCCGCGATCGTGCCGTCGTGGCGGTTCTTCGATGCGGTCGGCGACAGCCCGCGGATCGACCATGCGGCGGTGGCGACGCGCGATGCGCCCGTCACCGACTGGCACTCCCACGATCCCCGCATCGGACACCTGTCGCCCGCGCGGATGGTGCACCGGCTGTTCTGGAACCCGGCGTGGAACGATGGCCTCTACCGCGTCAGCCTCGCCGAGCGGCTGCTGACCAGCGACGACCCGTACACGGTCATGCACAGCGAGCGCGAGCTGATGCTGCGGATCGCGCACGACCTCGATGCCGACCCCGCCGGCTGGCTGCGTATCCGCATCCGCCTCGTCACGCGCGATAGCGAGCGCGTCGTGCATGAAAGCGACGCCGTCCGCATTGCCGACCTGACCGCGCGATGACGCTCGACCTCGCGATCCGGCTGACCGCTGCGATGATGGCGGCCGCGTTCGTCCAGCAGAGCGCCGAGCACCTTCGCCCCGCCGCACGCGGGGCGGAACGCGCGCTGTTCGTGCCGCGCCTGCTCCTGTCGCTGCTGCTGCTCGTCGCCACCGCGCTCGGGGCACCGCCGCCGGTGCTGCTGCTGGCGCTGATCGCCAACCATCTGTTCATCCTGCCCTTCTTCAACGGCCCCTATAACGGCGGCGCGGACCGGATGAGCCTGCTGATCCTGCTGTGCCTGACCGCCGCCACGCTGCTGCCGGAGGCGCGCTGGCGCGAGGCGGCGTTCGCCTATCTCGCGATGCAATTGCTGCTCAGCTACGGAGTCGCGGGCGCGGTCAAGATCGCGAACCCGGCGTGGCGTGACGGCCGCGCGCTGCGCGACGTCTTCCTGTTCTCCGCCTACCCGGCGGGCGAGAACATCCGCCGCCTCGCCGAACGACCCCGGTTGCTATGGGCCGCGGGCTGGGCGGTGATGCTATTCGAACTCGCCTTCCCGCTCGCGATCCTGTCGCGCCCCGCGCTGGTCGTCGCGCTGGCGCTCGCGGCGCTGTTCCACCTCGCCAATGCGTGCCTGTTCGGGCTCAACCGCTTCTTCTGGATCTGGCTGTGCGCCTATCCCTCGATCCTGTGGCTGCAGGAGCGGGTGATCGGCTGACGTTCAGCCGCGACGCCCGACCGGCTACCGGCCTTCGCGAAACCCCTGCGAACGTCGCTACCCGAGCCAAACACGCATCGTCACCCCGGCCCTGTGCCGGGGTCCACCGCGCGGCAAACTTAACGGAGCGCAGGCATGCGGATCGGTGGATGCCGGGACGAGCCCGGCATGACGAATGGGACTTTTCGCCGAGGTTTCGCGGTCGTCGGGGTGGATCGTAAATCTCAGACCTCGCACCGCTCCGGATGCTTGCGGCATTCCCGCAGGCGCTTCTGTTCGCGCTCGTCCTCCTTGCGCATCCGGCGGACGTACTTCTCGTCCTTTTCCTTCTCGCTGGTGGTCAGCATGTCGACCGTCCCGCCGACCGCCTTGCCCGCCAGCTTCACCGGCGCGGTGACGACGTTCGCCACCGTGCTGACGCACCCGCCGGTGGCCAGCATCATGCCGGCCCCCGCCAGCACCCCCATGATACGCATGTCACTTCACTCCCCGCCCCGTGGCGGCCACCCCCATAGCAGGAAAATCGGTAAAGAACCCGTCGATCCCCTGCGCCAGCGCGGCGCGAATCTCCGCCACCACGTCACCCTGCGCGCGCGGATTGGTGCCGCGGCGGAAGCGCTCGGGCAGGAAGTAATTCTCCGCACGATAGGTCCAGGGATGCACCTTCAGCCCTGCGGCATGCGCGTTCGCGACCAGCGCGCTGAGCGTGCTGCCGTCCCACAGCATCGCCTTGTTCGGCCCGATGCCATAGGCGTAGCGCGCCACTTCCCTCAGTCCTTCGGGCGTGGCCATTGCGGCATAGCTGGGCGCGGCGCCGTCCGCGGGCGCGCCCTGCCCGTCCATCAGCTGGATCAGCCGCACCCTGGTCATCCCCGCCAGCCGCTTGAGGTTGTCGACCTCGAACGATTGCAGGAACACCGGCGCGTCCGCACTGTCCCACCCCGCCTCGCGCAGCGCCTTCACCACCAGCGCGTCGGTCGGATGGCCGATCGACGCGAAATAGGTCGGGTGCTTCGTCTCGGGATAGATGCCGACGCCGTTCGCCTTCGCCAGCGCGATCACCTCGGCGAAGGTCGGGATCGTCTCCTGCCCGTCATAGGCGGTGTTGCCCGGGCGCAGCTGCGGCAGGCGTTCCTTCACGCGCAGCGTCTTCAGCTCGGCGAGCGTGAAATCCTCGGTGAACCAGCCGATCAGCGTCTGGCCGTCGATCGTCTTCGTCGTGCGCCGCGCGGCGAACTCCGGGTGCTGCGCGACGTCGGTCGTCTCCGAAATCTCGTTCTCGTGCCGCGCGACCAGCACGTCGTCCTTCGTCGGCACCAGATCGGGCTCGATCACGTCCGCGCCCTGCTTGATCGCCAGCGTATAGCTGGCGATGCTGTGCTCGGGGCGTTCGCCGCTGGCGCCGCGATGCGCGATGACGAGGGGAGAGGGTGTCGGTGCCATCGCTACCTTCTGCCCGGTCGCGCAGGCCGACGCCAGCAGGCCTGCGCCGAGGGCAATGAGAATGGTTCGCACGGACCTGAACCCGCGCGACGGAGTTTCACCCGCAATACCGAAAGGCTGGTCCATGCACTTCACCATCAACGGAAAATCCTATGAGGCGGAGGTCGACATCCGTACCTCGCTGCTCGATCTGGCCCGCGAACATCTGGGGCTGACCGGCAGCAAGAAGGGCTGCGACCACGGCCAGTGCGGGGCGTGCACCATGCTGGTGAACGGCCGACGCATCAACGCGTGCCTCACGCTCGCCGTGATGCATCAGGATGACGAGATCGTGACGATCGAGGGGTTGGGCGAGGTCGGCGACCTGCACCCGATGCAGGATGCGTTCGTCCGCCACGACGGATACCAGTGCGGCTATTGCACGCCGGGGCAGATCTGCTCCGCGGTCGGCATGCTGGACGAGGTGGCGAAGGGTTGGCCCAGCCACGCCAGCGCGGACCTGACCCACGTGTCGCTCGACGATGCGGAGATCAGCGAGCGGATGAGCGGCAACATCTGCCGCTGCGCCGCCTATCCCAATATCGTCGATGCGATCCGGGAAGTGGCGAACGGAAAGGTCGACGCATGAAGACCTTCGACTATGCCCGCGCCACCAGCGTGGACGAGGCCGTCCGCGCGGGCGGCCGGTTCATCGCCGGCGGCACCAACCTGCTCGACCTGATGAAGCTGCAGGTGGAGACACCGGAGAAGCTGGTCGACATCAGCCGCCTCGACCTCGACCGGATTGAGGAGCGCGAGGACGGCGGGCTCACCATCGGCGCGCTGGTGCCGAACAGCGACCTCGCCGCCGACCCGCGCGTCATCGCGAAGTACGAGGTGCTGAGCCGCGCGCTGCTCGCGGGCGCCTCGGGCCAGCTGCGCAACAAGGCGACGACCGGGGGCAATCTGCTCCAGCGCACCCGCTGCTATTATTTCTACGACACCGCCGCCGGCTGCAACAAGCGCGAGCCCGGGTCGGGGTGCGAGGCGATCGGCGGGTTCAACCGCATCCACGCGATCCTGGGCACCAGCGACCAGTGCATCGCCACCCACCCCGGCGACATGCCGGTGGCGATGCGCGCGCTCGACGCGGTAATCGTCACGCAGGCGCCCGACGGCGACAAACGGCGTATTCCCATCGCCGATTTCTATCGCCTGCCCGGCGAGACGCCGCAGATCGAGAACGTGCTCCAGCCCGGCGAGCTCATCACCCATGTCGAGCTACCCGCCCCGCCCGCGGGCCGGCAGGTCTATCGCAAGGTGCGCGACCGTGCCTCCTACGCCTTCGCGCTCGTCTCGATCGCCGGCGTGGTGGAGGTGAAGGACGGTCGTATCGCATCGGCCGCGCTCGCCTTTGGCGGGCTGGCGCATATGCCGTGGCGCGACGCTGCGGTGGAGGCGGCGCTGGTCGGCAGGGAACCCTCCGACGAGGTCTTCACCGCCGCCGCGGATGCGCTGGTGAAGGACGCGCGCGGCTTCGGCTCGAACGATTTCAAGATCCCGCTGGTGCGCCGCACCCTGATCGCCACGCTGCGGGAGCTGACGCGATGAACCTCATCTCGAAGCTGCTAGGCCGCGACGACACGCGCAGCCTGACGATGGATGCGCCGCATCCCGACAGCCTGCTCGACCGCGATGCACAGGGCGTCATCGGTCGCCCGATCGACCGTGTCGAGGGCCCGCTCAAGGTGTCCGGCCGCGCCACCTATGCCGCCGAATATCCGGCCGAGAAGCTCGCTTATGGCGTGTTGGTCCGCGCCACCTTCGGCTCGGGGAAGATCACCGGGATCGTCACCGACGCCGCCCGCTCGGTGCCCGGCGTGATCGACGTCGTCACCGACCATGCCACCTTCATCCGCAACCCGCAGCAGGGCGGCGAGACGAAGGCGCCGACGCAAGGCGTCGAGAAGATCGACTATTTCGGCGAGATCGTCGCGATCGTCGTCGCCGAGACGTTCGAGGCCGCACGCGAGGCGGCGCAACTGGTCGTCGTCACGCACGAGCCGGCGAAGGGCGCGTTCGTGTTCGAGGCGCACCGCACCGAGGCGGAAACCCCGCCCCCCGACCAGATACCGCCCCGCACCGAACAGGGCGATGTTGACGCCGCGATGGCAGATGCCGCCTTCACGATCGATGCGACCTACACGACGCCGAGCCAGACCTCCGCCGCGATGGAGCCGCACGCCTCGATCGCGGAGTGGAAGGAGGACGGCACGCTCCTCCTCCACGGCGCCTACCAGATGGTCGCTTCCGACCAAATCCAACTCGCTAAGGCGCTGGGCGTGGGACAGGACAAGGTGCGGATCATCTCGCGCTACGTCGGCGGCGGGTTCGGCTCCAAACTCGGCATCGCGCCCGAGAGCGTCGCCGCCGCCGTTGCCGCGAAGAAGCTCGACCGTCCCGTGAAGGTCGCGATGGCGCGCCAGCAGGTATTCGACGCCACCGTGCGCCGCTCCAATACCGAGCAGCGCATCCGGCTGGGCGCGGATGCCGACGGCAAGCTGACCGCGATCGCGCACGAGACGCTGACCAGCAACCTGCCGGGCGAGGATTTCTTCGAGCCCGCGGGCATGGGCACGCACTTCGCCTATGCGGGCGAGAACCGGCTGATCGATCACAAGATCGTCCGCCTCAACTGGCTGCTGTCGGGCTCGATGCGCGCGCCGGGCGAGGCGGTGGGGATGCTGGCGCTCGAGTCGGCGATGGACGAACTCGCCGAGAGACTGGGCATCGATCCCGTAGAGCTGCGCCGCCGCAACGAGCCGACGCAGGATCCGGAAAAGCAGGTTCCCTTCTCCTCGCGCTCGCTGGTCGCGTGCATGGACAAGGGCGCGGAGCTGTTTGCATGGTCCGACCGCAAGGCGCAGCCGGCCTCCGACCGCCGCGGCGAATGGTGGCACGGCATCGGCATGGCCGCCGCGGTGCGCTCGAACATGCTCCAGAAGTCCTCCGCCAGCGTCGAACTCACCGCCGACGGCCGCGCGATCGTGTCGACCGACATGACCGACATCGGCACGGGCACCTACACCATCCTGGCGCAGATCGCGGCGGAGACGCTGGGACTGCCGCTCGACCGCGTCATCGTCCATCTGGGCGACGGCGCCGCCCCTCCGGCGGCGGGATCGGGCGGATCATGGGGTGCGGGGTCGTCCGGCTCTTCGGTCTACCTCGCGTGCGAGGGCATCCGCGAGAGGCTGGCCAAGGCGATGGACGTCGAACCCGGCGAACTGACGCTCAAGGACGGCCGCGCCATCGCGGCGAACCGCGCGGTCGACGTCACCGAACTGGTCGGCGAGGGCATCACCGTCACCGGCGAGATCGCGCCGGGCAAGCAGGAGAAGCTGTTCAACCAGGCGAGCTACGGCGCGCATTTCGCGGAGGTGAAGGTCAATGCCGTCACCGGCGAGATCCGCGTCGAGCGGATGCTGGGCGTGTTCGCCGCGGGCCGCATCCTGAACGCGAAGACCGCGCGCTCGCAATGCCTGGGCGGGATGACCTTCGGCATCGGGGCCGCGCTGAGCGAGGAACTGGTCCACGACCCGCGCAACGGCAAGGTGGTGAACCGCGACCTCGCCGAATATCACGTGCCGGTGAACGCCGACGTGCCGCAACTCGACGTCCATTTCCTGAAAGAACGCGACATCCACGCCAACCCGATCCACGCCAAGGGGATCGGCGAGCTGGGCATCTCCGGCGCGGGTGCGGCGATCGCCAACGCGATCTACAACGCCACCGGTGTGCGGGTGCGCGACTTCCCGATCACCTGCGACAAGCTGCTGGAAGGATTGCCGGACTGATCCGGCGCCTTATGTTGCTGAGGACATTTCACCCTCCCCGTTCGCGCTGAGGAAGCATTGAGCTTGTCGAAGCCTCTCCTCAGGGCGAACAGCGGTAGGCGTATGGATGGGAGGGGTAGATGACCGAACAGGCGATCGACACCGCGGAGCGGCCCGGCGCGCTCGCCCGCGCGACGCAGGGCGTGCTGGGCGCGCCGATCGCGCGCGTCGAGGGGCCGTTGAAGGTCACCGGCGCCGCCACCTACGCCTATGAACATGCGCCCGAGGGCACGCTCTACGCCGCGATCGTCGGCGCGCCCGTGGCGAGCGGGTGCGTGACCGTAATCGACGATACGGCCGCCAAGGCGCTGCCCGGCATCGTCGCGGTGATCCACGACGACCCGCGCCTGCCCGTGGGCGAGGGCAATTCGCGCGCGATGCCGTCGCAGGGCACCGACCGAATCTTCCACCACGGCCAGCCGGTCGCGATCGTCGTCGCCGAGACGCAGGCCGCCGCGCGCGAAGCCGCCACGCTGGTCCGCGTCACGACGGAGGCAGGCGACGGCCGCTTCGACATGGCCGCGGAGCCGGTACAGCGCGACCACAAGCTCGGCTTCCTCCCCGCGATCGACATCGGCGACGTGGATGCCGCGCTCGCCGAGGCGGAGGTCACGTTCGACGCCACCTACGAAACCCCCGTCCACTTCCCCGCCGCGCTGGAACCGCATGCCTCCACCATCTGGTGGGACGGCGACGTGCTGACCGTCCGTTCCAGCAACCAGGTGATCGGCGGCGCGCGGGGAACGATCGCCAAGGCGATGGGGCTGCCCCCCGAGCGCGTTCGCGTCCTCGCCCCCTATGTCGGCGGCGGCTTTGGCGGCAAGACGGGGGTCGGGCCCGAGGTCGTCATGGCCGCGATCGCCGCAGAGAAGCTGCGCCGCCCGGTCAAGGTCGCGCTCCCCCGCCGCGATACCGCCTATCTGGTCCACCACCGCAGCGCGACGACGCAGCGTGTCCGCATCGCCTGCGACAAGGACGGCCATATCGCCGCCTTCGCGCACGAGGGCGTCGCGGCACAGAACGACGACAGCGCCTTCCTGGAGCCGATCCCGTTCGGTTCGATCCCGCTCTACGCCGGCAAAGCGCGGCGCTTCCGCACCGATCTCGTCCGCCTCGACCTGCCGCCGACCGGCGCGGTGCGCGCACCCGGCGAGGCGATCGGCACCTTCGCGGTCGAATGCGCGATGGACGAACTGGCCGAGCGCCTCGACCTCGATCCGATCGAATTGCGCCGCCGCAACGAGCCGGAGCGCGATCCCACCAGCGGCAAGCCCTTCTCCACCCGCAAGATGCTGGAATGCTATGACGAGGGCGCGCGCCGCTTCGGCTGGCCGGCGCAGGTGCCGGCGCCCGGCAGCCTGCGCGAGGGCGACTGGCTGATCGGCATCGGCATGGCCGCCAGCCTGCGCGGCAATTTCACCGTCGAGGCGTCCGCCACCGTGCGGCTGGAGGCGGACGGGCGCGCCGCGGTCGAGTGCGACATGACCGACATCGGCACCGGCACCTACACCATCCTGGCGCAGACCGTCGCCGAGATCCTGGGCCTGTCCCCGGGCGAGGTGGACGTGCGGATCGGCGACACCAACTACCCCAAGAGCGCCGGCTCGGGCGGGTCGTTCGGCGCGGGCAGCGCGGCCTCCGCCGCGGCGCTGGCATGCGAGGATGTGGTCGCCGAACTCGCGCGCCGGATGAACGCCGCGCCGGAGGATCTGTCGCTCGCCGATGGCTGCGTCACCGCGGAGGGACGACAGGTGCCGCTGGCCGAGCTGGTACGTGGCCAGCCGATCGTCGGCGAGGGCAAGAGCAAGCCCGGCGCACAGGCGAAGAAGACCAGCCAGGCGAGTCACGGCGCGCAATTCTGTGAGGTGGCGGTCAACGCGATCACCGGGGAGGTGCGGGTGCGCCGGATGCTGGGGGTGTTCGACGTCGGCCGCGTGCTGAACCGCGCCACCGCCGCGAACCAGATCGTCGGCGGCATGGTATGGGGCATCAGCTACGCGCTGGGTGAGGCCGCGGTGGTCGACACGCGCAGCGGGCGGTTCGTGAACCCCGACTTCGGCGAATATCACGTCGCGGTGAACGCCGACGTGCCGCGGATCGAATGCCATTTCGTCGAGGAGATCGACGATGCCGCCAACCCGGCGGGCGCGAAGGGTGTCGGCGAGCTCGGCATCTCGGGTGCCGGCGCGGCGGTGGTCAACGCGATCTACAACGCCACCGGCATCCGCACCCGCGAGGTGCCGGTGACGCTCGACACGCTGCTGGCGGGACTGCCGGCGATTTAGCCCCCCTTTGCCCTCATCCTTCCCACCCGGCTGCGCCGGGCGGGCCCCTTCCCTCTCCCGGCGGGAGAGGGAGGGAGGCGCGCAGCGCCGGAAGGGTGAGGGTGCTTGAAAGACGACGACCATGGCCGACAACGATTCCGTTCTCTCCGCCGCCCGCGACTGGAAGGGCGCGCGCATGGCGCTCGCCACCGTCGTCTCGACCTGGGGCAGCGCCCCGCGACCGCGCGGCAGCCACATGCTGGTGCAAGAGGACGGGCGCTTCGAAGGCTCCGTATCGGGCGGTTGCGTCGAGGGCGAGATCCTCGACACCGCCGCGCGCGTCATCGCGGGCGAGTCGTTCGCGGTGAAGACCTATGGCGTCGCCGACGACAGCGCCTGGGAAGTCGGCCTCCCGTGCGGCGGACAGATCTCCGTCATGGTCCAGCCCGTCTCCGCCGAAGGCTTCGACCCCGAGCTGTTCGACCGCATCGCCGAGGCGCGCGACGCCGGCCGCGCCCTCACCGTCACGACCGATCTCGCCACCGGCCGTTCCGACCTGCGCCCGCTGGAAACCGGGGAGGTGTTCGCCAACCGCTACGATCCGCCGCGCCGGTTGCTGATCGTCGGCGCGGTGCAGATCGCGCAGTCGCTCGCCGCGCTCGCCGCGACGCTGGGGATCGAGACGGTCGTGATCGACCCGCGCGGACGCTTCCTGACCGAAGAGCGCTTCCCCGGCGTCACGCTGGACGATCGCTGGCCCGACGAGGCGGTCGCGGCATGGAACCCCGGCCCCTCGACCGCGGTCGTGACGCTGAGCCACGATACGAAGATCGACGACCCCGCATTGATCGCCGCGCTCGCCGCCGACACCGCCTATGTCGGCGCGCTGGGCAGTCGCAAGAGTCACGCCGCCCGGCGGGAGCGGCTGGCGCAGTCGGGCGTTGATACGGATCAGCTGGATCGCATCGACGGCCCCGTGGGGATCGACATCGGCGCGATCGGCCCGGCCGAGATCGCACTGTCGATCGCCGCCGCCATGGTGGGAGCGTTCCATGATCGCCGTTGAAGATACCGTCCTCGTCCTCCTCGCCGCCGGGCGATCGGAGCGGTTCGGCGATGTCGGCAGCAAGCTCGACCAGCCGTTCCTGTCGCGCCCGCTGGGGCTCCACGTCGCGGTCGCGCTGGAGGATATTCCGTTCAGGCAGCGGATCGCGGTCGTCGACGGATGCAAGCTCGACTACGGACAACACGGCTTCAGGCTGCTCCACAACGAGGATCCCGAGCGCGACATGGCCTCGTCGGTGCGCATGGGCGTCGAATGCGCGCGCGCGCTGGATGCGAAGGCGGTGCTGATCGCGCTGGCGGACATGCCGCGCGTCACCGCGTCGCACATCTACCGGCTGATGGATGCCGCCGACAGCGAGGATGCGGTGGTCGCCTCCAGCGACGGCGTCGCGCCCAAGCCGCCCGCGCTGTTCGGACGCGCCCGTTTCGACGACGTGCTGGCGATTGCCGGCGACCAGGGCGCGCGCGACCTGATCCAGGCCGGACGCCACGTCGTCACCAACGCCGCCGAACTGATCGACGTCGACACACGCGAGGATCTGAAGGAACTGCAACGGCTGGTCCACGCCCCGGAGCCGCTCAACCGGACCGACTCGCACGCGATCCGGAGGTGAATCGCGTTCCGGCGCACGCCGGAACCCAGGGTCCAGCCGAGCAACGATCGTTGGGGCGCGTAACCTTGGGCTCCTGCGTGCGCAGGAGCACGTCTATTCATGCCGCAACGCGTCGATCGGGTTGAGCGCCGCCGCCCGCCGCGCGGGGAAATAGCCGAACACCACCCCGATCAGCGCGGAGATCGCGAAGGCGATCAGGTTGATCCGCGCGTCGAACAGGAACGGCAGCCCCCCCGCCCACGACAGCCCCACGATCGCGGCCTGCGCCAGCACCAGCCCGATCAGCCCGCCCAGCATCGACAGCACCACCGCCTCGACCAGGAATTGCATCAGCACCTCGTTCGCGACAGCGCCGATGGCCAGACGAATGCCGATCTCGCGCGTGCGCTCGGTCACCGATACCAGCATGATGTTCATGATGCCGATCCCGCCGACGACGAGGCTGATCGCCGCCACCGCGGTGACGATGCGCGTCAGCAGTTCGGTCGTGCTCGAGAGCGTGTCGCTGATCTGCTTGGTGTCGAAGATGTTGAAATTGTCCTCGCGCCCGCTCTCGATCCGGCGGCGCTCGCGCAATAGGTCGGTGATCCCCGCCTGCACCGTCGCGGTGGCATAGGCCTGATCGACCCCGACCAGCATCAGCCGGATATCGCGATTGCCGGTGAAGCGGCGCTGCACCGCCTTGATCGGCATGATGACGACATCGTCCTGATCGCCGCCGAACCCCGCCTGCCCGCGCGTCGACACCACCCCGATCACGTCGCAGCTGACATTGCCCAGCCGGAACCGCTTCCCCACCGCATCGCCGCCGCGGAACAGGTTCTGTCGCACGGTATTGCCGATGATGCACACCGCCTTGCCCGCCTGTTCCTCCGCCGGGGTCCACAGCCGCCCGGCCACGAGCGGCCACGCCTGCACCTGGAAATAGGCCGCGGTGGTGCCGTTGATCGTGGTCGACCAGTTCGCCCCTTCGTAGATCGCGGTGGCGCTCGCCTGCGCCTGCGGCGCGACCGCGGTGACGCCCGCGATCTGGTCGGCGATCGCGCTCACGTCCTCCGGCGTGAAGTCGGGCGGTCGCGGTCCCCCGCCGCCGCGCCCGAAGCCCTGTCCCGGGCGGATCTGGAGGATGTTGGTGCCCAGCGACGAGATGTTCTGCTGCACCTGCGCCGTCGTCGCCTTGCCCAGCGTCACCATCGTGACGACCGCGCCGACCCCGATGACGATTCCCAGGATGGTCAGGAACGACCGCAGCAGGTGGCGCCGGATCGACCGCAACGCGAGGAGGAAGGTGGTGCCGAGCATGTTAGCGCCGCTGTCCAATGCAGGCCGTGCTCCTGCGAACGCAAGAGCCCAGGGTCATGCACGCAATCGGCCGCGATTCTGCTTGGCCCTGGGTTCCGGCGTTCGCCGGAATACGGATGTGGCTGCCTCTCACGCCACCGCCTCCCCCTGCGCGTGCGTCTCGATCCGCTCGACCAGCCCATCCTTGAAATGCACCAGCGTCCGCGCGAACGCCGCCATGTCGGGCTCGTGCGTCACCATCAGCACGGTGATGCCGCTGTCGCGGTTCAGCCCCGTCAGCAGCTCCATGATCTCGACCGAGCGCTCCGAATCGAGGTTCCCGGTCGGCTCGTCCGCCAGCAGCACGTCCGGCTCGGTCACGATCGCGCGCGCGATCGCGACGCGCTGCTGCTGTCCGCCGGAGAGTTCGGCCGGGGTATGGTCCCACCATTTGTCGAGCCCCACCTTCTCCAGCGCGGCCATCGCGCGCTCGCGGCGGGCGCGCTTCTCGTCGCCGCGATACAGCAGCGGCAGCTCGACATTCTCCAGCGCGCTGGTGCGCGACAAGAGGTTGAACCCCTGAAACACGAAGCCCAGGTAGCGCCGCCGCAGCAACGCGCGCTGGTCGCGGTCCAGCGTCTCGACATGATGCCCGCGGAACAGGAACGTGCCCCCGCTGGGCACGTCCAGGCACCCCAATATGTTCATCGTCGTCGACTTGCCGGAGCCCGACGGTCCCATCACCGCGACGAAATCGCCGCCCGCGATGTCCAGGTCGATCCCTTTCAGCGCGTGGAACTGCGTCGCGCCGGTGCCATAGACCTTGGTGACGCCGCGCAGGCGGATGAGGGCGTCGGCGCTACTGGCCACCGCCCCCGCCCCCGCTGCCGGCGCGCCGACGCTGGCCACCGCCGGAACTGCCACCGCCGCCCTTGCCGTCGCTCGCCAGCTGGCCCGTGATGACCTGCATCCCCGCGGTCAGTCCGCCCGACACGACCTCCGTCTGCGATCCGTTGGTGTCGCCGGTGGTGACCTGCACCGGCTTTGGAGTACCATCGTCGCCGACGACGTACAGCGTCTGCGTCGCGCCACGGCCTACCTGCGCGCTGCGCTCTCCACCGCCGCCGCCGCGTCGCGGGCCGCGCGGGATGATCGATCCCGTGATCCCGCCGCCGCCCTGCGCCGCGCCGTTCGACGGCTTGAACCGGAACGCCGCGTTGGGCACCAGCAGCACGTTGCGCTTGTCCGCGGTCACGATGTCGGCGGTCGCGGTCATGCCGGGCCGCAGTTGAAGCGTCGGGTTGGAGACGGTCAGGTCCGCGGCATAGGACACCACCTGCCCGGTCGTGCTGGTCGCGCTCGCCCCCGTCGAGGACGAGGACGCGGTCGCGTTGCTGACCGTCAGGTTCGACCCCAGGTCGACGCGCGTAATCGTCGCCGGGAATGTCCGCCCGGGAAAGGCATCGACGGTGAAGGTCGCCTTCTGCCCGTTGCGCACCTCGCCCACGTCGGCCTCGTCGATCGCGACCTCCAGCTTCATGCGGGCCAGGTCCTCCGCGATCACGAACAGCGTCGGCGTGTTGAACGACGCCGCGACCGTCTGGCCGGGGTCGACCTGCCGCGCCAGCACCACGCCGTTCACCGGCGAGCGGATGATCGCGCGCGCGCGCTGCGTCTGCGACTGCGACAGCTGCGCGCGCGCCGCGGTGACGTTCGCCTCCGCCACCTTCAGCGCAGCGACCGCGCGCTGCGCATCCGCCTGCCCGGTCTGCAATTCGGTCTTCGACGGCACGCGACCGTTCGACAGGCGATATACCTCCTGCAACCGCGCCAGCTGCGCCTGCGTCTCCGCCACCGTCGCGCGCGCCTGGTTCACCTGCGCCTGGTTGGCCGCCAGCGTCGCCTGCCCGGCGCGGATCTGGTCGTCGATCTGCTCGGGGTCGATCAGCGCCAGCGGCTGCCCCGCGACGACGCGGTCGTTGACGTCGACCACGACGCGCGTGACCAGGCCAGACAGCTGCGTGCCCACCGTCACCTGGTTGGTCGGCGCCAGCTTGCCGGTGGCGGACACGGTGACGGTCAGATTGCCACGCTGTGCCGCCGCGGTGGCATAGCGCACGTCGTCGCCGCCCCCCAGCACGCACCGCGACAGCACCAGCAGCAGCAGCACGACGCCCGCCGCCACCAGCCCCCATTTGGCCCAGCGCCGCCACGCCGGCTGCGGCTTCACCCCCAGAAAATCGTCGAGTGCGGTATCGGCCATCAGGGGGTTCCTGCGGGGGCGCTGGAGGGGGTGGGGGGTGCCTCGGGCACGCGCGCGGCGTCCCAGCCGCCGCCCAGCGCGCCGAACAGCTGGACCAGCGCCGTCGCGGCATCCGCGCGCGCCTGCGCCACGCCGTTGCGCGCCGACAGCGCGGCGGCCTCCTGCTGGCTCAGCGTCGTGAAATCGGTCAGCCCGCTGCGATACAGGCTGCGCGACAGGATCGCGGCGGCGTCGGCGGCATCGGCGGCGGTCGCCAGCGTCGCCTGCCGCCGCTGCGCGGTGTCGAGCGCGACGATCGCATTCTCGACATCCTCCAGCGCGGTCAGCACCGTCCCCTTGTACGCCGCCAGCGCCGCATCCGCCGCCGCGCGCTGCCCGCGCACCTGGCTGCGCAACCGCCCGCCGTTGAAGATCGCCTGCGTCACGCCCGCGAACAGGCCGCCGGTGACCGTGTCCAGCAGGCTGCCGATCGTGCCCGCGCGCGTGTTGATGTTCCCGCTGATCGCGAGGTTGGGATACAGCGCCGCCTCCGCCACGCCGATCCGCGCCGTGGCACCGGCCAGCTGCCGCTCGGCGGCGCGCACATCGGGCCGCTGGCGCAGCACGTCGGCGGGGATGCCGACCCCTTGCGCCGGCAGCCCGACCGGAATCGCGCGCACCGGCGCCATCATCGGCTTGAGCGCGCCGGGCGCCTGCGCGGTCAGCACGCCCAGCCGCGACACCGCGGCGTTATATTGCTGCTCCAGCGTCGGGATCGTCGCCGCGGTCTGCGCGCGCTGCACCCGCGCCTGCTCCTGATCCAGCGAGGAGACGAGCCCCGCCTGCACCCGGAATCCCGCGATCTCCAGATTGTCGTCCTGCAGCGTCAGGCTGGCACGCGCATTGGCCAGCTGCGCCTGATACAGCCGCGCGAGGACGTAGTTGCGCGCCACCTCCTGCTCGACCGACAGCAGCGTCGTCGCATAGTCGAAGCCGGACGCCTGATAGTCGGCGCGCGTCGCCTCGATCGTGCGGCGCACCTCGCCGAACAGCCCCAGCTGATATTGCGCGCTCGCCCCCAGCGAGAAATTGTTGGCTCCGCCGCCGCCGACGTTCTGCACCGTGCCGTCGGGCAGCGTGATGGTCTGCCCCCCGCCCGCCAGCGTTTCCGACCGGCTGTACCCTGCATTGCCGCTGACGCTGGGAAGCAGGTCGGCGCGGCTCTGCACCAGCGCCTCGCGCGCCTGCCGCAACCGCGCCACCGCCTGCGCCACGTCCAGATTGGCCGCCGCCGCCTGCTCCACCAGCTGTCCCAGCACCGGATCGTCGAAGCGGTTCCACCAGCGCGTCAGATCCTCGCGCGTCGGCGCACCGGGGACGGAAAAGGCGGCGGGCAGACCCAGCTCGGCCGGCGTCTGCGGGCGATAGTCCGGTCCCACGCTGCACCCCGCGACGCCGAGCGACAGGAGGGAGACGAGAAGACGCGACCGCATGCCGCCGTGCATGAAGCGCGATGACGGGCACGTAAAGGCCGAAACTGTCGCGATGTGTCGCGAGGAGCGGGGTCACGGGCAGCCATCGTCGGCGGGCGGGTTCCGGCTTGTGCCGGGACACGAGGACGTGGCGGCTGCCCACGGGTCGGACCGAGGCACCGCGACAACCGGAGAAAGGGCCGAGGTCGATGCGTCATCCCGGACTTGTTCCGGGATCCACCGTCCCGCCAGACCAACAATCCGCGAATCTGTGCCACGGTGGATGCCGGAACGAGTCCGGCATGACGCAGATGGTTTTCGCGGAGCCTTCGTCGACCCGGGGTGACGTCGACTGTCGGAGGCGTCGGAACTACTCCAGCTCCAGGATCACCTGATCCACCGCCAGGCTCTCGCCCGCCTTCGCACTGACCGTCTTCACCGTCGCTGACTTCTCGGCGCGCAGGATGTTCTCCATCTTCATCGCCTCTACCACCGCCAGCGGCTGCCCGGCCTCGACCTTGTCGCCCTCCGCCACGTCCAGCCGCACCAGCAGTCCCGGCATCGGCGCGATCAGGAACTTCGACAGATCGGGCGGCACCTTTTCCAGCAGGTGCTCGGCATAGCCCGCCACGCGGGCCGGCAGCACGCGCACCTTGTGCGCCGCGCCGCGTGCGGTCAGCGTGAAGCCGGCACGCGTCGGAACCACCTTCACCGTCACGCCCCCGACCCGCGCGGTGCGGTCGAGCGCGGCATAGTCGACTGCCTCCGTCAGCGGTGTGCCGTCGACCGTGACGACGCCGTCCGACAACACGACACGGTGGTCGCGCTTGCCGACCCGCACCACCCAATCGGTTGGTGCCGCCAGCGTGTGCCCCAGCTGCCCGTCGATCGATCGCGCGCGCGCCGCCTTCTCGTGCGCCGCCACCGCCGCCACCCCGGCGAGCGTCGCCACCAGCGCATCGTCGGCCGGGGCGCCGTGGAAGCCGTCCGGATATTCCTCCGCGATGAACCCCGTCGTGATGTTGCCCGAGCGGAAGCGCGGATGCTGCATCAGCGCGCTAAGGAAATCCAGGTTCGTCCCCGGCCCCTCGATCTCGAACGCGTCCAGCGCCGAAATCTGCGCGTCGATCGCCGCCTCGCGCGTCGGTGCCCAGGTGACGAGCTTGGCGATCATGGGATCGTAGAACATCGACACCTCGCCGCCCTCGCGCACGCCGTCGTCGACGCGGACCTTGGCCACCGCATCCTGTGACGCCGCGGGCGGGCGATAGCGCACCAGCCGCCCGATCGACGGCAGGAAGCCGCGATACGGATCCTCGGCATAGACGCGGTTCTCGACCGACCAGCCGTTGATCTTCACGTCCTTCTGCCCGAACGACAGCTTCTCGCCCGCCGCCACCCGGATCATCTGCTCGACCAGGTCGAGGCCCGTGATCTCCTCGGTCACCGGATGCTCCACCTGCAGCCGGGTGTTCATCTCCAGGAAGTAGAAGCTCTCACCGGTCGTATCAGCGCCGCTGACGATCAGTTCGACCGTGCCGGCGCTGAAATAGCCGACCGCGCGCGCCAGCGCGACCGCCTGCTCGCCCATCGCCTTGCGCATCTTCGGCGTCACGAACGGCGACGGCGCTTCCTCGACCACCTTCTGGTGGCGGCGCTGCACCGAACATTCGCGCTCGTTGAGATAGACGATGTTGCCGTGCTGGTCGCCCAGCACCTGGATCTCGATATGCCGCGGGCTCTCGATGAACTTCTCGATGAAGACGCGGTCGTCGCCGAAGCTCGCCAGCCCCTCGCGCTTGGTCGCCTCGAACCCCTCGCGCACGTCCTTCTCGGACCAGGCGAGCCGCATCCCCTTGCCGCCGCCGCCCGCGGACGCCTTCATCATTACCGGATAGCCGATGTCGCCGGCGATCTTCACCGCTGCGTCGGTGTCCGCGATCTCGCCCAGGAAGCCGGGGACGACGTTGACGCCGGCTTCCTTCGCCAGCTTCTTCGACTCGATCTTGTCGCCCATCGCCGCGATCGCCTTGGGCG
>CAJYKB010000020.1 GCA_913774925.1 uncultured Sphingomonas sp. | reverse complement strand
CCCAGATCGGTGCCAGGCTGGCCATCGCCTTGTGCAGCCCCAGCCCGCTGCCCGCCAGCGGCGTGACTGCGGACGGCGGCAGCGCCACCGTCTGGCGCGACGCGACATAGGCGGCGTAAGTCGCGGTGTCGGTGGGCACGAGCATGTTCCAGCCGTCGTTGCCGCCGAACAGGAACACGCCCACCATCGCGCGAAAGCCGCTGCCGGGCGCGCCATAGGCGACGCCGCGACCGAACATGCCGAGCACGGCGGCGGCGCCGGCGCTCATCGCCATCTGATGGAAGTGGCGGCGGGAAATCAGGGTCATGGCAAGCGATCCTCAGCGATCGACGAGGAAATTGGGGCTGGTGGCGGCGATGTAGAGCAGCGCCTGCGCCCGTCGGCGCGCCTGCTTCTGCGCGTCGGTGTTGGTGATCGACAAGGCGGCGCTGCGCAGCGCCTGCTTCTGCGCCTCCGTGGCGGAGTTGTTGAGCATCAGCAGGTTCACGACCGCGACGAGCCGATCGACATCGCCGCCGACCGCCTCCCAGCCGCCCCATAGCGGCGCGGAGTTCGCCGAACTGCTGAGGTTGTCGAGCGCGTTGTTGAAGTTCCAGTCGCCGCGGTTCGGCTCGCCCTTGATCGTCCAGTCGTAGACGAGATTATGGATCGCCACGGTGCCGCCCGCCGACCACAGCTTCGATGCCGGGCTGACCAGCCCGCTGCTGCGCGCCAGCGGATAATCGGGTGGGTAGAAATTGAAGACCGACGGCGCCTGGAACACCGGCTGACCCAGCGCGGTGTCGCGGATCGTCATCGCGGCGCCATCGGTCTGCAGCCCGATCGCGCGGACCAGCGCGGTCATCACCAGCACCGGCTACTTCACCTTGCCGAACCCGCCCCCGCGCGGTTCGTCGCCGCGCGCCTCGGGATCGAGCAGGATCGCGCGGACCACGGCCTTCAGGTCGCCGCGCACGCCCTTGCCATTGTCGGCGAACACCGCACCGATCCGCGTGACATAGCCGGGCGAGGGATTGGCCTTCACCAGATGCTGGATCAGCAGCTTGGCCACGCGTGGCGGCGTGCTGGGATGGTTGAACGCGGTGTCCAGCGCGATGCGGACGCTCTCCGCGGGCGCGGCGCCTGCCGGGACGGTGGCGCCGAGGAACGCCTTCGCCTGCGTATCATAGGCCCAGTTGCCGCTGCGCACGACCATCGGCAGCGAATAATCATTGCCTGTCCAGTTGGTGCGCCCGCCGCTTCGCGCATAGGTCCATCCGGTTAGCGCGCGCGACAGTCCCTTGATATCGTCGGGACCATAATTGGGGACGAGCGCACCATTGCCGGCCAGCATCGGCGTGCCGTCCGCGTTGAGCTGCATCGGCCCCATCGTGAACAATTGCAGCATCTCGCGCGCGTAATTCTCGGAAGGGGCGCTGCGCGCGCTGTCCGCCATCGATAGATACAGGCCCATCGACCCGTGCATCGTCACCTTGCCGAGCAAATCGCGATAGTTGCCGAACGCGCCGTCGAGCAGCAATTGCTGATAGGCAGCGATCCCGGCGGTGCTGTTGACGGTGTTTCCCGACACGACGAGGATCTGCGACAGCGCGAAGGCGACCCGCTGCCGAAGCTGATCGGGCGCCAAGGCGGCATCGGCGTAGAAGCGCGCCGCGACCGGCACGCGCGTGAAATTGTTCTGCCAGCAGTTCGGGATCGTGCGGTCCGCCGAGCAATAGTCGTTCGGCACCCATTTCACGAGATCGGCATAGGTGCTGCCGCGGACGCGGAACTGCTCGTCGATCCAGCCGGGTACGCCCAGTTCAGCGATCCGGGACACCAGCTGCGGCGTCGGGCCGAACGACGCTTGTCGCGCCAGGCGCAGCACGTCGACCGGCACCGTCGCCGCGCCGTTGACGGTGGTGACGGGCTGCGCGAAGATCGACAGGCCCGCACTCCATGGCGTGCCGGTGCCGTTGGCGGTGAACAGCGCGACGAATTTCCAGAACGCATCGACGATCGAAGACGCCAGCTCGCTGACGCGCGCCGCGAGATACGCAAACCCGTCAGTGGGAGCGGCCTCCTCGGGTAGCTCGACGACCACCGGGGTCGGCGTGGGGGTCGGCAGCACCACCACCGGTGTGGGCGTAGGAGTGGGGGTGGGCGCAATCACCACCGGGGTCGGCGTGGGTGTCGGGGCGGGCGTGGGGCTCGCGTCCGGGGATGGGCTGGCGGATGGCGTGGGCGACGGCATCGGCGTGGGGGTCGGTGTAGGCGACGGTGCCGGCGTCGGCGTTGGCGCGACGATCACGATCCCGCCGTCGGTCGGAGACGGCGATGGCGATGGCGTGGGAGTGACGCCCGGCCCGGCGCTACCTGATCCGACCGACGGGGTCGGCGTGGCGCTGGGCGTCGGGGTTGCGGCGGGCACCACGACGACCGGCGCGGTCGAGCTGCTACCGCCGCCTCCACCGCCGCCGCAGCTCGCCAGCGCGAGCGACGCGGTCGCCACGAGAAGATGGGAACGTATCCGCGAAATCGACACGATGGGCTGCCCGAATCCATGTTTCCACCGCCAGTCCGGCGGATGAGCAGCAGCTACGCGATCGGGTTAAAGGCGAGGTTAATCGCCGGAAAGTAAAGTTGCTTCTGTTGAGCGTCTGCGCATGTTGTGGATGCGTAACGAACGCGAGATCAAGCCGTTAAGGGTGGCTTACATCTTGTTAAGACCTGTGACTTACCTTCGCCACTCTGATTCGATGATTGAGGGCAGGCGACATCATGCCGACGGCAGCGACCGGTCACGACACGCTAAACGACGATGCGGCGGCGGCTTTACGCCGCGCGATCGGCTTTGCGGGACTGTTCGGACTGGCGGGTGTCGCCGCGATCGCGTGCACCGCACGTTCCACGCCGCCGGTCGCGGGGATCGCCGCCGACTGCCTGATGGCGCAGGAGGCGCGATGGGCGGCGGAGGCTAATGGTGCGGCCACGATCAAGGTGCCGGCGGCGTTGCAGGCCCGCCGTGGCGAGCCCGCGGTCGCGGCGGCACTGGCCGAGGCCCAGCGGCAGGTTCAGGCCGATCGTACCGCTGCGGAGACGCGGCGCGATCGAGTGATCCGCCGAATGGATGAGGTGCGCGCCGACAGGGACTTGCGCGAATCGCAGCGCTCGGTGCTGTCGATCAAGGTCGAGCAGAGCTACGCCGAACGCGGCGCCGCGCTGGCGCGGGGTGACACCGCTGCGGTGCGTACGCTGGATACCGCGATTATG
>CAJYKB010000019.1 GCA_913774925.1 uncultured Sphingomonas sp. | reverse complement strand
CGCGGTATAGCCGCTCTCGTCGAGGATCTGCCGCGCCAGTTCGGCATGCGGCAGGTCGCGCGCCATGTCGCGCCAGCGCGCGATGTCGCCGACGAAGCGGCCGAGCGACTTGCGCGCCTGCGGCGTCAATTCGTCGGTGTCGAGGATGCGCGCCGCGGCGATCGACATCGGCATGTTCTGGCCGCGCGCCAGCTGGTGCAGCCGTGCGATCGCCTTGTCGCCCAGGCCGCGCTTGGGGGTGTTGACGATGCGCTCGAACGCGAGGTCGTCGGCGGGCTGGTTGACGACGCGAAGATAGGCGAGCGCGTCGCGGATCTCGGCACGCTCGTAGAAGCGGAAACCCCCGACGATCTTGTAGGGCAGGCCGATCGCGATGAAGCGGTCCTCGAACTCGCGCGTCTGGTGCTGCGCGCGGACCAGGATGGCGACATCGTCGAGGCTGGTGCCGTTGCGTTGTGCCGCCTCGATCTCGTCGCCGACGCGGCGTGCCTCCTCCGGGCCGTCCCATACGCCCAGCACGCGCACCTTCTCGCCCGCGTCCAGCTCGGTCCACAATTCCTTGCCCAATCGCCCGCCGTTGTTGGCGATCACGCCGGAGGCGGCGGCAAGGATATGCGGGGTGGAGCGGTAGTTCTGCTCCAGCCGGATGACGGTCGCGCCCGGAAAATCCTTCTCGAACTTCAGGATGTTCTCGACCTGCGCGCCGCGCCAGGAATAGATCGACTGGTCGTCGTCGCCGACGCAGCAGATGTTGCGCCGCTCCTGCGCCAGCAGCCGCAGCCAGAGGTACTGGACCGAATTCGTGTCCTGATACTCGTCGACCATGATGTAGCGGAAGCGCTTTTGGTAGTGCTCCAGCACCGCTCGATCGGTCTTCAGGATGGTCAGCATGTGGAGCAGCAGGTCGCCGAAATCGCAGGCGTTCACCGCGCGCAGCCGTTCCTGGTACTGCTGGTACAGCTCGCCGCCGCGTCCGTTGGCGTAGCGCTCGCTCTCGCCCGCGTCGATCTCGCGCGGGGTCAGCCCCTTGTTCTTCCACTCGTCGATCAGCCCGGCGAGGCTGCGCGCGGGGAAGCGCTTCTCGTCCACGTCTGCGGCGATCACGAGCTGCTTGAGGAGGCGCAGCTGGTCGTCGGTGTCGAGGATCGTGAAGTTCGATTGCAACCCGACCAGCTCGGCATGGCGGCGCAGCATCTTCGCGCCGATCGCGTGGAACGTGCCGAGCCACGGCATCCCCTCCACCATGTCGCCGACCAGCCGGCCGACGCGCTCGCGCATCTCGCGGGCGGCCTTGTTGGTGAAGGTGACGCTCAGGATCTCGGACGGATAGGCCTTGCGGGTATAGAGCAGGTGCGCGAGCCGCGCGGTCAGCGCCGCGGTCTTGCCGGTGCCCGCGCCGGCGAGGACCAGCACGGGGCCGTCGGTGGTCAGCACCGCCTGGCGCTGTGGCGGGTTGAGGCTGGCGAGATAGGGCGGGTCGATGACGTCGTTCACCACCGAACAGGTAGGGAACGGCGGCCGAACGGGCAACCCCGCGCTTCGCGAAGCGGGTTGCCAAGGCAGCGCCTGCGTGAGAACATTGCGGTAACGAACGGGAGGATAGGGGATGGCGATCACGGGCGGCTGCCATTGTGGTGCAATCCGCTACAGCGTGCAGGGGGCGGCGGAGCATCACGCCTTGTGCCATTGCACCGACTGTCGGCGCTGGTCGGGTGCACCGCTGGCGGGGTGGATCGCATTCCGCGAGGCGGACGTGACGATCGCGGGCCAGCCCGCGGTCTATGCATCGTCCCCCGGCGCGACCCGGCATTTCTGCGCCGCGTGCGGGACGGGGCTGTTCTATCGCAACGAACAGGTGCTGCCGGGGCTGGTCGATATCCAGTCCGGGACGCTCGACCGGCCCGAGGATCACGTGCCCGGCGCGCATATCATGGCGAAGGAGCGGTTGCCGTGGATGCGCGATCTCGCCACCCTGCCGGAATTCGCGACCTATCCGGGGATGGATGCATGACCGATCCGATCGCAGCGTGGCACGCTTATATGCACGCACCGTCCGCCGCGGCGCTGGACGCCATGCTGGCGGAGGACGTCGTCTTCCATAGCCCGGCGGTGCATACGCCGCAGGTGGGCAAGGCGGTGACGATGAAATATCTCACCGCCGCGGCGCAGGTGCTGGGCCGCGACGATTTCACCTACATCGGCGATTGGCGGGCGGGGCGATCCGCGGTGCTGGAGTTCACCTGCACGCTGGCCGACGGAATCAAGGTGGACGGCGTCGACATCATCGGCTGGAACGCGGAGGGGCGCATCACCTCCTTCAAGGTGATGATCCGCCCGATGAAGGGGCTGAACGCGGTGGTGCCGCTGATGGCGGCGGCGCTGTCGGGTTGAGCGGACCGCCCGCGCCGCGCCAGGCCGCGGTGGCGGAGCCGATCGTCGCGTGCCGTGTTGACACGCGCGAGGCGGCAGACTGGTAACGCATGTCATGAAAGCGTCACGCGTAGCGGCAATGGGCGGTCATCATGACAGCTGATGTCCTTGCGGCGATTCCTTCGGAACCGTCCGCCGCCGCCCGACGGTTCGATTCGCCGCCGAACCCGGTGGCGCGCTGGGTCTTCATCGCGCTGGTCGCGCTCGGCTTCGGCTTCGCGGTCGGCAGCGTCATCAGCGACGTGCGCGAGGTCGGCGAACAGATGGCGGGCGGGGTGTTCCTGTTCCTGGCGCTGGCGCTGGTCATCGCGCTCGGCTTCGAATTCGTGAACGGCTTTCACGATACCGCCAATGCGGTCGCGACGGTGATCTACACCAATTCCATGCCTGCGCATTTCGCGGTCGTGTGGTCGGGGTTCTTCAATTTCCTGGGCGTGATGCTGTCATCGGGCGCGGTCGCCTATTCGATCGTCACGCTGTTGCCGGTGAACCTGATCCTGAACGTCGGGTCCGGCGCGGGCTTCGCGATGATCTTCGCGCTGCTGCTGGCGGCGGTGCTGTGGAACCTCGCCACATGGTACGTCGGGCTGCCCAACAGCTCCAGCCACACGCTGATCGGATCGGTCCTGGGCGTCGGCCTCGCCAATCAGATCATTAATCGTGCGAGCGGCGGCGCGGCGGGCGTCGACTGGAGCCAGGCGACGAAGGTGCTGTCGGGGCTGCTGATGGCGCCGGCGATCGGCTTCTGCGCCGCGGCGCTCCTGCTCGTCGTGCTGCGCTTCGTCACCCGCAATCCCAGGCTGACCCGCGCGCCGGAGGGCGACACCCCGCCGCCGCGGGGCATCCGCGCGCTGTTGATCTTCACGTGCACCGCGGTGTCGTTCAGTCACGGATCCAACGACGGGCAGAAGGGCATGGGGCTCATCATGCTGATCCTGATCGGCTGCGCCCCCACCGCCTATGCGCTCAACCGCACGCTGCCCGCCAGCCAGACGCCGGCGTTCGTCGCGAGTGCGGACGCGGCGGCGGGGGTGCTGCGTCGGCACGGCGCGGTGGACATGCCGCTGCCGGTGGCGCGGGCGACATTGACGAAGGCGCTGGAGCAGCGCGCCACCGAGACGCCGGTGGCGTACAGCGCGGTGGTCGCGGTATCGGGCGAGGTGTCACGGCAGGTGGCGGGCTATGGCGCGTTCAGCCGCGTGCCCGCGGCGGCGGCGCCCAACATCCGCAACGACATGTATCTGGTGCTGGAGGCGACGCGCGCGATCGCCAAGGCGCCGTCCGCGCATCTGAACGACGCGGAACAGTCGACGCTCCAGGCCTATCGCGGCAAGCTGGAGGCGGGGACGCGCTTCATCCCGCTGTGGGTGAAGGTCGCGGTCGCGCTGGCGCTGGGGCTGGGCACGATGGTCGGTTGGAAGCGGATCGTCGTCACGGTGGGCGAGAAGATCGGCAAGCAGCACATGACCTATGGCATGGGCGCGTCCGCAGAGCTGGTCGCGGCGGGGACGATCCTGGCCGCGGACCGCTTCGGGCTTCCCGTGTCCACCACGCACATCCTGTCGTCGGGCGTGGCGGGGGCGTCGGTGGCGAGCGGGCACGGGCTGCAACGCCGCACGATCGTCCAGCTGGCGGCGGCGTGGATCATGACGCTGCCGGTCGCGATGCTGCTGTCGGGCCTGCTCTACTGGCTGTTGCTGACGCTGGTGCGCGCGGGCGGGTTCTGACGTCGCGGGCTATCGCGACGGCGGTCCCAGAAAGCGCGGCAGGTCGGCACAGGTCCGGCGCACGTCGTCGTCGGCGATCCCCGTGTCCGCATCGAGCGGCATCGCGCTCCAGCGACCGGTGTCGCCGGATCGCACCAGCCGCAGCCGCACCGGGCCATTCGGCATCGGATCGGCGGCGCAGGCGGCGGCTTCTCCGAGGGGGCGGAGCTCGCGCCAGCTCCATCCGATCGGGTAGCGTGTTCCGTCCGCGATCGCGACACCGCGCGATCGCATCGTTGCGACCGGGACGTCGCCCAGGACCGCCTCCAGGCGGCAGTCCCGCCCGACGCGCAGCACGGTGGCGGTGACGATGCGCGTGCGGAGTGCGCGACACGTCGCGGGCCATGCCTGCTCCGCCCATACGCGCCAGTGTCCCGCGGGCACGCCGCCGCGCGGCGGCATCGGCACGCGCCCGCCGTAATCCCCGTCGCGTTCGGCCGTGCCGTCGGCGAGGTCGAACATCTTCACGCGATCGGTGGGTCGCGTCTGCGGCGGCGCGGCTTGCCCGCAGGCGGCGAGGAGCGGAAGGACGGCGATCGCGGCGCGCATCGGGACAGCCTAGCGCTGCGGCATCCGCCGGAACAGGCGGGGGCGGGCGACGGCAGAAAAAAAGAAGGGGCGGCTCGTCAGACGAACCGCCCCGTAGTTCAGGGAAGGGTCGGACGGGGGGCGCCCGACCATCGCGATGCCCGACAGGGGGAAGGGCATCGTAAGACCGGGTTTAGATGGCCTTCATTGCTGGAATATGTCGGGCGAGGACATTTTCGTAACCGAAGCGATCGGCGAAACGTGGCTTGACCGGATCGCCCCTGCGCGCCGATGACCCGGCGCATGTCGACGACCGCCGCGCTGCCCGCTTCCCATCGCCGCATCCTGCTCGCCAGTCTGGTGGGGACGTCGGTCGAATTCTACGATTTCTACATCTATGCGACGGCGGCATCGCTCGTCTTCGGGCCGCTGTTCTTCCCCGCGGACACGCCGTCGACGCAATTGCTGGCGGCCTATGCCAGCCTTGCCGTCGCCTTCTTCGCGCGACCGGTGGGGGCATGGGCGTTCGGGCATTACGGGGACCGGATCGGGCGCAAGTCGACGCTGGTCGCCAGCCTGATGCTGATGGGCGGATCGACGCTGGCGATCGCGTTCCTGCCGACGTTCGCCACCGCCGGGTATCTGGCGCCGCTGCTGTTGTGCCTGTTGCGCTTCGGCCAGGGGTTCGGACTGGGGGGCGAATGGGGCGGTGCGGCGCTGCTGGCGGTGGAGAATGCGCCGCCGGGCCATCGCGGGCGCTATGGCATGGTGCCGCAGCTGGGCGCACCGGTCGGGTTCATCGCAGCCAACGGGCTGTTCCTGATCCTGGGCAGCGTGATGTCGCCGGGCGATTTCATGGCGTGGGGCTGGCGTATCCCGTTCCTGCTGTCGGTCGTGCTGGTCGGGTTGGGTTTGTGGGTGCGGCTGAAGATCGCAGAAACCCCCGCCTTCGCGCAGGTGCTGGAGGAAGGGCCACCGCCCGCGGTGCCGATGGGCGAGCTGCTGCGGTATCACTGGCGCACCGCCATCGGCGGGACGCTGGGCGCGGTCGCGTGTTTCGCGGTCTATTACCTCGCGACTGCGTTCGCGCTGGGATATGCGGTGACCAACCTGGGCATCGGGCGGCAGACGATGCTGGCGCTGCAACTGGGCGCGATCCTGTTCATGGCGGTGGGGATCGCGCTGTCGGGCGTGTGGGCGGACCGGACGAGTGCGGCGCATGTGCTGAAATGGGGCTGCGTCGGTGCGGTGATCGCGGGGTTCGCACTGGCGCCGGGGCTGGGATCGGGATCGATCCCGGTGATCTTCGCCGCGCTCGCCTTCGCGCTCTTCGTGATGGGGTTCGTCTATGGTCCGCTGGGCGCGTGGCTGCCGGGACTGTTCCCCGCGCGGGTGCGCTACACCGGGGTAAGCCTGGCGTTCAACATGGCGGGGATCATCGGCGGCGGGCTGACCCCGGTCGCGGCGCAGGCGCTGGCGGAGCGTGGCGGGCTGACGCTGGTAGGCGCGTATCTGGCGGCGATGTCGCTCACCAGCCTTGGGGCGCTGCTGGTGATGAAGGTGCGGCCTGTCGCGGATCAGGTGCCGGTGGAGGGGTTTTGAAGGGGGTCACGCGGAGGCGCGGAGGCGCGGAGATGGCTTGAGGCCTCGGTCGGAAGACTAAATCAGCGCTGATTTGTCTCCCGACCGCGCCCTCTCGCATTCCTCTCAGCGCCTCCGCGCCTCCGCGTGAATCAGTCTTCCTTCCGCAGCAGCGTGATGCGCGCGCGGCCGTAGACCCGGTCGGCATCCACGACGAAGCCGTCCACCGCGACATCCTCGTTCCACGCCGTCTCGATCGATACCCAGGTCGCCGCGCCGATCCAGCCGAGCCGCGCCAGCTTGTCCGCCGCGACCGCGCCAGCGCCGGTGCCATAGGGCGGGTCCATCATCACGAGATCGAGCGGCGCGCGCGCCGGCCCCAGCGACAAGGCGGAGATGGCGCGCACGTCGCAGCCGCCCGCACCCAGCTTGGCGATGTTGGCGCGCAGTACGTCGAGCGCGGCCTTGTCCTGCTCCACGAACAGGCAGGTCGCCGCGCCGCGCGACAGTGCCTCCAGCCCCAGCGCGCCCGAGCCGGCAAACAGGTCCGCCACCGCCAGTTCGTCGAAGCTGCCGAGCCGGCTGGTCAGCATCGAGAACAGCGCCTCGCGCGTGCGGTCGGCGGTGGGGCGGGTGGTATCGCCCGTCGGCGCGGCGAGCGGACGCCCGCGCCACTGACCAGCGATGATCCTCACTTGCGCTTCCCCCCGCGCGGGGTGGGGCCGGTGCGCGGCTTGGGCTTGGCCCAGCCGGCCTTGCGCTTGATCGGCTCGCGCCGGGTAGGCGCTTCCGGTTCCGTCGCGGGCGTGAGCGTCTTGCGCGGGGCGGCCGATGCAGGGGTGCGGCGTGCGTCCTTGGCGCTGTCGCGTCCCGGTGCGGGTCGCCCTGCTTCACGTGGTGTGCGGTCGATGTCGCGAACGGGTCGCGGCGCATCGCGCGTCGGCATCGGACGGGCCGGCGCGACGGGGCGGCGCACCGGCGCGGTCGGACGGCCGATCGAGGGGGCGGTGCTGCGCTGGCGCCGGGTGGTCGCCGCGACGTTCACGTCGGGGGTGTGCTCGCGGATCGCGGGTGCGGTCTTCAGCGTGTGCCGGAAGGCAGCCACGTCGCCGTCACGCACCTCGCCGATCCCGCCGACCGGCAGGTCGCCGAGCACGAACGGGCCGTAGCGCGTGCGGATCAGCCGGCTGACGCGCAGGCCGAGATATTCCAGCACGCGGCGTACCTCGCGGTTCTTGCCCTCTCGCAAGGTCATCTCGATCCAGACGTTGGTGCCGGTGCGCCGCTCCAGATTGGCGTCGATCTGGCCGTAGCGTACGCCCTCCACCTCGACGCCGTGAATCAGCTCCTCCAGCTGCGCCTGCGTCACATGGCCGTAGGCGCGAGCGCGATAGGTGCGCTCGACACCGGTCGAGGGCAGCTCCAGCTGGCGCTTGAACCCGCCGTCGGTGGTGAGGAGCAACAACCCCTCGGTATTCAGGTCGAGCCGCCCGACCGGGACCAGCCGCGGCAGATCCTTCGGGAGCCGGTCGTAGATCGTCGGACGTCCGGTGAAGTCGCGCTCCGCGGTCAGCACGCCGGCGGGCTTGTGGAACAGGAACAGCCGCGTCGGCTCCGCCGCGGCCACCGGATTGCCGTCGACGGTGACGCCATCGAGCGAGGCGAGCACGGTGGCGGGGGTGTCGAGCACGGCGCCGTCCTTCGCAACGCGCCCGTCGGCGATCATCCGCTCGACCTCGCGGCGCGAGGCGACGCCGGCGCGGGCGAGCAGTTTGGCGATACGGTGCTGGGGGGGAGTTTCGGCCATCCGCGCCACTTAGCCGATCGCTTGGCACGCGTGAGGAATTATTTGCGACCGAACGGCTTTGTTCGCGTTATGAGCGCGTAACGACATGGACAGGCGGGCATGATGTTCGGACGCAGGGAACGGACGATCGAGCGACTGCTGGTGGTGGAAGACGAGCCGCTGGTCGCGTTCGATACCGAACACCTGCTGACCGAACAGGGGTATCAGGTCATCGCGACCGTCGACCGCGTGTCCGATGCGGTGGCGGTGCTGGCGGACGGCGCGGCGCTGGACCTGATCCTGGTCGATGTGAACCTGGCCGATGGCAGCGGCGTCGAGGTGGCGCGCGCGGCGCGCGCGCGGGGCACGCCGGTGATGTTCGTCACCAGCGCCTGTCCGGCGGATGCGCAGGCCCTGGCGATCGGCTGCCTCGCCAAACCCTATGCGCAGCGCGACCTGCTCAATGCGATCGTCGCGGTGGAGCAGGCGATCGCGGGCAAGCCGCCGCGCCGGATGCCGAGCGGGTTCCGGCTGTTCGCGGGCGCGTGAGCACGCACCGCCGCCTAGCACCTTTCCGTCGCGCCGCTTTTGCGCTCTAGAGTTCCCGCTGGACGAGCGGGAGCAGGCGGTTGATCGACGGCGATGTGCAGGGCCGCACCTGGGTGGACGGCATCAGACCCTATGTCGAGCGTGCGCCGCTGGCCGCGCTGGCGCTGGGGGTGTCGTCGGGCTTCCCCTATTCGATGATCGCCGCCACGCTGACATCGCGGTTGGCGCAGAGCGGAATCGACAAGAAGACGGTGACGGCGTTCAGCCTCGCGTTCCTGGTCTATAATATCAAATTCCTGTGGGCGTGGATGGTCGACGGCGTGCGCCTGCCGCTGCTGTCGCGGCTGGGGCAGCGCGTGTCGTGGATGCTGCTGGCGGGGGTGCTGGTGATCGCGGCGGTGGCGAATCTCGCGCTGGTCGATCCGGTGGCGAGCATCGGCGCGACCGCGACCGCGGCGATCCTGGTCGGGGCGGCGGGGGCGACGTTCGACATCGTGATCGACGCCTATCGCATCGAGATCCTGGAGCCACGCCAGCTGGGCATCGGCACGGGGATGAACCAGTACGGCTGGCGGATCGGTTCGGCGGGCGCGGGAGCGCTGGCGCTGGTGATCGCGGCACGCCACGGGTGGGAGGCGGCGTATCTCGCCTGCGCGTCGCTGGCGCTCCCTGCGATGATGGTGGCGCTGTGGCTGGGCGAGCCGGCGCGCTACCGTACGCCGACCGACCGCCGCGGCATGGGGCAGGCGGCGGCGGCGATCTGGCGCCCGTTCCTCGAATTCTTCGCGCGGCCGGGTGCGATCGTGATCCTGCTGTTCATCCTGATCCACAAGATAGGCGATACGCTGGGGCAATTGGTGCTGCGGCTGCTGCTCGACGACCTGCGCTACACCAATGACGAGATCGCGCTGTGGGATGTCGGCATCGGGTTCTGGGCGTATCTGATCGGCATCTTCGCCGGCGGCGCAATGTATGCGCGGATGGGGCTGAAGCGATCGGTGCTGGCGAGCCTGATCCTGATGGCGGTGTCCAACCTCAGCTTCGCGCTGCTGGCGGCGATCGGGCACAGCAATGCCGGGCTGGGCGGGGCGATCCTGTTCGAGAATATCGCATCGGGCATCGGCGGGGTGACGATCGTCGCCTATCTGTCGGCATTGTGCGACCTGCGCTTCACCGCGGCGCAATATGCGCTGATCTCCGCCGCCACCAGCGTCGTCGGGCGCGTCCTGACCGGGACGACCGCGGGCGCGATGGTGGAGGCGATGGGATTCGTGAACTATTATCTGATGACCGGGGCGATCGCGCTGCCCGGCGTGCTGCTGTTCTGGTGGATGGGGCGATCGGGGCTGGTCGATCGCTCGGTCGGCAGCGCGGGCGTGGAGGGGCAGGGGGACGCCCGCGACGACGCTACACCGTGATCGGTCGCCCCTCGTCCGCGAAGGCAGCGGCAACCGCCGCCGCACTGGCCAGCACGCCGTCGATGCGGCGTTGTCCCAGCAGGTCCTGCATCAGCAGGCGGGCGTGATCGCTGCGGGTTTCGACCCGCGCCAGAACCGTGACCAGCGCCCGCTCCGACGGCGTCATCCGCGCGCAGCAGCATGGCGCGATCGCGATCGGCTGTGCCGCATTCGCCGCCATGTCCGCCATCAGCGCGCGCAGCAAGGTCAGCGGGCGGCGAAACGCCTCCCCGAAGGCGGTG
Organism: uncultured Sphingomonas sp.; assembly: GCA_913774925.1. Taxonomy (GTDB): domain Bacteria; phylum Pseudomonadota; class Alphaproteobacteria; order Sphingomonadales; family Sphingomonadaceae; genus Sphingomonas. The sequence continues at coordinate 3,396 of CAJYKB010000019.1, read as the reverse complement.
AACAGCGCGTGCGCGGCGCGCGCATCTGCCAGCCCGTTGGCGCCCATCTGTCGCATCGCGAAGAGGGCGACGCGAGCGTTGGCGCACTCCGGCACCTCGTAGGGCAGCGCGCTCAAAATCGCCGAGGCGGGGGCGGGGGCCGGCGCAGGAATATGGTTCATGGACAAGCGACTCCGAATGGAGCCGCGAAGATCACCGACACGCTATTGCAAGTCAATCGCAAATCAGCGGATCAATCGGGCAGTTCGTCGTTCGCCTCCAGCACGCGCCCGGCGAGGTAGAGCGAACCCAGGATCAGGACCGGGTGGGGCGCGCCGCGCGACAGGCTGCCGATCGCTGCGGCGGGGTCGGCCGCGGTGGCGACGTCGGCGACGCCGAGCCGGGCGGCAAGCGCGGCAAGGTCGGCGGGGGCATGGTGGTCGTGGCCGGGGACGGGGATCGCGGTGAGGGTCGCAATGCGTTCGGCGAAGGGGGCGAGGAAGCCGGCGGGATCCTTGTTGGCGAGCATGCCGACGACGACGTCGAGGATCGCGTCGCCCGGCAGCAGCCGGTCGAGCGAGCGGGCGATCGCTTCCCCGGCGGACGCGTTGTGACCGCCGTCGAGCCACACCGGCCGGTTCCCGAGCGGCGCGGTGAGCGGACCGGGACGCAGGCGCTGCAGGCGCGCAGGCCAGCGTGCGCCGGTAGCGGCGGCGGCGAACGCGGCGTCGGGGACGGACAATGCCTGCTGGTGGCGCAGCATCGCCACCGCCAGCCCGAGATTTTCCGCCTGATGAGCACCGGGCAGTGCGGGCAGGGAGAGGTCGAGTTCGCCCGCGGCATCGCGGTAGCGCACGCGGCCGTCACGCTCGGCGACATGCCATGCGGTGCCTTCGGAAAGGACGGTCGCGCCGGCACGGTTGGCGGCATCGGCGACGCGTGCGGCGATGTCGTCGGCGTAGCGCATCGTCAGCAGCGGGACGCCGCGCTTGGCGATGCCGGCTTTCTCGACCGCGATCTGCGCCAGCGTGTCGCCCAGGAAGGCCTGATGATCGATCCCCAGCGCAGCGATGCCGCAGGCGGCAGGGCCGGGGAGGACGTTGGTCGCGTCCAGCCGCCCTCCCAGCCCTACCTCTATCACGCAGGCATCGGCGGGCGTGCGGGCGAAGGCGAGGAACGCGGCGGCGGTCGTCACCTCGAAGAAGCTGGCGCCGATGTCGCCGCCCGCGTCCAGCACCTCCGCCAGCAATGGCGCCAGCGCTTCATCCTCGATCAGCCGCCCGGCAAGGCGGATCCGCTCGTTGAAGCGGACCAGATGCGGGCTGGTATAGGCGTGGACGCGCAGCCCGGCCGCCTCCAGCGCAACACGCAGACAGGCGCAGGTCGAGCCCTTGCCGTTGGTGCCGGCGACGTGGAACACCGGGGGCAGGCGCAGGTGCGGGTCGCCGACGCGGGCGAGCAGGCGGGTGATCCGCTCCAGTCCAAGCACATCGGCCCCCGGTGAGAGCGCCCACAGCCGGTCGAGCTGCGCCTGCACCGCGACGTCGGAGGAGGTGGCGTGATCGGGCATCGTGGATCCCTTGGGCATGGGGCTGCGAAAGCCTCTTCTGTTCCCCGGCGAAGGCCAGGGGCCAGCGGCGACCGGCCTGCGAGATGCTGCAACGTCACCCGACTGGACCCCGGCCTTCGCCGGGGAACGAGAAGGATGTTGGACGGTCGCAGCCGTCTCCTCTGGCTCCGGGGTCCCGCTCGAACACTTGCGCCGCCACGAAGCGGGCCTCCGGGTCAAGCCCGGGGCGACGATACTTACGCCGCGCGGCGCTCGCCCGCGGTCAGATAGCCGATCACGGTCGCCAGCCGGTCACGCAGTTCGCGGCGGTCGACGACCATGTCGATCATGCCGTGCTCCAGATAATATTCGCTGGTCTGGAAATCCTCCGGCAGCTTCTCGCGGATCGTATTCTCGATCACGCGGCGGCCGGTGAAAGCCAGCGTCGCCTTGGGTTCGGCGATCTGGACGTCGCCCAGCATCGCATAGGCGGCCATCACGCCGCCCGACGTGGGATCGGTCAGCACGACGATGTACGGCAGCCCGGCATCGTGGAGCATCTGGATCGCGACGGTGCTGCGCGGCATCTGCATCAGGCTCAGGATGCCCTCCTGCATCCGCGCGCCGCCCGATGCGGTGAAGACGACATAGGGCGCGCGGTCCTTGATCGCGGCTTCGACCCCCTGGATGAACGCCTCGCCCACCGCCTGGCCCATCGACCCGCCCATGAAGGCGAAATCCTGCACGCCGATCACGACACGCTTGCCATGGATGAGCCCACGCGCGTTGACGAAGGCGTCCTGCTCGCCGGTGCCGGTACGCGCGGCCTTCAGTCGGTCTGCATAGCGCTTCGAATCGCGGAACTTCAGCGGGTCTTCCGCCGCCTTGGGGGCGGCGAGCACATCGGCGGTGCCGGCATCGAACAGGTGCGCGAAGCGCTCCTTCGGCCCGATGCGCTCATGATGCTCGCACGTCGGGCAGACGTGAAGATTCTCCTCCAGTTCCCGCGTGAAGACCATCGTCCCGCACCCCTTGCACTTGTGCCAGAGGTTGTCGGGGGTCTGCTGCTTCGCGCCGGGGACGATCCCCGACAGCGCGTTACGGACGTTGCTGAGCCAGCTCATTGCCGGATCTCCATGGCAGATACCTTGCGTGCGTCGGCGAGCGCGGCCGACAGGGACTGGATATAGGCGGTGACGGGGGCCGCGGCGGCGGTGCCGTGCTCGGCCACGATCTCGACGATGGCGGAGCCGACGACGACGCCGTCCGCGACCGCGCCGATCGCGCGCGCCTGATCCGGGGTGCGTACGCCGAAGCCGACCGCGACGGGCAGGTCGGTCGCCGCCTTCAGCCGCGCCACCGCTTCCTCGATCGAGGCCTGCACCGCCTGCTGCTTGCCGGTGATGCCGGCGACGGAGACGTAGTAGAGGAATCCGTCCGCCCCCGACAGCACGTCGCCCAGCCGGGCGGCGTCGGTGGTCGGGGTCGCCAGCCGGATCGAGGCCACGCCCGCGCTACGCAGCGCCGGGCCGAGCGCGTCGTCCTCCTCGGGCGGGACGTCGACGCAGATCACGCCGTCGACGCCCGCCTCCTGCGCGGCGGTCGCGAACCACTCCGGCCCGCGGCGCAGCATGGGGTTGGCATAGCCCATCAGCACCAGCGGGACGTGCGGATGCCGCGCGCGGAACCCCTTGGCGATGCCGAGGATGTCGGCCGTGGTCGTGCCGACGCCCAGCGAGCGGATATTGGCCGCCTGGATCGCGGGGCCGTCCGCCATCGGATCGGTGAACGGCATGCCCAGCTCGATCACGTCCGCCCCGCCCGCGACCAGCGCGTCGAGGATCGCGGGCGGGAGATCGGAAGAGCGT
>CAJYKB010000018.1 GCA_913774925.1 uncultured Sphingomonas sp. | reverse complement strand
GCCTATCGCCTGATCCCGCGCGACCGCCGCGCCGCGCCGACCATGGGCGAGGCGCTCGACATCACCGCTTATGTGACCGAGGTCGTGCTGACCCCCGGCTCGCCCGCCGTGGGAGAGACCGTGCAGGCGTTCCTCGACCGGCACGAGGGCGAGGTGACCGTCACGCAGCTGCTGCGCGCGGGTATGCGCAGCGCGCCCCTGCCCGACACCGTCCTGCGCGAGGAGGATACGCTGATCCTCGGCGGCGAACCCGATGCGCTCGAACGGGTGATCGCCGGCGACCGCCTCGCCTACGAAGGCGAGGCGCGCGAGAAAGCGCAGGAGCAACGCGACAAGAAAGCCGGCACCGACGCGGGCGAGGTCGGCGTGATCGAGGCAGTCGTCAACGTCGGATCGCGACTGGAGGGGCAGACCGCCGGCCGGCTGAACCTGCAACGGCTGTTCGGCGTCAACCTGATCGCGATCTCGCGTCGCGGCGAGCGGCTGTCGCGGCGGCTCGCCAACATCGTCTTGCGCGCGGGCGATGTCGTCGTGCTCCAGGGCACGCTGGACACGATGCCGGAGAAGCTGCGCGAGCTCGGCTGCCTGCCGCTGGCGGAGCGCGACCTCCGGCTGGGCTCGCGCCGCGCGACCTGGCTGCCGATCTCGATCCTGGGCGTGGCGATGTTCCTGACCGCGATGGGATGGGTGCCAGTCGCGGTCGCCTTCTTCGCGGCGGCGGGGCTGGTCATGGCGACGGGGGCGATCAGCCCGCGCGACGCCTACGACCATGTCGAATGGCCGATCCTCATCATGCTCGGCGCGCTCATCCCGGTGTCCGATTCGCTGCGCACGACCGGCGCGTCGGACGTGATCGCGACGTGGCTGGCGCAATTCGCGACCACGCTGCCGCCCTGGGGTGCGGTGGCACTGATCCTGGCGGCGGCGATGGCGGTGACGCCGTTCCTGAACAACGCCGCGACCGTGCTGGTGATGGCCCCGATCGCGGCGCAGTTCGCGGGCGACCTGGGCTACCGGCCGGAGGCCTTCCTGATGGCGACCGCGGTGGGCGCGGGGTGCGACTTCCTCACCCCCATCGGTCACCAGTGCAACACGCTGGTTCTCGGCCCCGGCGGCTACCGCTTCGGCGACTATGCCCGGCTGGGCGCGCCGCTGTCGCTGCTCGTCCTGCTGCTGGGCACGCCGCTGATCCTGTTCTTCTGGCCGCTCTCGTAACGCCGGACTTGGCGCGCGCGCCGATTGGCCCCACACCGGTGCCATGATCGCCGCGCTCCTCCTTTTGCTCGCCCAGGCAGCCTCTCCCGCCACCCCGCCGCTCGCCGCCGCGGCGGCCCCGCGCACTCCCGCCGCCACGCGCTGGCCGACGCGCGAAGCGGACTATACGATTCCGAACTTCCGCTTCCGCTCGGGCGAGACGCTGCCCGCGCTGCGCCTCCACTACACCACGCTGGGTCAGCCCCACCGCGATGCGAAGGGGGAGATCGACAATGCCGTGATGGTCCTCCACGGCACCGGCGGGACGGGGAAGCAGTTCCTCAACCCCGCCTTCGCCGACGAATTGTACGGCCCCGGCCAGCCGCTCGACATCACGCGCTACTGGATCATCCTGCCCGACGGGATCGGGCACGGCGGCTCGTCCAAGCCGTCCGACGGGCTGCACATGCGCTTCCCGGCCTATGACTACGACGACATGGTCGAGGCGCAGTATCGGCTGCTGCACGATGCGCTCGGCATCCGCCGGATGCGGCTGGTGATGGGCACGTCGATGGGGTGCATGCACAGCCTGATGTGGGGCGAGGCGCATGCCGATTTCCTGCGCGCGCTGATGCCGCTGGCGTGCGAGCCGGTCGAGATTGCGGGCCTGAACCGCATGTGGCGACAGCTCGCGATCGACGGGATCAAGGCCGATCCGGCGTGGGCGAACGGCGAGTATCGCACGCCGCCGGTACAGGGTCTGCGCACCGCCGCCAGCCTGCTGTTCGTCGCCGGCGCCGCGCCGCTCTATTTCCAGGCGCAATACCCCACCCGTACCGCCGCTGAGGCGTTCGCGCGCCAGCGCGTGACGGCGTCGATCGCCGCGACCGACGCCAACGACCTGATCTATCAGGTCGACGCCTCGCGCAGCTATGACCCCTGGCCGCGGCTGGAGGCGATCACCGTGCCGACGACGTGGATCAACTCCGCCGACGATTTCATCAATCCGCGCAACCTCGACTATCCGACGCGTGCGGTCGCGCGGATGAAGGATGCGCGCTTCCGGCTGATCCCGGAAACCGCGGAGACGCGCGGCCACGGCACCCATACCGTCGCGCGCTTCTGGAAACGCGATCTGGCCGAGTTGCTCGAACGGACGCGGTAGCTACGCGCGCACGCTGTCGAGCAGCAGCGCGATGACGTGGCGCGCATAATCGCGGCGTAGCGCATCGTCGATGTCGGCGACGCCGAACGCCCATTTCAGCGCATAGCGCGCCTGGAACAGGTGGTCGCAGGCGCCGATCAGCGAGAAATAGAACAGCATCGGGTCGATGCGGCGGAACACGCCCTCCGCCTCGCCCTGCGCCAGGATCGCGCCCTGCGCGCGCGCCAGCGGCTGCACCACCCGCTCCGAGATGAAGCGCGCGCCGTCGCCATCGACCTCCTGCGACAGCGCCGCGATCAGGCGGTTGATATACGGATGCTCGAAATAGGTCTTGATGATGCCATGGATGTGGCGGATCAGCTTCTCCTCCGCCGGCAGGTCGGCCGCCACCAGATCCTCCAGCGCCGGAAAGGTGCCGCCCACGTCGCGGCTGATGAGCGCGCGGAACAACCCCGACTTGCCACCGAAGCGGTAATGGATCAGCGCCGAGTTGAGCCCCGCCCGCGCCGCGATCTCGGTAAAGGTGATGGTGATCGAATTGCGCTCGATCATCAGCGCACTGGCAGCCTCCAGCAGCACGTCGCCCGAGTGACGGCCGTCGCGCTTGCGCGGCCTGACCGGGGCGCGTGCCCCGACGCCACGCACAGGGGTTCCCGCTGACAGGCTGGGCATCCGCGTTTCATCCCTTTTCGCGGGCCCGCTATGACGATGCCCTCTCCTGCGCGGCAGGATAAGGCCGCTTCGGAACGGTTGGCAAGGACTCCGTTCGCCTCGAGTAGCCATCGAGCCTGTCGAGATGGCGTATCGAGAGGCCGCCGCGCACCTCCCGATGCGGGCCTCGACGAAGTCGGCCCTTAGTCGAGACGAACAGAATGCCTCGACTATTGGCCCTTCCCGTCCAGCATCCGGATGATCCCGGAGAAATCCAGCCCGCCCTGCCCCGCATCCGCGAACGCCTGGTACAGCTCGCGCGCGCGCTCGCCCATCGGCACCAGCGCCTCGACCCCTTCCGCCGCCGCCATCGCGAGGTTCAGGTCCTTCAGCATCAGCGCGCCCGCGAACCCGCCCTGATAGTCGCGATCCGCCGGAGACACCGGGCCGACGCCGGGCACCGGGCAATAGCTCGTCATCGACCAGCTCTGCCCCGTCGCCTGCCCCGAAATATCGAAGAAGGTCTGCGGGTCGAGCCCCAGCCGCTGCGCCAGCACGAACGCCTCGCACGTCGCGATCATCGTGGAGCCCAGGATCAGGTTGTTGCACAGCTTGGCCGCCTGGCCCGCACCGTTGCCGCCGGCGTGGATCACCGCCTTGCCCATGTCCTGCAGGAACGGTCTGGCCAGGTCGAACGCCTCCGCGCTGCCGCCGACCATGAAGGTCAGCGTGCCGCCCTCCGCCGCCGCGATCCCGCCGCTGACCGGCGCATCCACCGCCGCCACGCCGCGCGCCGCCGCGCCCTGCGCCAGTTCGCGCGCGGTGGCGACGTCGATGGTCGAACAGTCGATCAGGATGGTGGAGGCCGCCGCGCCCCCCAGGCTCTCGGCATAGACCTGTGCGACATGCCGCCCCGTCGGCAGCATCGTCACGACCGCCTCCGCACCCTCCGCGGCATCGCTGGCGGATGCGACCGGCAGGCACCCCGCCGCCTTTGCGCGCTCCATCGCCTCCGCCGACAGGTCGAACGCGCGGACGTCATGCCCCTTCTTCGCCAGATTGGCGGCCATCCCGCCGCCCATGTTGCCCAGCCCGATAAACCCGACGCGTGCCATGCGATCCTCTCCTATTATCTTCTTGCCGTCACCCCGGCCGCGAGCCGGGGTGACGCGGCAGCTACTTCCCCGTCCACTGCCCGGCGCGCTTCTCGACGAAGGCGGCCATGCCCTCCTTCTGGTCGGCGGTGCCGAACAGGCCGTTGAACAGCCGCCGCTCGAACTGGACGCCCTGCGCCAGCCCGGTTTCGAACGCGACGTTCACCATCTCCTTGTTCGCGATCGTCGCCAGCGGCGCCATGCCGGCGATCGTGGCGGCGGTCTTCACCGCTTCCTCGACCAGTTCGGCGGCCGGGATCACCCGACTGACCAGTCCCGCGCGCTCCGCCTCGGCGGCGTCCATCATGCGGCCCGTCAGGCACATCTCCATCGCCTTGGCCTTGCCGACCGCACGCGCCAGCCGCTGCGATCCGCCCATGCCCGGCGACACCGCCAGCTTGATCTCGGGCTGGCCGAACTTCGCCGTGTCGGCGGCCAGGATGAAGTCGCACATCATCGCCAGCTCGCACCCGCCGCCCAGCGCATAGCCCGCGACCGCGGCGATGATCGGCTTGCGCGTGCGCGTCAGCGTCTCGTACCCGCCGAAGAAATTGGTGCCGTACATGTCGGCGAAGCCCTGCGCCGCCATCTCCTTGATGTCCGCGCCCGCGGCGAACGCCTTCTCGCTGCCGGTCAGCACCGCGCACCCCTGCGTCGCGTCGGCGTCGAACGCGGCGAAGGCGGCGAGCAGGTCCGCAAGCACCTGCGAGTTGAGCGCGTTGAGCGCCTGCGGACGGTTCAGCGTCACCAGCGTGACCGCCCCGCGCTGCTCGACGAGGATCGTTTCGTATTCGGCCATGTTCAATCTCTCCTGATCGTCAGTACGGGTTCCACGCCTCTGCATCGGGCAGCGGCGCGAAGATCTGATCGATGACTTGGTCGCTCACGCCCTCGGGCGTGGCGGGGTTCCAGCGCGGGGCGTTGTCCTTGTCGACGATCACCGTGCGCACCCCCTCCAGGAAGTCGTGGCGCTGCACCACGCGGGCACCCACCGCATATTCCTGCCGCATCTCGTCCTCGAACGTCGGCATCGTGCGTCCGTCGAGCAGCAGCTTCAGGCTGACCTTCATCGTCTGCGGCGACTTGGTCTTCAGCGTCGCCAGCGTCGCCTGCGCGAAGTCGGATGCGTCCGCATCCAGCGCCTCGAACACCTCCTCCAGCCGGTCCGACGCGAACAGCCGGTCGATCGCCTCGCGATGCGCGAGCAGCTTCGCCTCGCCCGGCGCGGTCGCCAGCGCGTCCAGCACGCCCGCGACATCCTCGGGCGTCGCCACCAGCCGCGATTTCGCCTCCTCGACACGGTCCGCCGGCAGGTAATGCGTCGCCAGCCCCAGCGCGTGCGTTTCCGCGCCGTCCAGCCGGTGCCCGGTCAGCGCCAGATACTGGCCGATCCGTCCGGGCAGCCGCGACAGATACCAGCCGCCACCGACATCGGGGAACAGCCCGATCCCCGTCTCCGGCATCGCCAGCTTCGTATTCCCGGTCGCGACGCGGTAGCGGCACGGCTGGCTGATGCCGACCCCGCCGCCCATCGTGATGCCGTCCATGAACGCGACCGTGTCCTTGGCATAGGTGAACAGCCGGTGGTTCATGCGATATTCGGTGTGGAAGAACGCGCGCGCCTCCGCCCCGTCCTTCGCCCCGCTGTCGGCGAGCATGCGGATGTCGCCCCCGGCGCAAAAGCCGCGACCCTCCGCATGGTCGATCACGACGCAGCGCACCGCCGCCGCCTCACGCCACGCCTCCAGCGCGTCGAGCACACCCGCGCACATCGCAGTATTGAGCGCATGGATGGCCTTCGGCCGGTTCAGCCGGATGCGCCCGACCGGGCCGTCGGTGGTGATGATGAGGTCTTCCACGATCCGCTCTCCCGCCATCACTGCCGCGTCAGCTCGCGGCCGACGATCATCCGCATCACTTGGTTCGTCCCCTCCAGGATCGAATGGACGCGCAGGTCGCGCCAGAAGCGCTCGATCGGATAGTCCATCAGATAGCCGTAGCCGCCGTGCAGCTGGAGCGCGCGGTCGACCACGCTGCTCCCGGTATCGGTCGACAGCCGCTTCGCCATCGCCGCGAAGCGCGTCTTGTCGGGCGCGTTCGCGCTCACCTTCGCCGCCGCGACGTACAGCAGGTAGCGCGCCGCCTGCAGCTCGGTGTCCATGTCGGCCAGCATGAACTGCGTGTTCTGGAAATCGGCCACGGGCTTGCCGAACTGCTGCCGGTCCTTCGTATAGGCGATCGACTCATCGAGACAGCGCTGCGCCCCGCCCAGCGAACAGGCGCCGATGTTGAGCCGCCCACCGTCCAGCCCCATCATCGCGAAGCGGAACCCCTCGCCCTCCTGCCCAACGCGATTTGCGACCGGCACGCGCACGTTGTCGAAGATCACCTGCCGAGTCGGCTGCGCATGCCAGCCTAACTTGCGCTCGTTCGCGCCGAACGACACGCCCGGCATGTCCTTGTCGATCACCAGGCAGGAGATGCCCTTCGGCCCCTCGGCACCGGTGCGCACCATGGTGACATAGACCTCGTTCTCGCCCGCGCCGGAGATGAATTGCTTGGTCCCGTTGACGACATAACGGTCGCCCTCCAGCCGCGCACTGGTCTTCAGCGCCGCCGCGTCCGATCCGCTGCCCGGCTCGGTCAGGCAATAGCTCGCGATCCGCTCCATCGTGACCAGGTCGGGCAGGTAGCGCGCCTTCAGCTCCGCGCTGCCGAAGCGGTCGATCATCCAGCTCGCCATGTTGTGGATCGAGATGAACGCGCTGGTGGCGGGATAGCCATAGGCCATCGCCTCCATAATGAGCGCCGCCTCCAGCCGCCCGAGGTTGATCCCGCCCGATTCCTCGCTGACATAGATCGCGGCGAAGCCCAGTTCCGCCGCCGCCTTGATCGTGTCGCGCGGGAAGATGTGCTTTTCGTCCCACTCCGCCGCGAACGGCGTGATGCGGTCCGCGGTGAAGCGGCGCGCCAGCTCCTGGATCTCGCGCTGGTCATCCGTGAGGTCGAACTGGTCGGTCATGGCGGGTTCCTGTGTGCGGCGCTCAGCAGCGCTTGTAGCGGACGGAGACGGCAGGCTGTCCGCCCGCCGCCGGGCGGGTGCGCAGCAGCGACGTGCCGCCATTCTCCAGCAGATAGGTTTCGGTGGCGAAGGTCGCCTGCCCCTCCCCGCTGAAGCGCAGGTCGGCGGTCAGCGCGACCGGCGATACGGGTCGCAGCGCCTGCACCCGCGCCTTCGATTCGTAGAAGCGGATGGTGTCGCCATCGACGTCGATCCGGCCCGTGGCGGCGGTGTTCGCCAGCTCGCAATCGTCGTCGGTGGCGCCCCAGAACCCGCGGAAATCGGCCGGAAACGCGCGGTCGCGCGCGGCATTGGGGGTCGGCGTCGCGACCGGCACGCCCAGACGTGCCGTCGACTTCGCACCGTTCTGCGCCACCTCGGCATCGATCGCGGCCTGCGCGCGGGCCTCCTTTTCCGGCACCTCGACGCGATTATAGTCGGCCGAACTGCCCCCCGAACATCCCGCCAGGGTCGCGGCCAGCAGCATTCCCGTGATCGCGCGCGTCATGGCACCTCCTTCTCGTGCAGGACACGCATCGCGAACAGCCGGTTGGCCAGCCGCGTGTCGTTGCGCTCGTAGGAACGCGGGGCCGGCACGCCTTGCTCCAGCGCGATCATCTCGATCCGCGTGCCTTGCGCGACGGGGGTATCGGGTGCCGGGGCGGTGGCGAGCGGATCGGCATAGGCGGCATCCGCGGTCACGATCGTCCAGCCGTCGCGGCGCAGCGCCTTGACCAGATCCGCGATATACAGCGCCGCCACGTCGGTTTCGTGGAGCAGCAGGACGTGTGCGGGCGACCGCCCCACCACGCGCCGCGCCAGCGCATCGCTGAAGTCCGCGGACTGCACCATCGTCTCGACATACAAATGCTTCAGCGCGCGATGGTCGACACGCTTCCCGGCCTGCACCGCCTGGCGCAGCTGGTCCTCGATGTTCCAGTCGGAGCCGTCCACGGTGACATAGGCGTTCGCCAGCCCGCGCGCCGCCAGCCCCGCGCGTACGGCATCGCGCATCGTGCGGTCGCTGCCGCCTTCGTCGAGGAAGGGGAAGCGGAACCATGGGCGATAGCCGGCGCGGCCCCTCAGCCACGCCTCGCTGCGGTCGATGTCGGCCAGATAGGCGACCGCGCCGATCTTGCCGAGCGCGGGATGCGAAAAGCTGTGGTCGCCGATGACGTGCCCGGCGGCGACATAGGCGGCGATACGCTGCTCGCCGCCCGCCCCGTCCGCGGTGGCCAGCGACCCGGGGTTCACGAACATCGCCGCCTGCGCCACCTTCGCGCGGCGCAGCTGCGCGATCAGCCGCCGCGTCCGTTCGTCGGGCGTGAACAACGCCCCGCGCACGCGCGGCACGTCGTCGAAGGTCAGCGCGATACGCTTTTCCTGCGCCGCAGCGGGGACCGCCGCGAGCACAGCCAGCAGAATCAGGATCAGACGCCGCATGATCGATCATTCCTTCCCGTCGTTCCCGCGAAGGCGGGAATCCAGACGCGCGGCCGTCACGACTCCATCGCAGCCGTCAGCGCTTCTGGATTCCCGCCTTCGCCGGAATGACGAAGGAAGCAAGGAACTTCCCCTCATCACCCCATCGTCGGAATGACGAAGGCGTTGGCCGCCTCCCCGCCAGCCGAACCGTCCGGCCAGCGCTGCGTCACGGTCTTCACCCGCGTCCAGAACTTCACACCCTCCATGCCGTGCTGGTTGGTGTCGCCGAACGCGCTGCGCTTCCACCCACCGAACGTGTGATAGGCGACCGGCACCGGGATCGGCACGTTGATGCCGACCATCCCGACGTTGACGCGCGCCGCGAATTCGCGCGCGGCATGGCCGTTGCGCGTGAAGATGGCGACGCCGTTGCCATACTGATGCTCGCTCGGCAGCCGCAGCGCGGTTTCGAAGTCGGGCGCGCGCACGATCTGGAGGACCGGGCCGAAGATCTCCTCCTTGTACGCCTGCATGTTGGGGGTGACGCGGTCGAACAGGCTGGGTCCGATAAAGAAGCCCTGCTCATGCCCCTGCAGCGTGAAGTTGCGCCCGTCGACGACCAGCTCCGCCCCTTCGTCGACGCCGGTCTGGATCCAGTTCTCGACGCGCTGCTTGTGCGCGGCGTTGACCACCGGGCCGTAATGCGCGTCGTTGTCGGTCGACACCCCGACCCGCAACGCGGCGATCGCGGGGATCAGCTTCTCGCGCAGCCGGTCCGCGGTCTGCTCGCCAACCGGGACGACCACGGGCAGCGCCATGCACCGCTCGCCCGCGGAGCCGAATGCCGCGCCCGACAAATCGGCGACCACCTGATCCAGATCGGCGTCGGGCATCACGATGCCGTGGTTCTTCGCGCCGCCCATCGCCTGGACGCGCTTCCCCGCATCCACGCCACGGCGATAGACGTAATGCGCGATGTCGGACGAGCCGACGAAGCTGATCGCGCCGATCGCGGGGTGATCCAGGATCGCGTCGACCATCTCCTTATCGCCGTGGACGACCTGCAGCACGCCCTCGGGCAGACCCGCCTCGCGCATCAGTTCGGCCAGCCGCACCGGCACCGAGGGGTCGCGCTCGCTGGGCTTCAGGATGAAGGCATTGCCGCACGCGATCGCGACGCCGAACATCCACATCGGGATCATCGCCGGGAAGTTGAACGGGGTGATACCGGCGACGATGCCGAGCGGCTGCCGCATCGAATAGACGTCGATGCCCGGCCCCGCGCCCTGGGTGTATTCGCCCTTCAGTAGATGCGGGATGCCGCAGGAGAACTCGATCACCTCGAGCCCGCGCTGGATGTCGCCCTTCGAATCCGCGATCACCTTGCCATGCTCGGACGACAGGAGGCGCGCCAGCTCCTCCATATTCTTTTCGATCAGCGCCTTAAACGCG
>CAJYKB010000017.1 GCA_913774925.1 uncultured Sphingomonas sp. | reverse complement strand
GCCCAACCCCAGGGGACGAGAGCTTGTCTGTCAACGCAAAGAACTGGCAAGAACTGAAGAAGCCCAACCAGCTCGAAAAGAAGAGCGGTGACGGCAAGCGCAAGGCGACCTTCATCGCCGAGCCGCTGGAGCGGGGCTTCGGCCTGACGCTCGGCAATGCGCTGCGCCGTGTGTTGCTGTCCTCGCTTCAGGGCGCGGCGGTGACGTCGATCAAGATCGAGAACGTGCTGCACGAATTCAGCAGCCTGGCGGGCGTCCGCGAGGACGTGACCGACATCGTCCTGAACGTGAAGCAGATCGCGATCCGCATGCAGGGCGAAGGCCCGAAGCGGCTCCAGCTGTCCGCGACCGGTCCGGCCGCGGTGAAGGCGGGCGACATCGCGGTGTCGGGCGACATCGAGGTGATGAACCCCGAGCTGGTGATCTGCCACCTGGACGAAGGCGCGACGCTCAACATGGAGCTGACCGCGGACGTCGGTAAGGGCTATGTCGCGGCGGTCGCGAACCGTCCGGCGGATGCGCCGATCGGTCTGATCCCGGTCGACGCGCTCTACTCGCCGGTGCGCCAGGTGTCGTACAAGGTCGACCCGACCCGCGTCGGGCAGGACCTCGACTACGACAAGCTGACGCTGACGATCGAAACCGACGGCACCGTCACGCCCGAGGACGCGGTGGGCTATGCCGGCCGCATCCTGCAGGACCAGCTGGCGCTGTTCGTCCACTTCGACGATTCGGCGGTCACGCGCTCGGCCCCGGTCGGCGTCGCGGCGCCGGCAGCGGCGGGCGAGGCGACCAGCGACACGCAGCAGATCAACCGCTACCTCCTCAAGAAGGTGGACGAGCTGGAGCTGTCGGTGCGTTCGGCCAACTGCCTGAAGAACGACAACATCATCTATATCGGCGATCTGGTCGGCAAGACCGAGGCCGAGATGCTGCGCACCCCGAATTTCGGGCGCAAGTCGCTGAACGAGATCAAGGAAGTGCTGTCCTCGATGGGGCTGCGGCTGGGCATGGAAATCCCCGGCTGGCCGCCCGAGAACATCGAGGAAGTCGCCAAGAAGCTCGAACAGGAGATTATGGGCTAAGCCTGCACCGGCGCAAGCTCGCTTGCGTCGGAGACAGGCTAGGCCCGGCCAGCGGAGCCGGAGGCTTCGACTGACGACGCGGGATTTAGTCCCGCGTCGTGGCCCGAGCGAGCTAAGCGGGACCCCGGGTCAAGCCCGAGGTGACGAAAACCCGGTCGGCCCGCGTCCCGACCAGCCTTGGGGTTCCGGCGGGGTCCCATCAAAGTATTACTTTGATGGGTGCCCAAACGGCCCCCTGACGAACGAGAAGGAATTACCCATGCGTCATCGTGTTGGCGGTCGTAAGCTGCAGCGTACCTCGGCTCATCGTACCGCGCTGTTCCGCAACATGTCGGCCGCGCTCATCAAGCACGAGCAGATCACCACCACCGTCGCCAAGGCGAAGGAGCTGCGCCCCTACGTCGAGAAGCTGATCACGCTCGCGAAGAAGGGCGGCCTGTCGAACCGTCGTCTGGCGCATGCGCGCCTGCTCGACGATGCGCAGCTGGTGAAGCTGTTCGACGTGCTGGCGTCGCGTTACGCCTCGCGCAACGGCGGCTACACCCGCATCATCAAGGCCGGCATCCGCGCCTCGGACGCCTCGCCGATGGCGATCATCGAGTTCGTCGACCGCGACGTCTCGGCCAAGGGCCAGGACTCGGGACCGGTCATGACCGACGATGAGGATTTCGACGCCGCCGCCTGATCGGCGCGCTCGAAGCGATCCGCGAAGGGCCGCGCCAGCGATGGCGCGGCCCTTTTCGTTTATGGCGTCCCTAGGCCGGCCACCGTTTGCAGTTGGCGGTCATGCCACGTCGTCAGCGAAAGCCACGCGGACGCCGCACCGATCAGACACATCAGCATGTCCCATTGCGTGTCCCAGGGATCGCCCTGCGTGCCGAGGAACTCGTCGGCTCCCTGTTCAAGAGCCTTCGCCGCCGCGAACTCGATCAGCTCGTAGCTCGCGCTGATGGCGAGGCAGCAGGCAAGGGAGAGCAGGTTGAGCAGCCAACCCGCCTGCACGCGATGACTTCGAATCAGCAGTTCCCGCAATACGATAAACGGAACCAGCCCTTGAACGACGTGACCGAAGCGATCGTATGGGTTCCGCGCCAGCCCCAGCCAATCCTGAAGCGCGAAGCCGATCGGCACGCGCGCATAGCTATAGGCGCCGCCAATCATCAGGACGAGGCCATGAAACGCGATAAGTGACAGTGCGAGCGAGGTGAGGGGCATCCGCTGGCGGGTCGTCCACAGGATCGGTGTGGCGACCAGCACCGGCGCGACTTCCATCCACCACGTCGCGCGATCGAACGGACGCCAACCCGAAAGCGCGAGTCCACCGGCCCACAGGGCGAACAACAGCCATATTCTGCTACGATAGGACAGAGCGGTCATATCGCGTCATACCCCGTCGGTGCGACGGGGCCATCCACGCCTCTGCTACCCCACCCCTTCCACCGTCGCGTGTCACCCGCTACAGGCCCGCCATGGAACACCCCGACAGCATCCTCATCATCGATTTCGGCAGCCAGGTGACCCAGCTGATCGCGCGCCGCGTGCGCGAGGCGGGGGTCTATAGCGAGATCGCGCCGTTCCAGTCCGCCGCCGAGGCGTTCGAGCGGATGAAGCCGAAGGGCGTCATCCTGTCCGGCGGACCGGCGTCGGTGGTGGACGAGGGGAGCCCGCGTGCGCCCCAGGCGGTGTTCGACAGCGGCGTGCCGGTGATGGGGATCTGCTACGGCCAGCAGGCCATGACCGCGCAGCTGGGCGGCCGCGTCGACAAGGGCAATTCGGGCGAGTTCGGCGAGGCCTTCGTCGCGGTCGAGGGCGATTGCGCGCTCTTCGATGGGCTGTGGCAAAGCGGCGAGCGGCATCAGGTGTGGATGAGTCACGGCGACCATGTCGCCGCGCTCGCCCCCGGCTTCGCGCCCGTCGCGACCTCGCCCGGCGCGCCCTATGCGATCGTCGCCGACGAGGCGCGGCGCTATTACGGGATGCAGTTCCACCCCGAGGTGGTCCACACGCCCGACGGCGGCAAGCTGATCGCCAATTTCGCGCGGCATGTCTGCGGCCTCGCGGGCGACTGGACGATGGCGGAGTTCCGCGCCACCAAGATCGCGGAGATCCGCGAGCAGGTCGGCAGCGGACGCGTGATCTGCGGCCTTTCGGGCGGGGTGGACTCCGCGGTCGCCGCGGTGCTGATCCACGAGGCGATCGGCGAGCAACTGACCTGCGTCTTCGTCGACCACGGGTTGCTGCGCGCAGGGGAGGCGGACCAGGTCGTCTCGCTCTTCCGCGGCGCCTACAATATCCCGCTGGTGCATGTGAACGTCGAGGAGATGTTCCTCGCCGGCCTCGCCGGGGTCACCGACCCGGAGGCGAAGCGCAAGTTCATCGGCAAGACCTTCATCGAGGTGTTCGAGGCGGAAGCGAAGAAGATCGGCGGCGCCGACTTCCTGGCGCAGGGGACGCTCTACCCCGACGTGATCGAGAGCGTCAGCTTCACCGGCGGCCCGTCGGTGACGATCAAGAGCCACCACAATGTCGGCGGCCTGCCCGAGCGGATGAACATGAAGCTGGTCGAGCCGCTGCGCGAACTGTTCAAGGACGAGGTGCGCGCGCTGGGTCGCGAGCTGGGGCTGCCGGACGTGTTCGTCGGGCGGCATCCGTTCCCGGGGCCGGGGCTGGCGATCCGCCTGCCCGGCGAGGTGACGAAGGAACGCTGCGACATCCTGCGCAAGGCGGATGCGATCTATCTGGAGGAGATCCGCACCGCCGGGCTCTATGACACGATCTGGCAGGCGTTCGCGGTGCTGCTGCCGGTGCGATCGGTCGGCGTGATGGGCGACGGGCGGACCTATGACAGCGTGCTGGCGCTGCGTGCGGTCACCTCGACCGATGGCATGACCGCGCAGGCGTTCCAGTTTCCGGGCGATTTCCTGCCACGGGTCGCGACGCGGATCGTGAACGAAGTGAAGGGCGTCAACCGCGTGACGTACGACTATACGTCGAAGCCGCCGGGCACGATCGAATGGGAATGATCGGTCAGGCCGCGATACCGCGGCGCCTCAGCGCCGCGGCGGATCGTCGCGGATCAACAGCGCCTCGACGCGCTCCAGCACGTTGCGCAGCGGATCGCCGTCGCTGGGCTGGATCCGCGCGACGGTGCGGCGCGCCCGCTGCAGTTCCTCTCGCATCTTTTCGGTCAGTACCATGACGGCTCTCCAGTCCCCCTGAAGTCCCATCCGGAAGATGAACGGAAAAGGTAAACAAATCGTTAAGGGACGGGAATGATCGCCGCCTTTCAAACGGATGGCGGTAGGACGGGTGTTAACGAACGGCGCCGGGGGCCGCGGCGACCGGCCGGCGCCGGTCGATCAGCTGCGCAGGCTGTCGGGAACGACGCCGCCATTTTCCGCCAGCTTCGCCATCACCGCCTTGTGGAGCGCGATATTCTGTTCGGCGCTGCCATCCGCGCCGACGTGGACACCCAGCTCGTCGGCCAGCTCCTTGCGGGCGGTCAGGCTGGAATCGAGGTCCAGCAGCTTGAGCAGGTCGACGATCGACGTCTGATAATTGCCGCCGCCGTTCTTCATCGATGCCATTTCGGACAGGACCGCCCCCACGTCGACGCTTGCCGCCGGCGCCGGCGCGGCGGCCGCTGGGGCTGGCGCGTCAGGGGTGGGGGCAGGCGCGGATGGGGCGGGGGCTGACGGCGCAGGAGCGGGCTTGTCCTTACCGTGATGGAAGATCTTGCTCATGATATTGCCGAAGATGCTCATCGTGCGATTTCCCTGCGACGTGCGGCCAGGGTGCGGCCGCGATCCTCCCAACGACGCTGGCGCCGGTTTGAGCCACGGATGCGGGAACGTCGAGTGATGACAAGCGCTTATACGAACGCGCACGACCGCGCATCAGGGGACAGCCATCATGACCATCCGGATGACGATCATCGCCTCCACCGCGCTGCTGGCGCTCGGCGCGTGTGGGAAAAGCCCGGAGAATGCCCCGGCGGACACGGCGGCCGGCGCACCGATGGCGAATGACGCTGTCGCCGCGACCCCCGCCGCTGTGACCAGCCCGGCGCAAAGCTTCGCCAGCGCGGCCGCGGCGAGCGATGCGTTCGAAATCGCGACGTCGCAGCTGGCGCTGACCAAGAGCACGTCCGCGTCGGTGAAGGCGTTTGCGCAGAAGATGATCGAGGCGCACACCGCCTCGACCGAGAAGCTGAAGGGTGCCGCGGCCGACGCCACGCCGCCGGTGTCGGTCGATCCGACGCTCAACCCGGAGCAGCAGCAGAAGCTGGACCGGATGAAGGGGCTGTCGGGCAGTGCGTTCGACCAGGCCTATATCGCGGAACAGGCGGCGGGACATCAGCAGACGCTCGACACGCTGAAGGCCTATGCGGCGAGCGGGGACATGCCGTCGCTCAAGTCGTTCGCCGCCGGGCTGATCCCGACCGTCACCGCGCACCTGAACATGGCCAAGGGGTTGAAGGCCTGAGCCCGACAGGGGCGGGGCTCTCGTCCCGCCCGCTTTCCATCGTCCAGAAAGAACGAACGCGATTGCCCGCGACGATCCGGTTCGGCTAAGGGGACGGGCATTCGCATGGACCCGGTGAAATTCCGGGTGGCTATTCCGGCCGCCGATCCGCCGGACAACAACACGCACCGTCATCGCCAGCGCCGTCCGGCGTGCCGTGCCCTGTTGTGGACCCCGCATGACATTCGACCTTCCTACCTACCGCCGTCAGTGGCTTGCTGACGGTGCCGCCGCCCGCCGCGACATCCTGGCCGGCATCGTCGTCGCCCTCGCGCTGATCCCAGAGGCGATCGGCTTCTCGATCATCGCTGGCGTCGATCCGCGCGTCGGTCTCTACGCCTCGGTCGCGATCGCGATCACCATCGCGCTGATCGGCGGGCGGCCGGGCATGATCTCCGCCGCGACCGCCGCGGTCGCGGTGCTGGTCGGGCCGCTGGTGCGCGCGCACGGCGTCGAATACCTCTTCGCCGCGACGATCCTGATGGGACTGATCCAGATCGTCGCGGGGCTGTTGCGGCTCGACCTGCTGATGCAGTTCGTATCGCGATCGGTCATCACCGGGTTCGTCAACGCGCTCGCCATCCTGATCTTCCTGGCGCAGCTGCCGCAGCTGACCGGGGTCGGCTGGGAAACCTATGCGATGGTGGCGGGCGGGCTGGCGATCATCTACGCGCTGCCGCGGGTCACGACCGCGATCCCCTCGCCGCTGGTCGCGATCCTCGTCCTCAGCGGCGTCAGCATCGCGCTCGGGCTCCCGGTGCGGACCGTGGGCGACATGGGACGCCTGCCAGAGGGGTTGCCGAGCCTCGCCTGGCCGAACGTGCCGCTGACGCTCGACACGCTGCGGATCGTCCTGCCTTATTCGCTGGCGATGGCCGCGGTCGGCCTGCTGGAATCGCTGCTGACCGCGCAGATCGTCGACGACATGACCGATACCGACAGCGACAAGCGCCGCGAATGCGCCGGTCAGGGCGGCGCGAACATCGTCGCGGCGCTGTTCGGCGGGATGGGCGGCTGCGCGATGATCGGGCAGTCGGTAATCAACGTGACCTCGGGCGGGCGCGGACGGTTGTCGACCTTCGTCGCGGGCGCGTTCCTGCTGTTCCTGCTCGCGGTGCTGGGGCCGTTCGTCGGGCGGGTGCCGATGCCCGCGCTGGTGGCGGTGATGGTGATGGTGTCGATCGGCACGTTCAGCTGGAATTCGATCGCGAACCTCCGGCGTCATCCGCCGACCTCGTCGGTGGTGATGCTGACGACGGTCGCGGTCGTGGTGGCGACGCGCGACCTGTCGTTGGGCGTCGCGGCCGGGGTGCTGCTGTCGGGCATCTTCTTCGCCGGCAAGGTGCAGCGGATGTTCGCCGTCGAGCGGATCGCCGCGCCGGACGCGGCAGGGGTGACCTACCGCGTGACGGGGGAAATCTTCTTCGCCTCCGTCGATCGCTTCACCCGCGCGTTCCAGGCCGAAACCGGCACCGGCCCGGTCGTGATCGACGTGGCGGGCGCGCACTTCTGGGACATCTCCGGCGTGGGGGCGCTCGACAAGATCGTCGCCCGGCTGCGGCGCGACGGCCGCACGGTCGAGGTGATCGGCTACAACCGCGCCAGTGCGGACCTGATCGACCGCTTCGCGCTGCACGACAAGACCGGGGTGGAGCTGGGACTGGCCCCGCACTGAGACGCGGTCGTCACGTGTGGAAGGTCGCGACCTGCTCCAGCGGCTCCCGCACCGCGACCACCCCGTTCACCGGATGCGCCTCGTCGGCGTAGCCCAGCGCCATGCCGGCGATGATATATTCGTCGTCCGGGATCGACAGGACGCGGCGGGTGACGGTCCAGAACATGTTCCACGCGCCCTGCGCGCAGGTGTCGAGCCCGCGATCCTTCGCCGCCAGCATCAGCGTCTGCATGAACATGCCGATGTCGAGGAAGGACATGGCGTCCAGATCGCGGTCGATCGTGAAGATCAGCCCGACCGGCGCGTCGAAGAAGCGGTAGTTGCGGCCCCATTGCTGCCAGCTTGCCGCCTCGTCCCCGCGCGGGATGCCGATGCGGCCGTACATGTCCTTGCCCAGCGCGCGCATCCGCCCGGTGTAGGGCTCCTTGCGCTTCGAGGTGCGCGGGAACTCGGCGCGATCGTCGGCGGGGCGGGTGTCGCGGTGCGCGAGCACCTCCGCCTCCAGCCGGCGGCGGGTGTCGCCGGTGACGACGTGCACCTTCCACGGCTGGATGTTGGTGCCCGATGGCGCGAGGCAGGCGGTGCTAAGCAGGTCGCGCAGCACCTCCGGTGCGACCGGATCGGGACGGAAGGCGCGCACCGAGCGCCGGGCACGAACCACCTCGTCGAATTGCATAGGCTCATCCTCTCGCGATGCGCATGCGCAGGCCGAGGCGCGAAGTCCAGTGCGGCTGCGATTGAGGTGGCGACGGGCGTGCGATAGACGCCGAACGGCGCTACGCGGAGGATGCGATGGGCTATCTGGCGATCAAGTCGGTCATTTCCGCGATCCTGATCGCGCTCGCGTCGGAGGTCGCGAAGCGATACCCCGGCTTCGGTGCGCTGATCGCCTCGCTGCCGCTGGTGTCCGTGCTCGGCATGATCTGGCTGTGGCGCGACGTCCCCGACGCGGAGAACATGGCGGCGCATTCCGCCGCGACCTTCTGGTACGTGCTGCCGTCGTTGCCGATGTTCCTGCTCATCGCGGCGTTGCTGCGCCGCCAGGTGCCGTTCTGGATCGCGCTGGCCGGGGGATGCGCGCTGACGATCGCGCTCTACACCGCGATGACGCTGCTGGCGCCGCGCTTCGGGCTGCGGCTGTGACGGCGGTCGCCGGGCGGGCGCGTGCCCGGCCCGGCGTACGCCGGCCGCGTCACTGCACCAGGCGCGCGGTCTGGAGCGCGGTGGAGAACAGGCTGCGCAGCGCCGCGCCGATGTTGTCGTCGGCGGTCACTACCTGCACCAGCGGCGATCCGTTGGTGCCGGGCGAGGCGCAGCTTTGCAGGGCGGTCATCACCTGATCCGAACTGCCGGGATTGCCGCGCGGATAGGACGGCGGCGGCGGCGGCAGGAACGGGGCGACGTTGGTCTGCGACCAGCCGTCGCCGACGAGCGATTCGGGCAGATATTGCGTGTAGAGGATCGCGATCTTGATCCCCTTGGCCTTGATCGCGGTGCACTGCGTCTGTTCGGCGCTGCGCATCGGGCCGAAATAGCGGCCGCCGCCATTCGGCTGGTCCAGCATTCCGTCGGTGATGATGAACAGGATCTTTTGCGGCGTGGCGCCGGGGGCACCGGTGCCCGCCGTGGGGATCTTGTCCTTCATGATGCTCAGCATGTTGGCGACGTCGGTCGCCCGGTCGTTGTTGTTGGTGGAACTGGTCGGCTGACTGTTCTTCCACCAGTAATCGTCGGCGGGGAACAGTGACGCGGCCGAGAAGCCGCTGCCGTAGGTCGAGACGTCGGCGAGGCTGTTGAGATCCTTCACCGACGAAGTTCCGCCGGGGCGGATCCAGTCGAACGAGAACATCTGCGCGCGGTAGGTCACGTGATATTGCGACGCCTGACTGACGGCGAACGGGATCAGCTGCGACGCAGCGGCGACCATGTCGTCCTTGCGCAGCGGGATGCTGGAGGCGTTGTTGAAGAGCCGTCCGTAATTGTGCGTCAGCCAATATCCGTCTGCCCAATAGCCGGTGTCGTATTGGGTTGAAGATGTGGGCGTTCCTGCCGCGTCGGGATCGGTAAAGGTGGTGCCGCAGTTCCGTTGGGTGGGGGTCAGCTTCACCGATGTCCAGGGGGTGACCACCTTGGTTACGACAGCCGCCGGACCACTTCGGTTCTCCATCACCGGATAGGTCGTAACCGTCCAGTTCGTCGTCGTGGTGCTGTAGGTGCACGTTCTTCCGTTGATCGTCCGGTTGACGTTACCCGTCGACTTGGACGACCTCGCCGACGTCTGTACCATGGACGTGCCGGCACTGTTGTAGAGGGTGTCGTTGGGCTTGTCCCAGCGATAGAAGTCGCCACCGGATACCGGCAGCAGGATATGGCGATATTGCGCATCCATGACGTAGATGCCGTCGTCCTTTGCGATCATCGCATGACACGCGAACGCACACTGTTTTCCGTTATTGGCGTCGGCGGTGCTTTCCACCATGTTCGTCGCCGCCAGGATCTTCGTGATCCCGTCCGACGTGGCGGGCAGCAGCATCGAGGGCGAATTATCCATCGCCAGATAGAAGTCGACGTTGGGCGGCTGTGCCGCGCTGGCGCTCGACTTGCCGGTGAGCGTCATCGTCCGCCGGCCCAGGATGCCGCCGAAGACGTTGACCGATTCGACCGTGTAGGTCACCGTCGCTTTCCGCAGGTAGCCCGTCGCCGTGTTGCCGCTGCTCGTGCCGTCTTCGATCCTTACCGCCGGGTCGAGGCTCGTGAACCCGTCCACGAGCGCCGCCTGCGCTTCGAAGATGGCCTTGGCGTCCCTCTCCGATTCGGTCTTGTCGCGAAGGATCATCGACGGCGACACCGCGGCCAGCGCGGCGGCGTCGGCGGCGGCGTTGAGGTGCGTCTGCAACGTCATCGCGCGCGAATAGTCGACGCCGAACCCGACCACGAAGGTGAGCGGCACCATCGAGAAGGCGGTGAGCAGCATCGCGCCGCCGCGCTGGTCGGCCTTCAGCCGGCGGGCGGTCGCGGCTATCCGCAAGCGCGTGGCGGGCAAACGGGATGTCGTCGTCATCGGTCAGGCACCTAGAAGAGGCGGGGGGTCATGAAGAGGGTGTGGGTCATGCGGGTCGTCGTGATGGGCACGAAGCCGACCGAGGGCGTGAAGTCGTACCGGACCTTGCCCATGTAGAGCCAACCGCCGGCGGTCCCGACCTGCGTCTTCGTACTCGTGCCCGGCGCCAGATTGCCGCACACGTTGGTCCCGTCGGGCGACACCGGCACCATGCTGGGGCTTATCATGTTGGCGGGGACGGCGATGACGCTGCTGGCCGACTGCGCCTCGTTGGTCGGCAGCGTACCGGCGGTCACGCTAGAATCGACCGGCGTCACGGTGCTGCCGTCGGCGTTCTGCGTCTGCGCCTGCGTCCAGACGACGAAGGCGTGCGTCGCGTCGCACACGCGCACCAGCGATACCTCCTGCTCCGCCTTGTCCAGCTTGTACGGCGACAGCACGACCGCGCTGGCGCTCAGGTACGAGCGGCCGTTGATGCTGGAGGGGTCGTTGTAGACGATCGAGGGTGACAGCGAGCGGCTGGTCAGATCGACCAGCGAGCGCGTGGCGATCGTGACCTTTCGGCTGGCCGCCAGCATGTCGGACACGCAGCACCCGCCGCTGTAGAGGATCAGCAGCACCGGCAGGCACAGCGCGAACTCGACCAGGACCGCGCCGCGCGTGTCCCGTGCGGCGCGCCTCAGCACGAGGTCTGCGAAGCGTTGCATGAGAAATCTTCCGTCGTGAACACGGAGGTCGCCACCAGCTTGCGGTTGGAATTGGGCTGGTTGGCCAGGTTGACGCCCAGCGGCCCCTTGCCGGTGGGCCACAGGTAGATCAGCTGCAGCACGACGATCTTGCCCTTGCCGCTGCCGCCCGACTGGGGGTTGTAGCCCGCGCCCGTGGCGGTGACGTTGCCGTTGCTGTCATAGGTGAAGTTCGGCGCCGCCAGGCCCCCGGTGGTGTAGGCGCTGGCCGTGGTGACGTTGACGGTCAGCCGCGAACAGGTCAGCATCGGCGGCATCAGCGAGGGCACGCTCACCGCGTCGCCGTTTGCGGCGGTGCCGGAATAGCCGTTGCAGATCGCGTCCTTGAAATCGGCGGCGTTCATGCCGGTGCGGCCGTTGGCGAGCCGGGTCGTCTGTGCCGCGCCGGTCAGGATCAGGCGGCCTGCGCTCTGCGCCGTCGTCTCCAGCATCTGCTGCGCCAGATAGATCAGCATCGTGTAGAGGATGGCCAGCAGCAGCGCGATCAGCGCCGGGCCGACCAGCACGAATTCGAGCGCTGCCGTCCCCTCGCGATCCTGCGACAGGTTCCTGCCGAATCGACGAGCGGCATTTCCTGCGAAGATGATCCGGCGCAGATACGACAAGCGAGGCCTCCTTGAGCTTGCCATCGCGTATCGACCTTCACATTTCGTAAATGGCCGCCGCTCGCTCCACGTTCGCGCCGCCGGCGGCCTATCGCGTCGATCCGACCAATTTTCGCGCGAAAAGAGCGACTTTCTTCCAGTCAGGGCGCCGGCGTGAGC
Organism: uncultured Sphingomonas sp.; assembly: GCA_913774925.1. Classification (GTDB taxonomy): domain Bacteria; phylum Pseudomonadota; class Alphaproteobacteria; order Sphingomonadales; family Sphingomonadaceae; genus Sphingomonas. The sequence continues at coordinate 43,362 of CAJYKB010000017.1, read as the reverse complement.
GCGATTTTGGCAAGACACGCCCCGCGATCACGCGTTAGCCTCCACGAAAGCGAGGGGAGGGCGGCATGACGGGCGAAGAGGGCTGCGCCTACAGCACCTGCGTGGTGCGGCGCATGACGGTCTTCAGCACGAAGCTGGAATTGATCCGCGCCAGCATCGGAATGCGCGACAACGCCATGATCGTCGCCTGATAGTGGGCCAGATCGCTCACGACGACGCGCAGCACGTAATCGTCCTGCCCGGTCACCTGATAGCAGTCGGTGATCTCGGCCACGTCGCCGATCGATTCCTCGAACAGCGTCAGCGCCTCCTCCGACTGCCGCTCCAGCGTCACCGTCACCAGCGCCTCCAGCGCGCCGCCCAGCCGCGCCTCGTCCAGCCGCGCGCCATAGCCCAGGATATAGCCCTCGCTCTCCAGCCAGCGCACGCGGCGAAGCGTCGGGGTCAGCGACAGCCCGATCTCGTCGGCCAGGTCGCGCCACGTCATCCGCCCCTGCGTCGTCAGGATCTGGAGGATGCGCGTGTCGAAGGAATCGAGCTTGGCCTTCATCGTCGCACTTTCCGGCTGAGGCTGGGGATCGCACGTGCGTCATACGCATGGCACGACGGTTGCTGCAACTCGCTCAACATGCTGCGTGAAAAGGGGAAATGATGATGACGCGCACGACGATCGCCATCCTGCTGGCCGGCACGCTGCTCACCGGGCAGGGCTTCGCCCCCGCCGCATGGGCCGCCCCCGCCGCCAAGTCGCGCGCGACCGCGAAGCCTGCGGAGAAGGCGGAGGCGAGCCGGTTCTCGGGGATGCAATATCGCCTGATCGGGCCGTTCCGCGGCGGGCGCGTCAGCGCGGTGGCGGGCGTCGTGCAGAAGCCGGACACCTATTACATGGGCGCGTCGGGCGGCGGCGTGTGGCGTACCGACGACGGCGGCAACAGCTGGAAACCGCTGTGGGACAAGCTGCCGGAGGCGTCGCCCTCGATCGGTGCGATGGCGGTGGCGCCGTCCGATCCGAAGACGATCTACGTCGGCACGGGCGAGGCCAATATCCGCGGCAACGTCATCACCGGCAACGGCGTCTACAAATCGACCGACGAGGGCAAGACGTGGACCTTCGCCGGGCTGCGCGACACGATGGCGATCGGGCGGATGGTGGTGCACCCGACCGACCCCAACACGGTCTTCGTCGCGGCGCTGGGGCATCCGTTCGGCGACAATCCCGAACGCGGCGTGTTCCGCACGCGCGACGGCGGCACGACGTGGCAGCGCGTGCTGTTCGTCGACGAGAAGACCGGCGCGATCGACGTGCAGATGGACCCGGGCAACCCCAACGTGTTGTGGGCCGGCATGTGGCAGGCGCATCGCAAGCCGTGGATCATGGAGAGCGGCGGGCCCGGCAGCGGACTTTATCGCTCCACCGACGGCGGTGAGACGTGGCAGAAGCAGACCGGCAACGGCCTGCCCGAAGGCATCCTGGGCCGCATCGGCGTGGCGCCGACGCCGAACCCGAAGCGCGTCTATGCGCTGATCGAGGCGAAGGAGGGCGGGCTGTTCCGCACCGACGACGGCGGCGCCTCGTGGCAGCGGATCAGCGACCGCGGCGATTTCCGCCAGCGCGCCTGGTACTATACCCATGTCATCGCGGACCCGAAGGATGCGGACAAGGTCTATGTCCTGAACACCGGCGCCTACAAGTCGACCGACGCGGGCAAGACGTTCAAGACGATGCCGACCTTCCACGGCGACAATCACGCGCTGTGGATCAACCCGACCAACACCGACCGCATGGTGGAGGGCAACGACGGTGCCGCCAACGTCTCGGTCAACGGCGGTGCGTCATGGACGACGGGCGGCAATCAGGCGACCGCGCAATTCTACCACATCTCTGTCGACAAGCAGGTGCCGTACCGCATCTACGGCGCGCAGCAGGACAATACGACCGTCTCGATCGCCAGCGGCAACACGCGCGGGCCGATCGGGCAGGAAAGCTTCTGGGCGGTCGGCGGGGGCGAGAGCGGCTATGTCGTCGCGGATCCGAAGAACCCCGACGTCGTGATCGCCAACAGCTACGGCAATCAGGTCACACGCTACGACCACAAGACCGGGCAGCTCTATGCGATCGGCCCGTTCCCGCGCGAGGCGATGGGCTGGGCGGCGAAGGATCTGGAGCATCGCCCGCAATGGACCGAGCCGCTTCTCTACTCGCCGCACGACCCCAACGTCCTCTACAATGCCACCGAAGTGCTGTGGAAGACGACCGACGAGGGCAAGAGCTGGAAGCGGATCTCGCCCGACCTGACGCGCAACGACAAGTCGAAGCAGGGATCGTCGGGCGGCCCGCTGACCAAGGACAATACCGGGGTCGAATATTACAACACCATCTTCTCGGTGAATGAATCGCCGGTGCAGAAGGACCTGCTGTGGGTCGGCACCGACGATGGTCTCGTGCACCTGACCCGCGACGGTGGCGGCAGCTGGCAGAATGTAACGCCCAAGGCGATGCCGGAATGGGCGACCGTCAACATGGTCGAGCCCGACCCGCGCAAGCCCGGCACGATGTACGTCGTGGCGGACCGCCACCGGCTGGACGACTTCGCGCCCTATGGCTTTCGCACCGACGATTATGGAAAGACGTGGACGTCGATCACTGCCGGGCTGCCGGCGGACGCCTATCTGCACGTCATCCGTGCCGATCCGGCACGGGCCGGCCTGCTCTACGCCGGGACCGAGAACGGCGTGTTCGTCTCCTTCGACAGCGGCGCGCATTGGGAGCCGTTCCAGATGGCGCTGCCGCGCAGTCCGGTTCACGACCTGGCGGTGGCGGGTGCGGGCGATCTGGCGGTGGCGACGCACGGGCGCTCCTTCTGGGTGCTCGACGACCTCAGCGCGGTGCGGCAGTGGACGCCGGAGGTGGCGCGAAAGCCGTTCCATCTGTTCGCGCCGCGCGACACGATGCGCATCCTCTACGAGGGGCGCGGCACCTCGATGGGTGGCCCGACCGCGGCCAACCCGCCGCAGGGCGTGATCCTCTATTACTATCTGAAGGAGGGCGAGGCAGAGGCGAAGGCGGAGCCGGCCGCCGCCAAGGGCATCGACCCCGCGCCGCAACAGGCACCCTCCGCGGCCAAGGCGGTCGTCACCCCCGCGGTCGCGCGCAGGAAGCCCGACGATCGCATGAAGCTGGAGATCCTCGACGCATCGGGCCGCGTCATCCGCACCTATCCCTCGCCCAACCAGGCGGTGCCCGACGACGAGGAAGAGGAGGAGGGCGCGCGCAGCCGCAAGCCCGCCGGGCTGACGCGTCACGCCGGCATCAACCGCTTCGTCTGGGACTTCCGCGAGGAGGCCGCGGTGGCGGTGCCCAAGGCCTCGGTGTGGCATGCGATGCGCGGCGGGCCGACCGTCGTGCCCGGCACCTACACCGCGCGGCTGACCGTCGACGGGAGGACGCAGACGCAAACCATCCGCGTGCTGCCCAATCCCAATCTGTCGGTGACTCAGGCCGAGTTGCAGCAGCAATATGACCTGGTCGCGGCGATCAACCGCGAGCTGGCGCTGGTCAACACCGCGGTGCTGGAGTTGCGTGCGCTCCACCGCCAGCTGGGCGAGGCGCGCACCGCCTCGCGCGATCCGCAGGTTATCGCCGCCGCCGATGCGGTCGAGGCCAAGGCGGTCGCGGTCGAAGATGTGCTGATCCAGGTGAAGAACGTCGCCTCGCAGGATCCGCTCAACTATCCGATCCGCCTCAACAACATGCTGGCGTCGCTGGCGACCACCGTCGCGCAGGGCGATACCGCGCCCGCGCAGCAGCATCGCGAGGAATTCGCGAAGCTGAAGACCGTCGCCGACACGCAGCTGGGGCAGTGGAACCGCATCAAGCAGGAGGATGTCGTCGCGCTCAACGCCATGCTCAAGCGGCAGAAGCTCGCCCCCGTCACGCTCGCGGCGGCGGCGCAGCTGGCGACGGATCGCGCCGCGCAGCTGGCGTCGGCAGAACCGGAATATGAGGCCGTCGGTGCGGAAACGAACTGACCGGGCGGTGGCGGGCGTGTCCGCGCTCGCCGTCGCGCTGATCGCGTCGGGGGCGGCGGCGGAAGCATCCGTCGACGCGCCCGCGGATCCCACCACCGACATCGTCGTGCAGGGGCAGGGTGGCACGCTCACCACCCCGTTCGAAACGCGCCATGTCCTCGACGCGCGTGCGATCGACGCCATCGCGGCGAACAGCGTGGATGAGATCGTACGGCGGCTGCCGTCGCTCGCGGTGCCGGTCAATTCGCGCGGCGAGGCGATCGCCGTGCTGCGCGGCGCGGCGGAGCGGCAGGTCGCGGTCTTCTACGACGGTGCGGCGATCAACGTGCCGTGGGACAACCGGCTCGACCTCAGCCTGCTGCCCGCCGCGCTGGTCGGCAGCGCACGCGTGGCGGTGGCGCCGCTCGCCCCGCTCTACGGCGTCAATGCGCTGGGCGCGGTCGGCTTCTCGCCGCGCGAGCCCGATGGCGTCGTCGCGCGCGGGCTGATCGGATCGGGGCGGCTGCGCGAGGTGCAGGGGATCGCGCCGCTGCTGTCGGGCGACACCGCGCTGACGGTCGGCGGCAGCGCGTCAGCCCGGCGCGGCGAGCCGCTCTCACATGCGGCGCGCCTGCCGTATGCGCAGCCGGGCGACGACCTGCGCACCAACACCGACCGCGATCTGGCGAGCGTCTTCGCGCGCCTCGCGGCCGGGGGCGCCGGGCGCACGCTGTCGCTCACCGCCTTCCACGTCGATGCGAGCAAGGGCATCGCGCCGGAAAGCGACCGCGCCAGCGGCGCCCGCTTCTGGCGCTATCCCACCGTCCGCCACACGCTGATGTCCGCCAATGCCGGGCTGGCGCTGACGCCCGACACATCGCTGATGCTGGTCGGCTGGCACCAGCGCTTCGACCAGGTGATCGACAGCTATACCAGCGCCTCCTACGACCGCCGCGATGCGCAGGAGGCGGGGCGCGACCGGACATGGGGCGCACGCGCGCTGCTCACGCATGCCGTGGGCGAGGCGGTTCGCATGACCGTGTCGACCAATGTGCTCGATTCCGTCCATGACCAGCGCGACATCGCGTTCACCGGCGGGGCGCTGCCGGCGGTCCTTCCCGGCTATCTGCGCTATCGCCAGCGCAACTGGGCGCTCGGCGGCGACGTCGCGGTGATGCTGACGCCGCGGCTGACCGCGGAGGCCGGGGGCGGCTACGACCGCGTCGACTATCTGGATACCGGCGACAAGCCCGCGCTCCCGGCGGTCGGCGGTTGGACCGGGCGCACCTCGCTGGCGTGGGAGATGCCTTCGGGCTGGCGACTGCGCGCGGCGGTCGGGCGCAAGATTCGGGCGCCCACGATGCGCGAATTGTTCGGGCAGGCGCTCAACCGCTTCCTGCTCAACCCCGACCTGAAGCCGGAACGGATCGTAAGCGCGGAGATCGCGGCGGAATGGCGCGGACGCGATGCCGAGCTGTTCGTGGTCGGCTTCGGTCAGGATCTGGACGGCACGATCGACCAGCGCAACGTCGGCCGGCTGCGCCAGCGCATCAACCTCAAGGGCTCGACCGTGAAAGGCATCGAGGCGGGCGGCGAGTGGCGGCCCGCGCCGGGTTGGTCGCTGGGCGGCAACGCCACCTTCACCCGGGTGCGGCGCAAGGGGGGCGCGCCAGGCACGCTCAACCGGCTGGCCGAGCGGCCCGCCGTCCTGTCGCGCGCCTACGGCGGCTACACCGCCGCCGGGTTCAACGCGCTGGTGGAGGCGCAATATACCGGGCGCGCCTATTCGGCCGACGTGAACGGCGTGTTGGTCGCTCTGCCGCGGTCGACCGCGGTCAACCTGCGCCTCGGTCAGCGCGTCGCGGTGGCGCAGCGCGGGGTCGAGCTGTTCGTGCGCGCCGACAATATCGCCGACGCGCTGATCATGCCGCAGCTGGGTCTCCCCGCGCCGGGCCGCACGATGAGAATCGGGCTGGCAATAGGAGGATCGTGAGTCCGATCGTCCGGCAATCCGTTTGCGCCAAGCCCATGCTTCCGCGTGGTGCAAACAGACCCCTAACGTCATGAAGCTCGAGTGAAATTGGTGTTGCGATTTCGTGACGGAGGGTTTCTCATCCCACCTGCGAACAGGTGCAGGTGAACGCTACGATCGCCGAACGCAGTGGAAAATTTGCGACGGCGGGTGAGGGAATCGTCCGGGGATGCGTCCCCGTGAAAAAGGGGGCACATCATATGAATCATCGTGTTTCGTCACTGGTCCGTCGGTCGCGCATCCTGCTGGGCGTATCGTTGCTCGCCGCGACGACGGCGCTTCACGCGCAGACCGTCCCCGCGCCGCCGATCGGCACGCAGGAGGGCGGCACCGGCAGCACCCCCACCACCGAGGCGCCGCCCACCACCGACGGCAGCGCGACGCCGCAGTCGGAGGTAACGCAGCAGGGCGACATCGTCGTCACCGCGCTGAAGCGTTCGACCAGCATCCAGCAGACGCCGATCTCGATCTCGGCCGTCACCGCGGATTCGCTGGTGCGTCAGAACATCACCGATTCCAACGCGCTGGGCCGTGTCGCCCCCAGCCTGGTCGTCAACGAGGGCGCCAACGGCGGCAGCCGCGTCATCATCCGCAACCTGTATGCGAACGGCGAGCCGCTGGTCGGTCTGTATTACGACGAAGTGCCGCTGAGCGGCACGGGCGGCGTGTCCAACGACGCCGGCGCGACGCTGCCGGGCCTGCGCCTGTTCGACGTCGAGCGCGCCGAGGTGCTGCGCGGTCCGCAGGGGACGCTGTACGGCGCCAGCTCGATGGGCGGCACGATCCGCGTCATCTTCGCCAAGCCCAAGCTCGACCGCTACGAAGGCGCGGTCGATGCGCAGACCAGCAGCATCGACGGAAGCGGCGGCGCGTTCGGCTATCAGATGAACGGCATGGTCAACCTGCCGATCATCGACGGTGCGGCGGCGGCGCGCGTCGTCGGCTTCTATGAAAAGCAGCCCGGTTTCATCGACAACAGCCTGCTCGGCGTGAAGAACATCAATGACGCGGAGAGCTTCGGCGGTCGCGCGACCGTGCGCATCAAGCTGATCGACGCCATCACGCTCGACCTGCTGGGGGTCTATCAGAAGCGCACCGGCGCGCGTAGCGACTGGAATTATACGAACTACCAGTTGACCGGCCGCCGCTACGACCAGCAGGTGCTGATCCGCCAGCCGCAGACCGACGAGCTGAAGCTGTTCGGCGCGACGCTGAACTGGGACTTCGGCTTCGCCACGCTGACCGCAACGGGGTCGTATTCGAAGCGGTCGCTGGAATACAGCTTCGACTATACCAACTTCTTCTCGCGCTATCAGACGGTCAACGACACGCGCGGGCTGGTTCCGGCCTATACCGGCGCGGGCACCGCGATCCCCGGCTATGCGCGCTTCCAGGAGGATTGCGTCGCCGGTTACGTCCAGCGCACGACCTGCGACGGCGCGGGCTATCAGGCGCTGGTCAACAGCTACGGCAACCAATCGACCTATCAGCCGCAGACCAACGAAACTACGACCGAGGAAGTGCGGCTGGCGGACGACGCCAATGCGCTGAAATGGACGGTCGGCGTCTATCACAGCTATCGCAAGAACCTGACCCGTTCGATCCTGGAGCGCGCCGATCCGGTCACGGGGTTCCAGAACTATCCTAATGGTTTCGCGAACGGCAGCGCGCTGATCGTCGGGGTCAATACCACCGGCCTCGACCGCACGATCGACGACCGGCTGGAGCAGTTCGCCGGCTTTGCCGAGCTGACGTGGGACATCACCGACCGGCTGAGCGCCACCGGCGGCGCGCGCTACTTCAAATACAAGAAGCGCACGACCTCCGCGGTGGTGGTGCCGAGCTATATCGCGGGCAACCGGCGGCAGGCGCCGCTGACCTCGGGCGGGGACGAGAAGGGATCGCTGCTGAAGTTCGGCGTCGACTACACGGTCAATCGCGACGTGATGTTCTATGCGACCGCGGCGCAGGGCTATCGCCCGGGCGGTGTGAACCAGGCGCTGGGGCTGCCCAGCTACGCCACGACGTACGAATCGGACTCGGTCTGGAGTTACGAGGCGGGCGTGAAGACCAGCTGGCTGGATCGCAAGGTGATCGTCAATCTCGACGCGTTCCGCATGGACTGGGACGGGATGCAGATCTCGGCCAGCTTCAACAACGCCTTCGGCTTCATCACCAACAGCTCCAGCGCGGCGCGCATCCAGGGTATCGAGCTGGATACGTCCTTCTACCCGGTCGACCGCCTGTCGTTCCGCCTGTCGGGCAGCTATATCGATGCGAAGCTGCGCGGCGATCAGGGGCTGCCCGCCGGGATCACGCAATGCCCGATCCCGTTCGTGCCGGGCACCACGGGGTGCGCCACGGTTGCAGCGGGTCGCAAGGGCGATACGATCCCCTATTCGCCGAAATGGACGATCCAGGGCTCGGCCGATTACAGCGTGCCGCTGCCGGGCGATCTGGAGGCGATCTACCACGCCGATCTGGCCTATCGCAGCAAGTCGCTGACCACCTACGACCTGCCGCGCTACGCCGCGGCCTATCCCAACGGGCCGGCGGGGACGCCGGGCGGCGCGGCGCTCTACACGCTGCCGGGGTTCGCCACGGTCGGCCTGCGCATGGGGCTGGAGAAGGACGGCGGACGCTGGGGCGTCTATCTCTTCGCCAACAACGTGTTCAACACGCTGGGGCTGACCGCGCTGACCAACGGACAGGCGAGCGCGACCCAGCTGTCGCAGCGCTACAACGGCCAGCTGATCCGCCCGAACTTCGTGCAGACGGCCGCGCCGCGCGTCCTCGGCATCCAGGCCACCGCCCGGTTCCGCTGATCCTCAAGTTGAAGGATATGACAATGCACGCACGTTTCGCGCACGCCTGCGCGGCCGTCGCCCTGGCGTCGGCGGGGTTGCTCCCCGCCGGCACCGCCGCGGCGAAGGATGTGGTCATCCACGCCGGCACGCTGATCGACGGCCAGACCGCGACGCCGCGGCGGCAGGTGTCGATCGTGGTCCACGACGACCGCATCGCGAGCGTCAGCGACGGCTTCGTCACGCCCGCCGGCGCGCAGGTGATCGACCTGTCGACGAAGACCGTGCTGCCCGGCTTCATCGACACGCACGATCACATATCCGCCACCGGCAGCCGTAAGCCGATCAACCGTTTCGTCCTGACCGACGGCGACGCGACGGTCGCCGCGGCGGTCAACGCGCGCAAGGCGATCGAGACCGGCTTCACCACGATCCGCGATCTCGGCTCCAGCGAGATCACCGCGCCCGCGATCATCCGCGCGATCGAGGCCGGGCAGATGGTGGGCCCGCGCTACTGGACCGCGCTTCAGGCGCTGGGCCCCACCGGCGGGCACAGCGACCGGCAGAACGGGCTGGCGCCTGCGGTGACGATCGCCGGCCGTGCGGAGGCGATCGCCGACGGGCCGGAGGAGATGCGGATGCGGGTGCGCGAGCATCGCCGCAACGGCGCCACCGTCATCAAGATCATGCCCTCGGGCGGGGTCGGCTCGATCGGCGACGATCCGCACCACATGGTGATGACCGATGCGGAGATGGTCGCCGCGGTCGAGGCCGCGCACGAACTGGGGCTGAAGGTCGCCGCCCACGCGCACGGCAAGAAGGCGATCGACCATGCCGTGATGGCGGGCGTCGATTCGATCGAGCACGGCACCTATGCCGATGCCGAGAGCTATCGCCTGATGAAGCAGCACGGCACCTATCTGGTGCCGACGCTGCTGGTGGCCGACGCGATCTACCAGAATGCGGTCAAGTCGCCCGAGACGCTGCCGCCGACCGTCGCGGAGAAGGCGATTGCGGTCACGCCGACGATGATCGGCAATGCCGGTCGGGCGTACAAGGCCGGCGTCAAGATCGCGCTGGGCACCGATCAGTCGGCGAGCTCGGGCCGCAACAAGGCGGAGGAATATGCGCTGCTGGTGAAGGCGGGCTTCACCCCCGCCGACGCGATCCTGGCGGGCAGCCGCGCCGCCGCCGACCTGCTCGGCAGCAAGGACATCGGCGCGATCCAGGCGGGGCGTTATGCCGACATCGTCGCGGTGGACGGCGATCCGCTCGCCGACATCACCACGCTGCAACGCGTGAACTTCGTGATGAAGGGCGGCGAGGTGTTCAAGACCGGCGGGAGGATGGTGAAGTGAGACTGACCCGTTTCGCAGCGGCGCTGCTCGCCGCCTCCTCCGCACTCTCCGCGGCGCCTGCGCTGGCGAAGGACGTCGTCATCCACGCCGGCACGCTGATCGACGGCGCGTCCGCCACGCCGCGCCGGCAGGTGTCGATCATTGTCAAGGACGAGCGCATCGTCGCGGTTCAGCCCGGCTTCGTCACGCCCGCGGGCGCGGAGGTGATCGACCTGTCGACGAAGACGGTGCTGCCGGGCTTCATCGACACGCACGACCATATCTCGATGGGGCCGGACTGGAGCGTAATCAACCGCTTCACCCGCAACCAGGCGGACGGCGTCGTCACCGCGATGCGCAATGCAGTGCGCGATATCGAGATGGGCTTCACCACGGTGCGCGATTGCGGCTCCGGCGAGATCGAGGCGCCCGCGCTCAACCGTGCCATCGCCGCGCGCCAGTGGGTCGGCCCGCGCATCTGGTCGGCGATGCAGCCGCTGTCGGCGACCGGTGGCCATTCCGATCCCGCGAACGGGATGCAGCCCGAGATCCATTTCGAAAACCGCGAAAATTCGATCGTCGATGGGCCGGAGGATGCGCAGCGCAAGGTGCGCGCGCATCGTCGCGACGGTGCCGCGCTCATCAAGATCATGCCCTCGGGCGGGGTCGGTTCGATCGGCGACGATCCCAACCACATGACCATGACCGACGAGGAGATGCGCGCCGTCACCTCGACCGCGCACGAACTCGGCATGAAGGTCGCCGCGCACGTTCATGGCAACAAGGCGATCAACCACGCGGTCGAGGCGGGCGTGGATTCGGTCGACCATGGCACCTATGCCGATGCCACCAGCTATGCGCTGATGAAGAAGCACGGCACGTTCCTGGTGCCGACGTTGCTGGTCGCCGACTGGATCTACCAGACCGCGGTGAAGACGCCGCAGGCGCTGCCGCCGACCGTCGCGGAAAAGGCAATCGCGGTGACCCCGACGATGATCGGCAACGCCGGCCGCGCGTACAAGGCGGGGGTGAAGATCGCGCTCGGCACCGACTTCACCGGGCTGGGCGACCGCAACAAGGCGGAGGAATTCGCGCTCCTGGTGAAGGCGGGGCTGACGCCGATGGATGCGATCTTCGCCGGAACGCGCAACGCCGCCGAGCTGATCGGCGCGCCGCAGGACATCGGGTCGGTGCAGGCGGGGCGCTATGCCGACATCGTCGCGGTCGACGGCGATCCGCTGGCCGACATCACGGTCCTGCAACGCGTCGGATTCGTGATGAAGGGCGGCGACGTGCTGAAGCGCGACGGGGCGATGCAGCCGATCGCGGAGTAATCCTGTTCCCCGGCGAAGGCCGGGGCCCAGTCGGGAAGGCGTTCAATAGTCAAAGAGCCGTGCGTAACCGAACCCCGGCCTGGGCCGCGGAACGGAAGCCGCAACGGCGGGTCAGGGAGAGATCATCATGCGGGTACGCTTCTCGGTTCAGGCAGCGGCCCTCGCCGCGACGATTCTCTCCGGCTCGCCCGCCACGGCGCAGACCGCGCCCGGCACCCCTCCTGCCAATGTCGCGTTGCCCAGCGGCATCGCCCCGCTGACGCAGCCGCAGGACGAGGAATACGGCCGCCTCATCCGTCATCACATGATCGACCAGCGTTTCCAGACCGAGCTGACCGATCATATGCCCGCGTCGGACACGGTGCCGTCGCCGCTGAGGTTTTTCGGCCGTATCCCCGGCACGCCCGGGGAGCTGACCTATGCCGCCGATATCCACCGCTACTACCGCGAGCTGGCGCGCACCTCGAAACGCGTCAAGTTCATGACGCTCGGCACCACCGAGGAAGGGCGCGAGCAGGTCGTCATCGCGATCGCGGACGAGGCGGTGCTCGCGGGGCTGGACGAGAACAAGGCGAAGCTCGCGATGCTGGGCGACCCGCGCCGCACTGACGCCAAGCAGGCCGCGGAGATCATCAAGACCGCCAAGCCGATCTACTGGCTGACCAGCGGCATCCACTCGCCCGAGACGGGCGGGCCGGAGATGCTGCTGGAACTCGCCTATCGGCTGGCGGTCGAGGACACGCCGATGATCCGCAACATCCGCGACAACGTCATCACCTTCATCACGCCGGTGGTGGAGGTCGACGGGCGCGAGAAGATGGTCGACACCTATTATTACGGCAAGAAGACCGGCAAGCCCAAGCCGCCGCTCGTCTATTGGGGCAAGTATGTCGCGCACGACAACAATCGCGATGGGCTCGGCCAGTATCTGAAACTGACGCAGAACATCACGAAGGGGTTCCTGGAATGGCACCCGACCGTGCTCCACGACCTGCATGAATCGGTCGCCTACCTATACACTTCGACCGGCACCGGGCCGTACAATCCCGTGCTCGACCCGATCCAGTCGAACGAATGGTGGCTGCTTGCCGAGACGGAGGTGATGGAGCTGAGCAAACGGGGCGTGCCCGGCGTATGGACCTACGGCTTCTACGACGGCTGGGTGCCCAATTACCTCTTCTGGATCGCGCACACGCACAACAGCACCGGGCGCTTCTACGAGGTGCAGAGCTACGGCCCCGACATTCAGAAGGGGCTGAAGATGCCGCCCGCGACGACCAGCCGCGAGTGGTTCCGCCCCAACCCGCCGCTACCCTCGGTCGACTGGGCGCCGCGGCAGAATACCAACATCCAGGAATCGGCGCTGCTGTTCGTGCTCAACCGCGTCGCTACCGACCGCACCAGCTATCTGGAGAATTACTGGGCGAAGAACCGCAATGCGGTGGAGGCGGGGCGTACCGGTGCGGTCAACGCCTATGTCATCCCCGCCGCGCAGCACGCCGCGGGCAATGCCGCCGACATGGTCAACATGCTGCGCCAGCAGGGGATCGAGGTGCACCGCGCGTCGCAGGCGTTCACCGCCGGCGGGGTGCCGGTCGCGGCGGGGGATTACGTCATCCGCGCCGACCAGCCGTACCGCACGCTGCTCGACATGTATCTGAGCGTGCAGAACTATCCCGCCGCCAATCCGCGTCCCTACGACGACACCGGCTGGACGATGCAGTACATGCACAACGTCACGCTGAAGACGATCAAGGACCCCGCGGTCTTCCAGCAGGCGCTGACCCCGCTGACCGACGCGGCGAAGGTGCCCGCGGGCGTGTCGGGCAGCGGCTCGACCATCGTCTTCAACCACAGCGGCGACAATGCGCTGGTCGGCCTGCGCTTCCGCCTGAAGGGCATGCGGATGCTCGCCGCCGAAGCGCCATTCGAGGCCGGCGGGCGGCAATATGCGGCGGGCAGCTTCATCCTGCCGAACGCGGATCGCGCCGCGGTGGCGCGCGCGGCGGAGGCGCTGGGCGTCTCGGGCGAGGCGGTGACGGCGATGCCGCAGGTCGCGACCCACGCGCTCACCGCGCCGCGGATCGGCTATATCCACAGCTGGCTGCGCACCCAGGACGAGGGCTGGTGGCGTGCCGCGCTGGATACCTATGGCATTCCCTACGACTATTTCGCGGACACGACGCTCAAATCGGGCGCGAAGCTGCGCGGCAAGTACGACGTCATCATCTATCCCACCGTCGCCAACAGCGCGCGCGAGCAGTTCGTCGGCGTGCCGATGAACGGCAAGGACGCGATCCCGTATGAGAAGTCGGCGCTGACCCCGCATCTGGGGGCGCTCGACAGCGCAAAGGACATCCGCGGCGGGGTCGGCGGCGCGGGGCTGGACGCACTGCGCCGGTTCGTCGAGGACGGCGGCACGCTGCTGGCGGACGGGTCGACGGTGGAGATGCTGGCGTCGTTCGGCATGGCGCAGGGCGTCTCCGTCACCGCGCCGTCCGACTATTACAGCAAGGGCGCGATCATGCGCGGGCTGATCGCGGACCGGACCAGCCCGATCGTCTACGGCTATGAAGGGCGCCAGCTGCCGGTCTATTTCAGCCAGACGCCCGTCATCACCGTGTCGCGAAGCGGCGGCGGCATGGGCTATTTCGACCCCAACGGTCCGGGCACGAAGCTGGCGCAGAACGTGACCCCCAACGTCACCCCGGTGCCGATCTCGCCCTGGCCCGGTGGCGCGACCAGCGCGCTGGCGAATGCGGAGGTCGAAAATTCGCCCTTCGGCTCCGCCTTGCCCGCGTCCCGATCAAGCGGAGCGGAGCCGACGCAATTCCCGCGCGTGGTGATGAGCTTCCCGACGAAGGCGAATGATATCCTGCTGAGCGGGATGCTGAGCGGCGGCGACGCGCTGACCAACAAGGCGCTGGTCGTCGACGTCCCCGCCGGGCGTGGCCATATGGTGCTGTTCGGCCTACGCCCGTTCTGGCGCTGGCAGACGCAGGGCAGCTACATGCTGGGGTTCAACACGATCCTGAACTGGGACCACCTCGACGCGGGAACGCCGCCGGCGCGGTGATAGCGTAGGCCGGTGTGAAACCCCGTTGTTCCCCGGCGAAGGCCGGGGTCCAGTCACAACCGGTTCGCGTGATACTGCCATGCTGCCCAACCGGGCCCGGCCTTCGCCGGGGAGCGAGAAGGCCGGGGTGACGGCAAAGGGGCGCTCATCCGCCCGGCCGATAGGTTCGCTCGACGTGCCCCGCGAGCTCGTCCGGGTGGAAATAGACCGGGCGCAGGTTGCCGCCCGCGTAGCGGTCGATCTGGTCCGCGAAATGCGGTGAGGCCGGGTCGCCGCTCTGCCCGCCCGCCATCACCGCGCTGGCCTTCACACGCGGGCCGAACTCGACGATCGCGACGAAGCTGTTGCCGCTGGTGCCGTAATAGCGCTTCGTCCCCGGCCACGTCTTTGCCCCGAACGACGCCAGACTGCCCCATTGCGCCGAGGTGAAGGGCACCGGGGTGGAGGGGCGGCGATCGTCGAAGTGCGGCGCGATGGCATCTTCGAGCCGCTGGAAGCGGTTGATCGCGCGCCACGGTGTGCGCCACGTTCCGAAGTCGCGCGACAGCCGCGCCACCGCCTGCTCCAGCGCGGCCAGCTTCGCCGCGGGGGTGACGCGGGTCGCGATATAGTCGGGCACGTTCATCCGCTCCGCCTGGGCGAAGCCGCCGACCTCGCGCCACAGCGTGTCGCCCCAGAACACCGCGATGCTGGTCGCGACCGAATCATAGCCCCAGCGATGGTCCCATGCCGCCAGCGTCGCGACCGGCTCCGCCAGCGCGCGGCGGCGCGGGTCGTCCGTGGGCAGCGCGCGCCACGCCTCCGCCACGCCGGGCAGCAGATGCGCGAAGGCCGGCAGATACGGGTCATAGGCCGCGTCACGCAGCCGCTCCGCGGTCCAGCCGCTCTTGCCGGTCAGCAGCAGGTCGGCATGCTCGCCGCGCGCATTGGCGCCGGTCTGGTCCATGTAGCGCGGATAGTCCGCCGCCTTCGGGCTGTCCGGCCCCGCCGCGCTCCATGGCCAGTCGTTGGTGTTGTGGACCCAGCCGGTGCGCGGGTTGGCGACGCTGGGCAGCGTGGCGAGCGTGTGCAGCCCGTGCCAGTCGGTCGCCGGATTGCTGCCGTCGACGGGGCGGGTATAATCGAAGCGGTCGTCGCGCACCGGCATGAACTGCGGCATCAGGAACGCGATCTCGCCCTTGTCGTCGGCGAAGAGCGTGTCGTTGGAGGAATTGGCCTTCCGCTCCGCCACCGCCATGTAGGATGCGAGATCGGTCGCCTTCGTCCGCAGCCAGCTCTGCTCCAGCGCCGGTATCGGCCGCCACATCAGCGCGGTCGCGATCCAGCGCCCGTCCTTCGTCGCGACGATCGGCCCGTGATGCGTCCGCCACGTCGCGAAGCGGCGCTCCGCCATGCTGCCGTCCGCGCGACGATAGCGCAGCGTGACGCCGCGTTCCTCGACCCGCCGCACCTCGCCGCCGTAGCGATAGGCCCAGCCGCTGCCGCGCCGCATCACGCGTTCCGCGAATTGGTCGACATTGTCGACCGTCGAGGAGGTGTGCATCCACCCCGCGTGCGCGTTGAATCCCTGATAGACGAAGAACTGCCCCCAGGTGCTGGCGCCATAGGCGTTTAGCCCCGCATCGCTCGTCACCTGCGCCTCCGAACGGAAGTAGAAGCTGGTATGCGGGTTGATGAGCAGCAGCGCATGGCCCGCGCTGGTCAGCTTCGGGGCGATGGCGATGCCGTTCGACCCCGACGGCTCGCGCGGGACGTTGCCGCGCTCCTCCGGCGTGGGCGGGGTGGGGCGGCCGTAGAAGGTCTTGAGGTCGGATAGCGAAATCCGCTCGATATCGCCGCCGATGCTGCCCTCGGTAAAGCTCAGCGCCATCCACGGCTCGAACCGGGTCAGCACCCTCGGCTTGGTCTGCGGATGCGTCGCCAGATAGAAATTCAGCCCGTCCGCCCAGGCGTCCATCAGCGTACGCAGCCAGTCGGGGCTGGCGCGATACTGCGCCTGCAATTCGACCGGATCGACATAGAGCCGCTGACGCAGGTCGGCCCAGATCGCCTCCTCGCCCTCCGCCTCCGCGGTGCGGCCCAGCGCGGTCAGGTAATTGGCCTCGATCCGCGAAAAATCATCTTCCGCCTGCGCGTAGATCATCCCGAACACCGCGTCTGCGTCGCTCCTGCCGCGGATGTGCGGGATGCCCCAGTCATCGCGCGTGATTGTCACCCGCGCCGCCTGCGCCTGCCAGCGCGCCATGTCGGGGGAGGGGGCGGGCGCCGCCGCGGTGGCGGCGAGCAGCGTCAGCAGGATCAACGGATTGCGCGCGCGGGGGAGAAGCCTATCCATGCGCAGGGTCTAGGACGAAAGGGGGCGGGATGGCCATGCGCTGGTTGACGGTCGTGGCGGCGTTGATGCTGGGCGGTGCGACCGAGCCGCCATCGGCGCCGCCCGCGATGCTGCTGCGTCCGGCTGCGGTGTTCGACGGCGTCGACGGCGTGGCGCATGCCGGCTGGCAGGTGCTGGTGCGCGGCGACCGCATCGTCGCGGTCGGCCCCGCGCTCGCCGCGCCGGCGGATGCGCAGGTGGTCGACCTGGCCGGGACCACGCTGATGCCCGGGATGATCGAGGGGCACGCGCATCTGTTCCTCCATCCCTATGACGAAGCGTCGTGGGACGATCAGGTGCTGCACGAGCCGCTGGCGCTGCGCACCGCGCGCGCGGTGGCGCAGGCGCGCGCGACGCTGCGCGCCGGGTTTACCACCGCGCGCGACCTGGGCACGGAAGGGGCGGGCTATGCCGATGTCGGGCTGAGGTCGGCGATCGATCAGGGCGTGGTCGAGGGGCCGCGGCTGCGGGTCGCCACCCGCGCCATCGTCGCGCTGGGCGCCTATGGGCCGAAGGGGTTCGAGCCCGGCGTCGAGGTGCCGCAGGGGGCGGAGGAAGTGTCCGGCCCCGACCAGATGGTCGCCGCCGTCCGTCGTCAGATCGCGGCGGGCGCGGACTGGGTGAAGCTGTACGCCGATTACCGCTGGCGCGCAGGCGAGGACAGCCGCCCGACGTTGAGCCTCGCGGAGATACAGGCCGCGGTGGCGGCGGCGCACGATGCCGGTCGCCCGGTCGCGGTCCATGCCTCCACGCCGGAGGGGATGCGCCGCGCGATCGAGGCGGGGGTCGACACGATCGAGCATGGCTATGGCGGCACCCGCGATATCTATGCGGCGATGGCGGCGAAGGGGATCGCGCTTTGCCCCACGCTCGCGGCGGCCGAGGCCAGCGCGCGCTATCGCGGCTGGAACGGCGCGGAGCCGGCGCCCGCCTCGGTGCGCGCCAGCCGCGACAGCTTCCGCCTGGCGCTCGCCGAGAAGGTCCCGATGTGCATGGGCGGCGACGTCGGGGTCTATGCGCATGGCACCAACGCGCGCGAGATGGTGCTGATGGCGGCGGCGGGGATGCCGCCGGCGCAGGTGCTGCTCGCCGCCACCTCGGGCAACGCGCGGTGGATGCGGATGGGAGACCGCGTCGGCGCGATCCGCGCCGGGAAGCTCGCCGATCTCGTCGCGGTGGCGGGCGATCCGCTGCACGACATGGGGGCGACGCGCAGCGTGCGGTGGGTGATGAAGAACGGCGCCATCGTCACCCGCCCGTGACGCCGGTCAGTCGTGGAGCAGCGGCCCCAGCGCGTTGATCGTCAGCTGCAGGCTGAGCGTATGTTCCATCGTCGGCCGCCTGCCGCCAAGACCCAGCCGGTATTGGTTCAGATAGCCCGCGTCGAGCAGCGCCTTGCGCTTGAAGAACGGGATCGTCACGCCCAGCACGTTGCGCATCCGCTCGTATCCGGCGCGCTGGCCCCAGCTGGTGGTGTTGGGGATCAGGAAGCTTTCGTGGCTGGCGAACAGCGCGAACCCCTTCGATCCCAGCGGGTGGTTGTAGCGTACCAGTGGACGCACCCGGAATCCCACCTCGCTCCCGCCGGGGTTGAAGCGTTCGTCGACGCGGAACCTCCCCGAAAAGCGCCCGTGCGTGACGACGACCTGCTGCCGCAGCCGGTTCTCGTGCACGTCGGGGCCGGTGTTGCTGAACAGCCCGACGCGGCGATAGCCGATGCCGAACTCGAACGTCTTGTTCGCCTTGAACCCCAGCAGCGCGCCATATTCAGTCTGGTTCAGCCCGTCCGAGCGGTCGCCCCAGCGCGCGATCTGCTCCAGCGTGACGCGCACGTCGGGCGTCAGCGGCACGTTGAGATTGACCTGCTCCCAGAACTGGTCGTCCTCCACCTGCGCCATGGCGGGCGTCGCGGCGAACAGCGACGGGATCAGCCAGATCAGATGACGTTTGCGCACGGATGACTTCCCCCCGGATCGGCGCATCTTGCGGCCCCCCGCCGCGCGACCCCGATCCGGCGGCGCTGCTAACAGGCCGCGGCTGCTTCGGGAAGGTCGATCGCGGCTTACCGCCGACAGGTCGGGCAATCGTCAGCGCGTCAGGCGGGCGACGTCACGCAGGCGGATCACGCCATAGCCGCGCTCGATCGCGCCCAGCGCCTCCAGTGCGCCGAGATGCGCGTTGACCGCCTTGCGCGACAGCCCGCACCATTCGGCCAGATCCGATTGCGACAGCGGCACCACGCCGTCGTCGGCGAATAGCCGGAGCCGCGCGGCGATCCGCGCGCGGGGCGGCAGCGCCAGCATCTGCGCCAGCCCGTGGACGCTCGCGTCCAGCTGCGCATAGACCAGCGTGCTGACCGCCTGCCACAGATGCGGCAGGGTGGCGGCGATCCGCCCCAGTGCCGCATCGCTGACCATCGCCACGCGGCTGGCCGGGCCGGCCCGCGCGGTGACGATCCGCGGACCGCCGCCATGCCGGCGCGACTGGCCGAAGGCCGCACCGGCGCGCGCGACCCCGACCAGGACGGTGCGGTCGTCCACCGCCGCCTCCAGTCGCAGCATGCCGTGCGTCACCATCACCAGCCCGGTATCCTCGTCCCCCTCACCGTAGATCCACTGGCCGGGGGACAGCATGGCGAGCCGCGCCGCCGCGGCCAGCGCCTGGCGCAGGTCGCGCGGCTGCTGAGCGAACCAGCGGTTGCCGCGCAGGGCGTCATCGGAATTCATCCAATGAATGTAACCCCGGTGACATTGCTTGGCGAGGGGCGGGATTATCCCCGATGCCATCACGATCGAGGAGAGGTTGGATGACCACGATGCAGATGCGCCCGCTGTCCGAACATGTCGGCGTCGAGGCGACGGGGGTCGACTTGACGCGGCTGGACGACGCGACGTTCGCGGCGCTCAGCGAGGCGGTCGCGCAGGCCGGCGTGCTGTTCGTCCGCGATCAGTCGCTCACCCCGGAACAGCATATCGCGTTCGCGCGCCGCTGGGGTGCGATCGACGTCAACAAATACTTCCCCGCCAACGGCGGGCATCCGGAAATCGCGGAAGTGCGCAAGGCGGAGACGCAGCAGACCAACATCGGCGGCGGCTGGCATACCGATCACAGCTATGACGCGGTGCCCGCGATGGGATCGATCCTGCTGGCACGCGAAACGCCCCCGGCGGGCGGGGACACGCTGTTCGCCAGCCTGGGCGCGGCGTTCGACAGCCTGTCGGACGGGCTGAAGGCGACGCTGCGCGGCCTGCGCGCGGTGCATTCCGCGGATCACATCTACAGCGCGGACGGCATCTACGCGAAGACCGACCAGGCCGCGGCGCTCAAGGGGCATGACGAGCGCACGCGCGCGGTGCATCCGGTGGTGATCCGGCATCCGCGCACCGGGCGCGAGATCCTCTACGTCAACCCAGCCTTCACCCTGCATTTCGAGGGGTGGACGCGCGAGGAGAGCCTGCCGCTGCTCACCTATCTCTACGGCGTGGCGATGCGCGATCAGTTCCACTGCCGCGTGCAATGGACGCCGGGGTCGATCGCGATCTGGGACAATCGCTCGACCTGGCATTGCGCGATGAACGACTATCAGGGGCACCGCCGGCTGATGCACCGCATCACGATCGCCGGCGAGCCGCTCCACTGATCGCGCGGCGGGTGGTGGCCCCCCACGCCGGATCGGACCTGCGTCATCCCCGCCTTCGCGGGAATGACACAGATGGTCCTGATGATCGATACGTCCTAGCGCGGGGTCGCGCCCCATACCGACACGCGCTGCTCGGGGGCGAGATACAGCCGATCGCCCGGCTTGACGCCAAAGGCGGCGTACCACGGGCCGAAATTGCGCACGATGCCGTTGACGCGGTACTTGTCCGGGCTGTGCGGATCGGACAGCAAGGCGGCGCGCTGCGCGCCCTCGCGCCGCTTGCCCTGCCACGCCTGCGCATAGGCCAGGAAGAAGCGCTGGTCGCCGGTGAAGCCGTCCAGTACCGGCGGCTCGCCGTGCCGCGACACGTAGCGGCGATAGGCGGCATAGGCCGTCTCCAGCCCGCCCAGATCGGCCAGATTCTCGCCCAGCGTCAGCCGCCCCTTGATCTTCGTCCCCGGGATCGGCTCATACTGGTCGAACTGGTTCGACAGCCGGTCGGCCTGGACGTTGTACTTCGCCGCGCTTGCCGCGGTCCACCAGTCGCGCAGGCGGCCCTTTTCGTCATACTGGCGGCCCTGATCGTCGAAGCCGTGCCCCATTTCGTGCCCGATCGTGGTCGCGCCCGTCTCCGCATAATTGACCGCCGGGTCGGCGTTCGCGTCGAAGAACGGCGGTTGCAGGATCGCCGCGGGCAGCGTGATCTGGTTCATCGTCGGATCGTAATAGGCGTTCACCGTCTGCGGCGTCATGTACCACAACCCGCGGTCGACCGGATGCGGGAAGCGCGCCAGCGCCAGCCGCCAGCCGAACGCGTCCGACGCCATCGCATTGGCCAGCGGATCGGTGCGCGTGACGCTCAGCGTCGAATAGTCGATCCACTTCGCCGGATGCCCGATGCGCGGGTCGAACGTCGCAAGCTTCGCCAGC
This sequence comes from uncultured Sphingomonas sp., assembly GCA_913774925.1. Taxonomy (GTDB): domain Bacteria; phylum Pseudomonadota; class Alphaproteobacteria; order Sphingomonadales; family Sphingomonadaceae; genus Sphingomonas. The sequence goes on along the minus strand of CAJYKB010000017.1, from coordinate 21,827 downwards.
GCCGCCTTGCGCGTCGCATCGTCCATCCACGACGCACCGTCGATCTTGTCCCTGTAGGCGGCGCGCATGTCGGCGATCAGCTCGTCCGCCTTCGCCTGCGTCGCGGGGGTCCAGTAACGCTGGACGTAGATCGCGCCGACCGCCTCGCCCAGCGCGCCGTCGAGCAGCCCGACGCCGCGCTTCCACCGCGCGCGCTGCTCCGGCACGTCGTACAGCGTCTTCTTGTAGAAATCGAAGTTCGCCTGGTCGAACGCGCGCGGCAGGTATGCGGCATGATCGCTGACGAAGCGCGCGGTCATCCACTCCTTCCACGTCGACAGCGGCACGTCCGCCAGCCGCTTGCCCGCCGCGGCGACCGCGGTCGTCTCCGCCACGTCGACCGTCTTCGCCGCGCCGAGACCCATCGCGGCCAGCGTCGCATCCCAGTCGAATTCGGGTGCCAGCGCGGTCAGCTGCGCGCGCGTCATCGGGTTGTGCGTGGCGACGGGATCGCGCCGCCGCTCGGGCGTCCACTGGTCCTGGCTCAGCCGCGTCTCCAACGCGATGATGCGGTCCGCGCGTCCCTGCGGATCGGGCAGTCCGGCCAACGTTTGGAGTTTCACCAGATAGTCACGGTACGCCTTGCGGATCGCGACATACTTCTCCCCGCCGAGCAGGTAATAGTCGCGCACCGGCAGCCCCAGCTGCGCCTGTCCGGCATTGACGGTATAGCGGGTGGGATCGTCCTGATCGGCGTTGATCCCGATATTGACCGGCGACGGCATGCCCGGGTGCATCATCAGCCGCACCAGCTCGGGCCGCGTCTTCACCGCGTCGATCTGCGCCAGATACGGCCGCAGCGGTGCGAGCCCACGCGCCTCGATCCCCTTTTCGTCCATCCATGCGGCGTAGAAGTCGCCCACTTTGCGCGCGGTGGGGGAGGTGGGGTTGGCCGCCGCCTGCTCGACGATACGGCGCACCTGCCCCTCGATCTCGTCGGGCAGGTCGTAATTGTAGCCGGCGCCCACCTTGTCCGCGGGGATCGGGTGATTCTTCAGCCAGGTGCCCTCGGCATAGTCGTAGAAGTCGTCGCCCGGCGTCACGCTGCGGTCCATATCCGTCAGCTCGAGCCCCCAATTGCCGTAGCGGGGCTTGGCGGTCTGCGCGACGAGCAGGGCAGGGACGGCGAGCAGGCTGGCGGCGGCGAGCAGATAGGTACGGCGCATCGGGGATCCTCGTGGAGAGGCCGTCACGCTACGAGGATCGGCGCAGGCCGAAAAGCCCCTCCCCTGAAGGAGAGGGGCTTGGAAGGGATCAGAATGACAGCCCCATCGCGGTCTTCACGCCAGGCAGCGCCTTCACCTTGGCGAGCAGCTCTGCGTCCACCGCCTCGTCCACCGACAGCAGCAGCACCGCCTCGCCACCCGCCTGACGGCGACCGAGGTGGAAGGTGCCGATGTTGACCCCGGCCTCGCCCAGCAGCGTGCCGAGCCGCCCGATGAACCCGGGCGCGTCCTCGTTGACGACGTACAGCATCGGGCCGGCCAGATCGGCCTCGACCTTGATCCCGAACAGCTCGACCAGACGCGGCGCGGCGTCGCCGAACAGCGTGCCGACGACCGAGCGCTCGCCGTCCGCGGTGCGCACCGCGACGCGCAGCAGCGTGTGGTAGTCGCCCTCGCGCTCGGTGCGGATCTCGCGCACCTCCATGCCGCGGTCGCGCGCCAGCACCGGCGCGTTGACCATGTTCACCGTGTCGGTCTGCGTCCGCAGGAACCCGGTGAGCACCGCCGAGGTGATCGGCTTGGGATTGAGGTCCGCCGCCGCACCCTCGCGGTGGATCGACACGCGATCGATCGCGCCGGTCGCCAGCTGGCCGACCAGCGAGCCCAGCTTCTCGGCCAGCCCCATGTACGGGCGCAGCTTCGGCGCTTCCTCCGCCGACAGGCTGGGCATGTTCAGCGCGTTGGTGACGCCGCCGTTGACCAGATAATCGGCCATCTGCTCGGCAACCTGGATCGCGACATTGACCTGCGCCTCGTTGGTCGACGCGCCCAGATGCGGGGTGGAGATGAAGTTGGGGGTGCCGAACAGCGGGCTTTCCTTGGCCGGCTCGGTCACGAACACGTCGAGTGCGGCGCCCGCGATGTGGCCCGAATCCAGCCCCGCCTTCAATGCCGCTTCGTCGATCAGCCCGCCGCGCGCGCAATTGACGATGCGTACGCCCTTCTTGGTCTTGGCGAGATTCTCCGCCGACAGGATGTTGCGCGTCTGATCGGTCAGCGGGGTGTGCAGCGTGATGAAGTCGGCGCGCGCCAGCAGCTCGTCCAGCGTCACCTTGGTCACGCCCAGCTCGACCGCGCGCTCCTCGGTCAGGAACGGGTCGAACGCGACGACCTTCATCTTCAGGCCCAGCGCGCGGTCGGCGACGATCGAGCCGATGTTGCCCGCGCCGATCAGCCCCAGCGTCTTGGCGGTCATCTCGACCCCCATGAAGCGGTTCTTCTCCCACTTGCCCGCCTGCGTCGAGGCGTCCGCCTCCGGCAGCTGGCGCGCCAGCGCGAACATCAGCGCGATCGCGTGCTCGGCGGTGGTGATCGAGTTGCCGAACGGCGTGTTCATGACGACCACGCCCTTCGCCGAGGCAGCGGGGATGTCGACATTGTCGACGCCGATCCCGGCGCGCCCCACCACCTTCAGGTTGGTGGCGTGATCCAGGATGTCCTTGGTCACCTTGGTCGAGGAGCGGATGGCGAGGCCGTCATACTGGCCGATGATTGCCTTCAGCTCGTCGGGGGTCTTGCCGGTGATCTCGTCCACCTCGACCCCGCGCTCGCGGAAGATCTCGGCAGCGCGCGGGTCCATCTTGTCGGAAATCAGTACCTTGGGCATGGTTTGGGTATCCTTGAACGGCACCGTCACCCCGGCCGTGTGCCCGGGGCCCGCGTTTTTCGGCGGGCGGTGAGGAAGAAGAAGCGGGACCCCGGCTCAAGGCCGGGGTGACGCAACAGAATCAGGCAGCAGCCTTGGCGGTGGCATAGGCCCAGTCGAGCCACGGCCCGAGAGCCTCGATGTCCGCGGTGTCGACGGTCGCGCCGCACCAGATGCGCAGCCCCGGCGGTGCATCGCGATAGCCGCCGATGTCGAGTGCAGCGCCCTCGGCCTCCAGCAGCGACACCATCTTCTTGATGACCGCCTCGTCCGCATCCACCGTCAGGCAGACGCTGGTCTTCGACCGCGAGGCTTCGTCCTGCGCCAGATGGCCCAGCCAGTCGCGCGCCGCGACGATCCGGTCGAGCGCCGCGGCATTGGCGTCGGACCGCTTGATGAGGCCGCCGGCCCCCAGCGACTTCGCCCATTCCAGCGACCAGATCGCATCCTCGACCGCCAGCATCGACGGCGTGTTGATCGTCTCGCCCTTGAACACGCCCTCGGTCAGCTTGCCCTTGGAGACGAGGCGGAACACCTTTGGCAGCGGCCAGGCCGGGGTGTAGCTTTCCAGCCGCTCGACCGCGCGCGGGCCCAGGATCAGCACGCCGTGCGCGCCTTCGCCGCCCAGCACCTTCTGCCAGCTGAAGGTCGCGACGTCGATCTTGTCCCACGGCAGGTCGTAGGCGAAGACGCCGCTGGTCGCGTCGGCGAAGGACAGCCCCTCGCGATCGTCCGCGATCCAGTCGCCGTTGGGGACGCGCACGCCGCTGGTGGTGCCGTTCCAGGTGAAGAGGACGTCGTTCGACCAGTCGACTGCGGTCAGGTCCGGCAGTTGGCCGTAATCGGCGCGCAGGACGGTCGGATCGATCTTCAGCTGCTTGACCGCATCGGTCACCCAGCCCTCGCCGAAGCTCTCCCACGCCAGCGCGGTGACCGGGCGCGCGCCCAGCATCGTCCACATCGCCATCTCATAGGCGCCGGTGTCGGAGCCGGGGACGATGCCGATGCGGTGCGTGTCGGGCAGGTTGAGCAGCTCGCGCATCAGGTCGATGCAATATTGCAGCCGCTGCTTGCCCAGCTTCGAGCGGTGCGAACGGCCCAGCACCTCGGTCGCGAGCTTCGCCGGGTCGTAACCGGGCGGCTTGGCGCAGGGGCCGGAGGAAAAATGGGGGCGTGCCGGCTTGGCGGCGGGCTTCTCCGCGCGCGCAAGAGTGGCGTCGGCGGCAGTCGAATCAGTCATGTTGGTCTCTCCTTACAGAGAGCACGCGCGGCGTTGGGACCGCGTGGCCCGTCGACGGCCCTAGCGGCGTTGACGGGTGTTGGCAACCGTCCGTCGCATCCACGAGTCCGCCCGTCACCCCGGACTTGTTCCGGGGTCCACCGTGCCGCAAGACGGGCGCATGTGGGGTGTGCGGATGGGTGGATGCCGGAAAAAGTCCGGCATGACGGCGATCGTATTGTCGCTCGCGCTCGCCGCCTGCGGCCGATCCGATCGCCCCGCACCCGTCGGCCCGATCGCCCCGCCGCGGCCGGAGGTGCAGGCGCCGTCCGATCGCGAAACCGCGCAATGTCTCGCCGACCTTCGCGCGCTGGGCGTCGATTTTCAGCGGCTGCCCGATCGGCCGGCGATGGGGCCGGGATGCGGCCTCGTCGGCACGGTCAAGCTGCTGGACATCGGCGTGCCCACCGCAAACCTGGGCGCGGTGCGCTGCGGTGAGGCGCGCGCCTATGCGTCATGGGCGCGCAACGGCGTCGCGCCCGCGGCCTATCAGATCCTCGGCAGCGAACTGTCGCGCGTGGTCAGCATGGGCAGCTATGCCTGCCGCGACACCGTCGGCACGACCGGACCCGCGCGCCGCTCCGGCCATGCCATCGCCAATGCGATCGATATCGGCGCGTTCGAGCTGAAGGATGGCCGCCGCATCTCGATCCTGCGCGACTGGAACTCGCCCGATCCCGACATCCGCCGCTTCCTGGCGACCATCCGCACCTCCGCGTGCCGCCGCTTCGGCACCGTGCTGACCCCCGATTTCAACGCCGCGCACCGCGATCACCTGCATCTGGAGGATGACGGCAAGCGTTTCTGCCGGTGATTTCGCCGTCTTGCGGGCGTCACGAAGCGTGACTACACCCCGCGAATGACAGAAACCCGCGTACCCAGCCGCGTCTTCCCGCGCGCGAAACAGGATGCCGAGGTCGCCAAGACCGGCATTCCCACTCCCCAGACCGAGAGCCCGGCGTACACGCTCGCGTTCCAGGACATGGATTTCCTGCTGCGCGAGGATCTCCGCCCGGTCCGCTTCCAGCTGGAACTGCTCAAGACGCAGCTGATCTTCGAGGAAGCGCATATCGGCTCCACCTTCGTCTTCTACGGCTCGGCGCGCATCCCGGAGCCGTCGAAGGCGCAGGCGCTGCTCGATCTCGCCACCGACGAGAAGAGCCGCCGCATCGCCGAACGGCTGGTGGCGAAGAGCAAATATTACGACATGGCGCGCGAACTGGCGCAATTGTGCTCCAATTTCCCGCGTGACGAGGCCGGGAAGCGGCATTTCGTCGTGTGTTCGGGCGGCGGCCCCTCGATCATGGAGGCCGCGAACCGCGGTGCGGCGGACGTTCACGCCGAGTCGATCGGGCTGAACATCGTTTTGCCGCACGAACAGGCGCCCAATCCGTACGTCACGCCCGCGCTGAGCACGCAATTCCACTATTTCGCGCTGCGCAAGATGCACTTCCTGCTCCACGCGCGCGCGCTGGCGGCGTTCCCGGGCGGGTTCGGGACGTTCGACGAGCTGTTCGAACTGCTGACGCTGATCCAGACCGGCAAGGTGGAGCCGATGCCGGTGCTGCTGTTCGGGCGCGAATTCTGGGAACGCGTCGTCAATTTCGAGGCGCTGGTCGAGGAAGGCGTGGTGTCGGAGCGCGATCTGGGCATTTTCCGCTACGTCGAAACCGCGGCGGAGGGCTGGGCCGTGGTCCAGCAATTCTACCAGGATCGCGCCGCGCGGGCGGCGCGCTGACGACGCCTGGCGGGGAGGGCGACGTGACCGACTGGCCGATCGACGACATCGCCGCCGAACTGGGTGCGGCGCGCGACGACTGGCGCGCCGCCCACCCACGCCATGGCGAGGCGGGTTTCCCGTCGCGCGCGGTGATCCGTACGGTGGTCGCCGACCTCTCCGCCGCGCTCTTCCCCGCGCGTCTCGGACATGACGGCGCGCCGCCCGCGGACGAGCACGGCTATGTGCGCGAGACGCTGGCGCGCGCGCTCGACCGGCTGGCGCAGCAGGTGCGGCTGGAGTTGCTCTACCACCGCGCCGACCCGGTGCGCGCGCACGCGGTCGTCGATGCGTTTGCGCGGCGTCTGCCCGCAATCCGCCGGCTGCTCGACAGCGATGTCGAGGCGGCGTTCGCGGGCGACCCGGCGGCGCGCAGCGTGGACGAGATCCTGCTGTGCTACCCCTGCGTCACCGCGATCCTGTGCCACCGGCTGGCACACGAACTGTACCGGCAGGGAATGACGCTGGTCGCGCGGATGATCGCGGAGCTGGCGCATTCGGAAACCGCGATCGACATCCACCCCGGTGCGACGATCGGACGCGGTTTCTTCATCGATCACGGCAGCGGCGTGGTGATCGGCGAAACCGCCGTGATCGGCGAGCGGGTGCGCATCTATCAGGCGGTGACGCTGGGCGCGCGCAGCTTCCCCGCGGACGAGGACGGCGCACTCATCAAGGGGATCGCGCGCCACCCGATCATCGAGGACGATGTCGTGATCTACGCCGGCGCGACCATCCTCGGCCGGGTGACGATCGGCGCCGGATCGGTCATCGGCGGCAACGTCTGGCTGACCGAGGGCGTGCCGCCGCGCAGCGTCATCCACCAGGCGTGCGCGGAGCGCGCGACGGTCGCGGCGACGCTGCCGGCCGGGCATGTCGTAGCGGAGGACGTGCGGGGATAATCCCAGCCCCCCGTTCGCCCTGAGGAGAGGCTGAACCTGTCGAGGCCTCGTCTCGAAGGGCAAGCGCGGTGCGTGTGCTTCGAGACGGCGCCTCGGCTTCGCTCGACGCCTCCTCAGCACGAATGGGAGGTGCATGGGAGGGGCATAAGGACCTTCTTCCACTAACCGACGTTGCCGCGGCGCTCATTCTTCGTCACGGACGCGCGCATGATCCTCGCCACTACCGCCACCTGGGGTATCTGCGCGCTGTCGACCGCGGGCGTCATCGTCCGCCCGTTCCGCTGGCCGGAGGCGATCTGGGCGGTGCTGGGCGCGGTGATTCTGCTCGTGGCGGGGCTGCTGCCGTGGTCCGCCGCCTGGACGGCGGTGGGGAAGGGCGGCGACGTCTATCTCTTCCTGATCGGGATGATGCTGCTCAGCGAAACCGCGCGGCGACAGGGGCTGTTCGACTGGGTCGCGGCGACCGCGGTGCGCCATGCGAAGGGCTCGACCCCGCGGCTGTTCGCTTTGGTCTATGCCGCGGGGGTGGTCACCACCACCTTCCTGTCGAACGATGCGACCGCGGTCGTCCTGACGCCTGCGGTCTATGCCGCCGCGCGCCATGCCCGTGCGAACCCGCTGCCGCTGCTGTTCGCCTGCGCGCTGGTCGCCAATGCCGCCAGCTTCGTGCTGCCGATCTCCAACCCCGCCAACCTCGTCCTCTACGGCGGGACGATGCCGCCGCTGGGGCAATGGTTCGCGTCGTTCGCGCTGCCCTCGCTGGGGGCGATCGTCGTCACGTTCGTCGCGTTGCGCTGGGCCGAGCGCGAGCGGATCGCGGGCGCCTGCGCGACCGACGTGACGCGCGACGCACTGTCGGCGGGGGGCAAGGCGGCGCTGGCGGGGATCGTCGCGACCGCGGTCGTGCTGCTGGCGGCGTCCGCGCTCGACCGCGAGCTGGGACTGCCGACCTGCATCGCGGGTGTGGCGACGACCGTGTTCGTGGCGGCGATGACGCGCACCTCGCCGATCGGCGTCGCACGCGACGTGTCGTGGAGCGTGCTGCCGCTGGTGGCGGGGCTGTTCGTGCTGGTCGAGGCGCTCGACCGCAGCGGGGTGATCGCGGCCATCGCGGCATGGCTGCGCGCGCTGTCGGCGAATCCGACGCAGGCGGCGGCGGTCGCCGGGGGCACGCTGGCGGTGGGATCGAACCTCATCAACAACCTGCCCGCGGGGTTGATCGCGAGCGAGGCGGTGGCGCAGGCGCATCCGCCGCGGCTGGTGATCGACGCGCTGCTGATCGCGGTCGATCTCGGCCCGAACCTGTCGATCACGGGATCGCTGGCGACGATCCTGTGGCTTCAGGCGATCCGGCGCGAGGGCGAGGACGTCGGCTTCTGGCGCTTCCTGAAGGTCGGCGCGGTGACGATGTTCCCCGCGCTCGCCGTTGCGCTGGGCGCGCGGCTGCTGATCGGCTGACGGCGCGGTTACGCGTCCAGCCTGCCCTCGGCGCGCGCCGCGCGCAATTCGTCGAGGCGGGCGAGCAGCATGGTGCGGCGTTCCGCCACCGCGCCGTCAGGGCTCAGCTGCGGCGTGACGTTGGCGGCGACGGCGCGCAGCGCGGCGGCGGTCCGCTTCGGGGAAATGCCGCCGATCCGCTCGCCCAGCCGTGCCGTGATCGCGCGCGCGATGCCCCTGGGGGTAAAGCGGCTGTCGGTGACGCCCGCATCCTCCATGCCCCAGCGCGCGAAGTGTGCGAACGCCTGTTCCTCGCCGATCGCGACCGGGCGCCCCGGCGCGCCGATCCCCGGCCGACCGAACCGCGCCAGCGCCTCGGGCGAGGGCGGGCGGATGGGCACGAAGCTGAGCGGCGTGCGGACCGAGGCGGTCCAATCGAACCACTTGAACAGCGGCACGTTGGCGGTCGTGACGATCGCGATCCACGGAACGCGCAGCACGTCGGCCATGATCGCGCCGTGGAGCGATTCGGTGATGACGAGCGGAGCCGCCGCGATCTGCGCGATGACGGTCGCGGGAGCCTGCATGGGGTCCACCATCGTATAGCCCGCGATGTCGCACGCCTCCGCCCAGCCGCCGCCGACCAGCAGCGATTCCCAATGCGGGATCACGATCGGCTTCGTCGAGGGGGCAGCGGCGCGCGCGATGCCGAGCAGCTCCGGCGCCATGATCCCGCCGTCGACGATCGCGCGATCCGCCGGCAGCCCCATCGCGCGCGCGCTGAGCGGCCCGCGCACGCACCAGAAGCGATAATCGTGCTGCCGCGGGTCGATCCGGTCGTAGCCGACGCCGCTGCTGAAGACATGGATGCGCCGCACGTCGGGGAAGGGGCGACCGATCAGCGTACCGATCCCCAAGAAGCCGTGCTCGGCCTCCTCCGCGGGATGCCCGAACAGATCAGGCGCCAGCTGCGGCCAGACGATCTCGTTCAGGTCGTCGCCGAAATTGGGGTGCGTGCCGCGGAAATAGAGAAGACGCATCGGTGTCGTGGCTCCCTTCGCACGTGCAGCGTCGCCGTAGCGGCGGGGCCGTCCGTTATCAAGCGAGCCGCCGCACCCGGCGACGTGGCTGGCGCGTTGGCGCGCGCATGACGACCCTGATCCCGGTGCTGGGCGACCAGCTGTCGCACGACCTCGCCTCGCTGCGCGACGTGCCGCGGGATGGCGCCGTCGTGCTGATGATGGAGGTGGCGGAGGAGACGACCTACGTCCGCCACCATCAGCGCAAGATCGCGCTGATCCTGTCGGCGATGCGGCATTTCGCGGAAGAGCTGCGCGGCGAAGGGTGGACGGTCGATTACGTGCGGCTCGACGACGCCGACAATACCGGCAGCTTTACCGGCGAGGTCGCGCGCGCGGTCGAGCGCCACGCCGCCACCGGCATCCGCATCGTCGAGCCGGGCGAATGGCGAGTGAAGGAAATGATCGACGGCTGGGCGAAGGCGCTGGGCGTCCCGGTGGAGGTGCTGCCCGACGACCGGTTCGTCTGTTCGCTGCTGGATTTCCAGACGTGGGCGCAGTCGCGGGGCGACCTGGTGATGGAGTTCTTCTACCGCGAGATGCGGCGCAGGACCGGGCTGCTGATGACCGCCGACGGCAAGCCGGAGGGCGGGCAGTGGAACCTCGACAAGGAGAACCGCAAGCCGCCCAAGCGCGGGGTCAACTATCCCGAACCGCTGGCGATCGCCCCCGATGCCACCACCCGCGAGGTGATGGCGCTGGTCGCGTCGCGCTTCGGCGATCATTTCGGCCGGCTGGATGGGTTCGCGCTGCCGGTCACCGCGGCGGAGGCGCAGGCTGCGCTCGACCATTTCGTCCGCACCGCGCTGCCGCACTTCGGCACGTTTCAGGATGCGATGGTGACCGGACAGGACTGGTTGTTCCACAGCTGGCTCAGCCCGGCGCTCAACCTGGGGCTGCTGACCGCGCTGGAGGTCGTGCAGGCAGCGGCCGACGCCTATGCCGCGGGGAACGTGCCGCTGAACGCGGCGGAGGGATTCATCCGCCAGATCATCGGCTGGCGCGAATATGTCCGCGGCTACTACTGGCTGGAGATGCCCGAGGTGGCGGACGCCAATGCGCTGGACGCGACCCGCGCGCTGCCCGATTTCTACTGGACCGGCGACACCGACATGCTGTGTCTGGCGGAGGCGGTGCGCAACACCCGCGACCACGGCTATGCGCATCATATCCAGCGGCTGATGGTGCTCGGCAATTTTGCGATGCTGGCGGGCGTCCGGCCGCAGGAGGTCGCCGACTGGTTTCTGGTCGTCTATGCCGATGCCTATGAGTGGGTCGAGCTGCCCAACGTCATCGGGATGAGCCAGCATGCCGACGGCGGGCGGATGGCGACCAAGCCCTATGCCGGCGGCGGCGCCTATATCGACCGCATGTCGGACCATTGCGCGCGGTGCCGCTACGACGTGAAGAAGAAGACCGGCGAGGGCGCGTGCCCGTTCAACGCGCTCTACTGGGACTTTCTGGCGCGGCACGAGCGGCGGTTCGCGCGCAACCGGCGGATGATTACGATGTACGCGACGTGGAACCGGATGACGCCGGAGACGCGGGCGGCGTACCGCGACAGCGCGGCGGTGTTCCTCGCGACGCTGGAGCCCGCCCGCGCCGGCTGGGCGCGACGGTGAGCGATCGTTGCGCACCCCCGTGCGCCATGCGATAGGCGCCGCCCTTTCACGATCATCGAAGGAGCATCCGCGTGGCCGACGACATCGTTGCGCTGGGGCTCGATTTCGGCACGACCAATACCGTCGTCGCCGCGGCGGACGGTGACGGTCGGTCGCGCCTGATCGACTTCGCGGGCGAAGGGGCGGCCGGTGGAGTGGACGGGGGCGCGGTGTTCCGTTCCGCGCTGTGCTTCTGGGAGGACGAGCAGGGCTGGAACGGCATCGCCAGCGAAGGCGGTCCCTGGGCGATCGAGGAATATCTCCAGTCGCCGCTCGACAGCCGCTTCATCCAGTCGTTCAAGAGCGTCGCCGCCAGCCCGCTGTTCGAACGCGCGCTGATCTTCAACAAGCCGTTCCGGTTCGAGGATATGGGTCGGCTGCTGCTGCAGAAGCTGGTGGCGCATGCCGGCGGGCAGCTGGACGATCGCCCCGCGCGCGTCATCGTCGGGCGTCCGGTCGAATATGCCGGTGCGCGTGCGGACGAGGCGCTGGCGCGGACCCGCTACGATGCGATGATGGCGGCGTTCGGGGCGCAGGTGCATTACGTCGACGAACCGCTCGGCGCGGCGCACAGCTATGCCACGCGCTTGACCGAGCCGGCGACGATCCTGGTCGCGGACTTCGGTGGCGGCACCACCGACTTCTCGATCGTGCGCGTTGCGGCGCCGGGCGCGGCGCAGCGCTGCGTACCGCTGGCGAGTGCGGGTGTCGGCATCGCGGGCGACCGTTTCGACCAGCGGATCGTGACGCAGCTGGTGCTGCCGCTGCTGGGCAAGGGCGGGCGCTATCGCTCGATGGGGAAGGTGCTGGAAATCCCCGGCGGCTATTTCAACGACGTCGCCGACTGGTCGCGGCTTGCGATGATGCGCAACCGCCGCACGCTGGAGGAATTGCGCCGGCTCCAGCGCGACGCGCTCGACCCGGCGGCGATCGGGCGGATGATCGCGCTGATCGAGAACGAGCAGGGTTTCCCCCTTTACGATGCGGTCGGCCGCGTGAAGCGTGCGCTGTCCAGCGACCAGGTCGCGCCGTTCCGGTTCGAGGGCGGCGGCGTCAGTATCGAGGCGGAGGTGCGCCGCGACGCGTTCGAGGGGTGGATCGCCGACGACCTGCGCCGGATCGAGGCGGCGATGGACGCCGCGCTCGACAAGGCGGCGCTGCCCGCGGCGGCGATCGACCGCGTGTTCCTGACCGGCGGATCGTCGCTGATCCCCGCGATCCGCGCACTGTTCCTGCGTCGCTTCGGCGAGGAGCGGATCGCGACCGGGGGCGAGCTGACCTCGATCGCGCACGGCCTCGCGCTGATCGGCGCGGAGGACGATCTGACGCCCTGGACCGCCTGAGCGGGAACCGCGCTCGCCCCGCGCCGTTGCGGGGCGCATGATGGTGGATGCGCTGATCGTGGGCGGCGGCCCGGCGGGACTGACCGCGGCGATCTATCTCGCGCGCTTTCACCTGTCGGTCGTGGTCGTGGACCGCGGCGGCGGGCGCGCGACGCTGATTCCCCGGACGCGCAACCATGCGGGCTTCCCCGACGGCATCGCGGGCGTCGAGCTGGTGCAGCGGATGCGCGATCAGGCGACGCATTACGGCACGCGGCTGATCGATGCCGAGGTGACTGCGCTGGCGCGCCTCGACGATCGCTTCGTTGCGACTGCGGGCGCGCATCGGGTGACGGCGCGCGCGGTGCTGCTGGCGACGGGGGTGACCAATCACCGCCCCGCGATGGATGACGCCGTCCACGATGCCGCACTCGCCAGCGGGCTGCTGCGCTATTGCCCGATCTGCGACGGGTATGAGGTGACCGACCGTCGCGTCGCGGTGATCGGCACCGGCGAAGGCGGAGTGAAGGAGGCGCTGTTTCTGCGCAGCTACACCGCCGACGTCACGCTGATCGCGCCGGAGGGCGCGCACGATCTCGATCCGGCGGCGCGGTCGGCGCTGGGCGAGGCGGGAATCGCGCTCGCCGACGCGCCCTGTGGCACGATCGTGCTGGCGGACGCGGCGATCGTGATCGGCGGACGTGCGTTCGACACCGCCTATCCCGCGATGGGCTCCGCGATCCATTCCGCGCTGGCGCGGATGCTGGGGGCGCAGACCAGCGCGGAGGGCTGCATGATCGTCGACGCGCATCAGCGCACCGACGTGCCCGGCCTCTACGCCGCGGGCGACGTGGTGCTGGGGCTGGACCAGATCAGCCATGCGATGGGGGAGGGCGGCGTCGCGGCAACGACGATCCGCAACGACCTCGCCGCGCGCACGCCGCTGCGGCGCGGGGCATGACCCACCGCAAGCCGCATCTGCCGACGAAGACCTGCGCGGTGTGCCAGCGTCCGTTCGCCTGGCGCAAGAAATGGGCGCGCGACTGGGACCAGGTCAGATATTGCTCGGATCGCTGCCGGATGAACGCGCGGGGCGGGGGTGGCGGCGGCGCCGACTAACGGCATGGTGACTGTTCGCTTACCAGGAAAGCTGTAGGAGGGCCGCCCTACCCACCGGGATTTTCCTTTCATGCGCTTTCTCGCCGTCCCATGCCTGTTGCTCGCCACCGTCGCGCCGGTCGCGGCGGAGACGGTCAAGCTGAAGCCGCTGGTCGAGGCACGGCTGCGCGAGGAGCATGTCGAGCAGGACGGGCTGCCGCAGGATTCGGACGCGGTGACGGTGCGCGTCCGCTCCGGTGTGGAGGCGACGAGCGGGCGCTGGTCGGCGCTGGCGGAGGCGCAGGGCAACCTCGCCATCGTCGGCGACTATTACAACGGGGTGGAGGGATCGGCGACGATCCGCCCGCTGATCGGCGATCCGGAGAGCATCGGCCTGTACCGCGCGCAGATCCAGTATCGCGCGCCCGGCGCGACGATCACCGCGGGGCGGCAGCGGATCATGCTGGAGGACGAGCGGTTCGTCGGCGGCGCCGCGATCCGCAACAATGGCCAGACCTTCGACGCGGTGCGCGCGCAGATCGAACCGCTGAAGGGGGTGAAGGCCGACGTCACCTATGTCTGGAATGTGTGGACCGTCTGGGGCATCGACGGTGCCGGGGCACGCCCGCGCTCGATCGGCGGGAATACCGTCTTCGCCACGCTGGGCGTCGCGACGCCGGTCGGGACCGTCACCGGCTATTCCTACCTGCTCGATCTGGACGAGGCGGCGTTGCAGGGCTTCCGCCTGTCGAGCCAGACCTACGGCGCGCGCCTCGTCGGATCGCATGCGTTCGGCCGCGCGAAGCTGGCGTGGCAGGGGAGCTACGCGCGCCAGTCCGATTATGCGCGCAACCCCAATCGCTTCAGCGCCGATTACTGGATCGCGGACGTCGCGCTCGATCTGAACGGTCCCCGCGTCGGCGCAGGCTACGAGGTGCTGGGCGCGGACGATGGCCGGGCGCTGACCAGTTTCCAGACGCCCTTGTCCGCCATCTTCAAGTTTCAGGGTTGGGCCGACAAGTTCACCACCACCCCGCCGGACGGCATCCGCGACGCTTACGCCAGCGCGGGCTGGGGGTGGAAGACGGTCGGGCGTTGGAGCGGCGTGTCGCTCCAGGCGGTGTACCACCGTTTCGACAGTGACCGGCTGGTGCGGCGATATGGCGACGAGATCGACCTGCTGGCGGCCGGAAAGCTGGGCCGCACGCTCGCCAGTCTGCGCTACGCCGACTACCGCGCGAAGGGATTCGGCGCGGATACGAAGAAGCTGTGGCTGCAGTTCGACTGGGTCTTGTAGACACCGCTTCCTCCAGCAACCGGTTTGGATGAAGTCGCCCGCCTCGCACGTTCGGCATGACGGATTGCCGATCGGCAACCCTTCCCCTGCCTGCATCCCGTTCCTATCCTTCACCGATCACGATAGGACGACCCGATGACCTCGACCCTGCTCGACCCGCTGGCGCTGCCTGACTTCACCGCGCTGACTCCGGACGCCGTCGCCCCCGCGCTCGACGCCGCGATCGCACGCCATGCCGAGGCGGTCGCCACCGTCACGCGCGACCGGCCGACGACGTTCGATCAGGCGTGGCTGCCGCTGGAGCGTGCCGAGGCCGCGATCGACGCCTTGTGGTCCGCGGTGTCGCACCTGCGCGGCGTCGCCGACACGCCGGAGCTGCGCGTCGCACACGCCGCAGGGCAGGAGAAGCTGGTCCAGCATTCGATGGCAGTGGCGCAGAACCGCGACCTGTACGAGGTACTGACCACGCTCCAGGCCTCGCCCGCGTTCGCCGATCTGCCGCAGGCGGACCGGGTCGCGGTGGAACACGCGATCCGCGACTTCACGCTGGCCGGCGTCGCGCTGGAGGCGGACGCTCGCGACCGTTTCGCCGCGATCTCGGTCGAGCTGTCGACGTTGTCGACGGAGTTCGGCAGCGCGCTGCTCGATGCGACCGATGCCTGGAGCGAGCATGTCACCAACGAGGCGCGGCTCGCCGGCCTGTCCGACACCGACAAGGCGATGTTCGCCGCCGCGGCGCAGGCGAAGGGGCTGGACGGCTGGCTCGTCACGCTCCAGCAGCCCAGCGTCACCGCGGTGCTGACCTTCGCGGAGGATCGCGAGCTGCGCGCCGCGGTGTACCGCGCCTATGGCACGCGCGCCTCGGATCAGGGACCGAACGCGGGCGAATATGACAACGGCCCGCGCATTGCGCGCATCCTTGAGCTGCGGCGCGAGGCGGCGAAGCTGCTGGGCTTCCCCGATCCGGTCGCGCTGTCGCTGGAAACCAAGATGGCGCCCAATGCGGGCGAAGTGCTCGCCTTCCTGCGCGATCTGGGCAAGCGGGCGCGCCCCGCCGCGGAACGCGATCTGGAAGAATTGCGTGCCTTCGCCGCGGAGACGCTGGGGATCGCCGACTTCCAGCCGTGGGACGCGGGCTTTGCCGCCAACCGGCTGCGTCAGGCGCGCTATGCGGTCGACGAGCAGGAAGTGCGCGGCTACTTCCCGGTCGAACGCGTCACTGCCGGGTGGCAGGCGCTGCTGGGGCGGCTGTTCGGGATCACGCTGGTCGAGCGCACCGACGTCGCGCTTTATCACCCCGATGCGCGATATTTCGACGTGGTTGACGACGCGGGCGAGGTCTTCTCCGGCCTCTACCTCGATCTCCATGCCCGCGCCGGCAAGCGTGGCGGCGCGTGGATGGCGCAGGCGCGCCCGCGGCTCCACGACGGCAACATGGTGCGCGTGCCGGTCGCCTATCTGGTCTGCAACTTCGCGCCGGTCAGCGACGCCGCGCCCTCGCTGCTGAGCCACAACGACGTCGTCACGCTGCTGCACGAGACGGGGCATTGCCTCCACCACCTGTTCACCCGTGTCGACCGGCCCTCGATCGCGGGAACCAGCGGGTTCGAATGGGACGCGGTGGAACTGCCCAGCCAGCTGATGGAGGATTTCGCCTGGGACCGCGAGGTGCTGACCGGCATGTCGGGGCACCACGCCACCGGTGCGCCGCTGCCGCCCGAGCTGTTCGAGAAGATGGTGGCCGCACGCCGCTTCCAGTCGGGGATGTTCATCGTGCGCCAGCTGGAATTCGCGCTGTTCGACCTGCTGCTCCATCTCGGCACGCTGGGCAGCGACCCGATGGAGGTGATCGAGGCGGTGCGCGACGAGGTGTCGGTGGCGCGCCCGCCCGAATGGCACCGCTTCCCGCACGGCTTCGCGCACATCTTCGCGGGCGGCTATGCCTCGGGCTATTACAGCTACCTCTGGGCGGAGGTGCTGGCGGCGGACGGCTTCCTGCGCTTCGCCGAGGCGGGGCTGGTCGACCGCGCGACGGGGACCGCCTTCCGCGAGGAAGTGCTGGCGAAGGGCGCGACGCGTCCCGCGGCCGACAGCTTCCGCGCGTTCCGTGGGCGCGACGCGGATCCCACCGCGATGCTGGCACGGCACGGCCTGCTGGAGGTGGTGGAGAAGTGAGCATCCTGATCCTCACCACCGGGGGCACGATCGACAAGCTCTATTTCGACGCGCTGAGCGAGTATCAGATCGGCGACAGCGTGGTGGAGCGGCTGCTGCGCACCGCGCGCGTCGCGCCGGCGTTCCGGGTGGCCGAGCTGATGCGCAAGGACAGCCTGGAGATCACCGACGACGACCGCCGCGCGATCGTCGCGGCGGTGCGCGAGGCGCCTGAGGAGCGCGTGATCGTCACCCACGGCACCGACACGATGACCGACACCGCGCAGGCGATGGGGGACGTCGCGGGCAAGACGGTGGTGCTGGTCGGCGCGCTCGCCCCGGCGCGCTTCGCGGAGAGCGACGCGACCTTCAACCTCGGCATGGCCTTCGCCGCGGCGCAGGTGGCGGGGCCGGGGGTGTGGATCGCGATGAACGGCACGATCTTCGACGGCGCGAAGGTGCGCAAGGACCGCTCAATCAACAGCTTCGTCGCGGTGTGACCGTCACCCCGGCCTCGAGCCGGGGGCATGGGTGGATGGGGCAGGCGGTCCGCCACACGCACTACGTCATGCCGGGCTTGTTCCGGCATCCACCGTGCCGCAACCTCAGCAGCGGTGAGGTGCGATGACGGGTGGACCCCGGAACGAGTCCGGGGTGACGCTGTACGTGAGCATCACCGCGAGCACGTATCCCCCGCACCCGCGTCCAGATCGAGGCAGCGTCCGTCCAGCCCCGATACCTTCAGCCCGATCGTCGCCGCCAGCGTCGGCGCGATGTCGACCGTCTCGACCGACAGCGGCTGTTCGAACGCGGTCATCCCCTTGCGCCAGAACAGGATCGGCACGCGGCGATCGTAATCCCACGGGCTGCCGTGCGTCTCAACGTAATAAGGCGCGGGCGCGATGATCGAGGTCACGCGCGGGCGGGTCAGCACGATCAGATCGCCCGACCGCCCCGGCATGTAGGAGGCGCGCGTGCGCTCCAGCAGCGTCCAGCTCTCGGGCGGGGTGGTGGCCATCCGCGTCGCCATGATCTCCGCGCCGGTATAGGCGGCGGCGATCTGCGGCATCGCCTGGTAACGGCGCTTCGCCGCGGCGAGCACCGCGTCGCGCTTCGTCGCGGGGACGCTGTCCGCGACATAGATGTCGCCCTCTGCGCCACCCAGCAGCACCGGGCCGGCCACGCCCAGTTCCTGCCCGATCGCCGTGCCCACGCCCTTCGCCAGCGCCGCGGGATCGAGATGGGTTTCCATCGGCATCGCGCGCTGCACCTGCCGCTCGGTCATGTCGTGCGCGCCGTGGTCGGCGGTCAGCATCACCTCGTAATCCACGCCCTGCTGGTCGAGGAAGGCGAGGAACCCGCCGATCGTCTGGTCCAACTGGTCCATCTGGATGCACATCTCGGCCCCCTGCGTACCGCGCGAGTGGCCGATATAATCCGTGGCCGACGCGCCGATCGCGATCAGGTCGGTCGCCGGCCCCTGGCCCAGCTTCATGTCCTGGATCATCCCGGCGGCGAGCGCGAAGACCGCGCCGTCCAGCGCGGGGGAGGCGCGGAACGCCTTGGCGTCGCCGCCCTCGCGCTCGAACCGTCCGGTGCCCAGCGTCTGCCCACCGACCGCCACGGGCTGCGACAGCCCCTTGCAATAGCCCGGCAGCGGCAGCGCCGACTGCGGCGCGGCGAGCAGCGCGGCGACCGCGGTATTGGCACGCGTGACGACCGCTGGCTCCTGACGCCCGGCCAGCGAGATGAAGCTTTTGCCGCCCCAGAACCACATCTGGTCGGTCGTGTGCCCGCCCATCATGATCGCCGCGCGATCCTTCCCCGCGACCGCGACGACGCGGGTGCGCGGGTCGGCGCGCTTCATCATGTCGCCCAGCGTCGGCACCAGCAGGTGCAGGTCGGACGGCGTGTATTTTTCGTGGTCGCTGCCCGCGACGCGCTCGTCCTCCGCGCAATAGACCGTCTTGTCCGGGCGTCCGGCCTTCTGGTCGATCCAGCTGTTGGCGATGATACCGGTATGCGCGGGGCGCATGCCGGTCAGGATCGTGGAATGGCCGGGGCACGTCTCGGTCGCGGCATGGCTCTGATAGCCCGCCGGGAAGACCACGCCCCCCGCCAGCCGCGCCATGCCGTCGCTGAAGCGGTTGCGGTACTGCGCGAACAGATCGGCGGAGAATTGATCGACCGAGATCGCGACGATCAGCTTCGGCGGCGTCCGTGGTGCTGCCGGGGCGGCGGGGGCCGGCGCCGGCGCGGGGGCCGGTGCGGTCTGGGCGATCGCGGGCGCAGCGGCGGTGGTCAGCAGGAGGGCGGCGATTAGCGCTTTCATGGAGCGGGCCTGATGCAAGAGGGATCGGTTGCGGCTATGAGCCGCGGATGATGCTCAGGCAAGCTGTGCGCGCGGCGCTTTTCATCCTCGTGACAGTCTGTTGCGGATTGTCCGCCGCGGCGCAGCCGGCGCGGCACGTCGCGATCGAGCTGCTGGCGGAAAGTCCGACCCCCGCCGCGGGGCGCGACGTGGCGCTCGCCTTCGCGGCGACCCCGCAGCCGGGGTGGCACGGCTATTGGAAGAACCCGGGCGACGCCGGGGTGGAGACCCGCGTCGGCTGGACGCTGCCGGCGGGCGTCACCGCCGCGCCGCTCGACTATCCGGTGCCGCAGCGGCTCGTCATCGCGGGGCTGATGAACCACGTCTACGAAAAGCCGTGGGCGCTGCTGACGCGGCTGACGATCCCCGCCGGCATGCCCGCGGGGACGCGGCTGCCGATCGCGGCGAAGATCGATTATCTCGTCTGCACGACCGAGATCTGCGTGCCCGAGACGCAGACGCTGTCGACCGTGCTGACCGTCGGCGACGGGGCGGTCGCGCCCGCGACGCGCGCACGGTTCGATGCGTGGCGCGGCGCGTTGCCGCGACCGCTGGATGCCGCCGCCACCTGGCAGCGCGTCGGTGGCCGCTTGCGCCTGTCGGTGCCTTACCCGCGCGAGGCGGCGCTGGGCGAGGCGTGGTTCTATCCCGCCGCCGCGGGGGCGACCGACTATCCCGCGCCGCAAACGGTGACGCGCGACGGCGACCGCGTCGTCGTAGAAACGAAGGGGGCGGCGACCCCGGCAACGGGGACGATCGCGGGCGTGCTGGCCACGGGCGACGGGCGCGGCCTGTCGATCGTCGCGCAGCCGGGCGAAGTCGCGGGGCCACGCGCAGGGGCCGACTGGCAGGCGGCGCTGATTGCCTTTGCGGGCGCGGTTTTGGGCGGGTTGCTGCTCAACGTCATGCCGTGCGTCTTCCCGATCCTGAGCCTGAAGGCGCTGGGCCTCGCGCGCTCGGGCGAAAGCGAGCGCCATGCCCGCGCCGAGGCGCTGGCCTATACGGCGGGCGTCGTCGCGGTGTGCGTCGCGCTGGGGGCGCTGCTGCTCGCCTTGCGCGCCGCGGGATCGAGCGCGGGCTGGGCGTTCCAGTTGCAGGATCCGCGGGTCATCGGCGTGCTGCTGCTGGTGACGGTCGGAATCGCGCTCAACCTCGCCGGGCTGTTCGAGCTGCCGACGCCGCAGTTCGCGGGGAAGAGCGGCGCGACCGGCGCGTTCATGACCGGCGCGCTTGCCGCCTTCGTCGCGACGCCGTGTACCGGGCCGTTCATGGCCGGGGCGATGGGCGCGGCGCTGGTGCTGCCCGCGGCGGCGGCGATCCTGGTCTTCGCCGGGCTGGGGCTGGGGATCGCGCTGCCGTTCCTGGCAATCGGCTTCGTCCCTGCGCTGCGTCGTCGCCTGCCGCGGCCGGGCGCGTGGATGGGGCGGGTGCGGCGCATCCTGTCGGTGCCGATGTTCCTGACCGCGCTCGCGCTCGCCTGGGTGCTGGGGCGACAGGCGGGGGTCGACGGCATGACGCTGGGGCTCGCCGCTGCGCTGCTGCTGGCGCTGGCGCTGTGGATCGCGGGGCGGCGGCAGCTGGCGGGTCTGGCGCGCGGCGGCTGGGTCGCGGCCGTGGGAGCGCTCCTCGCCATCGCCGCGGTCGTGACGATCCGTCCCGCCGCGAAGCAGGAGGTCGCGCTCGCCGGCGCGGAGCCGTTCAGCGAGACGCGGCTGGCGGCGCTGCGCGCTGAGGGGCGGCCGGTCTTCGCCTATTTTACCGCCGACTGGTGTCTGACCTGCAAGGTCAATGAAAAGACCGCGATCGAAGCCGCCGCCACCGCCGAGGCCTTTCGCCGCAACAAGGTCGCTGTGCTGGTCGGCGACTGGACCGACGGCGACCCGGTGCTGGGCCGTTTCATCGAGCGCCACAACCGTGCCGGCGTGCCGCTGTACCTCTTCTACGCCCCCCGCGCGGCCGGGCCTCGCGTGATGCCGCAGGTGCTGACGACGGGGATGTTGGCTGACCTGCGTTAAGGGTACTTGTGCGGCGCAGCAAAGTGACGCAGCATGCGGCGAAATCGCAACACGAGCGTTACGGGGACCAATGGGGACACAGGCGTTCGACGAGGTCATGGGGGCGCCGAACGGCGGCGGCACCCGCACGGAACTGGCGGAGCTGCACCGCTGGCTGAGCGAGACGCCGCCCGACGAACTGCGACGACGCCAGCAATCCGCCGAAACCACTTTCCGCCAGCTGGGCATCACCTTCGCCGTCTATGGCGAGAGCGAGGCGAGCGAGCGGATAATCCCGTTCGACATCGTACCGCGCGTCTTCCTGGCCGACGAATGGGCGCGGCTGTCGGAGGGGCTGATCCAGCGGGTCGAGGCGATCAACGCCTTTCTGGTCGACATCTACGGCGAGCGCCGCATCCTGAAGGAGGGCGTGCTGCCCCCCGACCTGATCCTGGGCAATCCGCAGTTCCGCCCGGAGATCGCCGGCATCCGCCCCCCGCACGACGTCTGGGCGCATATCTGCGGCATCGACCTGGTCCGCACCGG
>CAJYKB010000016.1 GCA_913774925.1 uncultured Sphingomonas sp. | reverse complement strand
ACCCCCGGCCCCTCCCTTGAAAGGGAGGGGGGGTGTGGCTTGATACACGTCGCCCTGCTCAAGGCCGGGGTGACGGAGGGGCTTCGCAACCCGCCGGCCCGTCGGACCCGGCAAAGCCGTGCCCTATGGGCCGGCTTGCCGGGCCGGCCGATCTTGGGCGAGTCCGGGGGCAGCTTCGCTGCTCCCGGCCGCCCGGCGCTTAGTTCTTTTCCTTGTCCACCAGCTTGTTGGCGCCGATCCACGGCATCATCGCGCGCAGCTCGCTGCCGGTCTTCTCGATCGGGTGCGCCTCGGCGGCCTTGCGGGCGGCCTTCAGCTCGGGCTGGCCGGCGCGGTTGTCGAGGACGAAGTTCTTCACGAAGCGGCCCGACTGGATGTCGGCCAGCACGCGCTTCATCTCCTTCTTCGTCTCCTCGGTGATGATCCGCGGGCCGGTGGTGATGTCGCCATATTCGGCGGTGTTGCTGATCGAATAGCGCATGTTGGCGATGCCGCCCTCGTACAGCAGGTCGACGATCAGCTTCGTTTCGTGCAGGCACTCGAAATAGGCCATCTCGGGGGCGTAGCCCGCCTCGACCAGCGTCTCGAACCCGGCCTGGATCAGGTGGGTGATGCCGCCGCACAGCACCGCCTGCTCACCGAACAGATCGGTCTCGCACTCTTCCTTGAAGTTCGTCTCGATGATGCCCGAGCGGCCGCCGCCGACACCCGAGGCATAAGCGAGCGCGATGTCGTGCGCGTTGCCGCTGGCGTCCTGCTGCACCGCGATCAGGCACGGCACGCCGCCCCCCCTGACGTATTCGGAGCGGACGGTGTGGCCCGGGCCCTTGGGCGCGATCATGATGACGTCGATGTCGGCCGGCGCCTCGATCAGCCCGAAGTGGACGTTGAGGCCGTGCGCGAAGGCGAGCGCAGCGCCGGGGCGCACGTTGCCCTTCAGGTCGTTCTCCCAGATCGCGGCCTGATGCTCGTCCGGCGCCAGGATCATGATGATGTCGGCCCAGGCGGCGGCGTCCTTGTTGCTCATCACCTTGAAGCCGGCGCCCTCCGCCTTCTTCGCGGTGGCCGAGCCCTCGCGCAGCGCGATCGCGACCTCCTTGACGCCCGAATCGCGCAGGTTCTGCGCGTGCGCATGACCCTGCGAGCCGTAGCCGACGATGGCGATCTTCTTGGCCGTGAGCAGGTTGAGATCGGCGTCGCGATCGTAATAGACCTTCATGATGTTCTACTCCCTTCTTCGTCACCCCGGCCTTTGAGCCGGGGTCCCGCTTTCTCTCCATCGTGGCGGAGAAGCGGGACTCCGGATCAAGTCCGGGGTGACGTGGTGTTGTTGGAAACTTACGCCGCGTCCTTGCCGCGGGCGATGGCGACGATGCCGGTGCGCGCGACCTCGATCAGGCCGACCTCGCCCATCAGCTCGACGAACTTGTCGATCTTCTCGATCCCGCCGGTCACCTCGAAGACGAAGCTGCTGGTGGTCGCGTCGACCACGCGCGCGCGATAGACGTCGGCGAGACGCAGCGCCTCGATCCGGTGGTCCCCGGTGCCGCGAACCTTGACCAGCGCCAGCTCGCGCTCGACGTGCGGCCCCTCCGCGGTCAGGTCGTGGACGCGGTGGACGGGCACCAGCCGGTCGAGCTGCGCCACGATCTGCTCCAGCGTCGCCGGCGACGCGGAGGTGACGATCGTGATGCGGCTTACCGCCTTGTCCGCGGTCACCTCCGACACGGTCAGGCTCTCGATATTATAACCGCGCGCGGTGAACAGGCCCGCGATCCGCGCCAGGATGCCGGGTTCGTTGTCGACGATGACCGCCAGCGTATGGCGCTCGGCTTTCTCTTCGCTGATGTGCATTCGTGCCTCACTCCCCTCCCTTTCAAGGGAGGGGTCGGGGGTGGGTGACGTCCGGGTGGTGTACGGCGGCGCGGGGTGTTTGGCGGCCGGATTGCGAGCACGCCACCCACCCCCAACCCCCTCCCTTGAAAGGGAGGGGGCTTTCTTCGCTACACCAGCGCCTTGGCCTCGTCGTCCATGGTGCCGCTGACCTCGTTCGCCTGGAGGATCATGTCGGTATGCGCCGCTCCGCTCGGGATCATCGGGAAGCAGTTGGCCAGCTTCGCCACCATGCAGTCGACCATCACCGGGCCGTCGTGCGCCAGCATCTCCGCGATCCCCGCCTCCAGCTGGTCGGGATGCTCGATGCGGATGCCCTTCCAGCCGTAAGCCTCGGCCAGCTTCACGAAATCGGGCAGCGAGTCCGAATAGCTCTCGGCATAGCGGCTCTCATAGGTCAGCTCCTGCCACTGGCGGACCATGCCCATATATTCGTTGTTCAGGATGAAGACCTTGACCGGCAGGCGATACTGGGTCGCGGTCGCCAGCTCCTGAATGTTCATCTGGATCGACGCCTCGCCCGCGATGTCGATCACCAGCGCCTTTGGATTGCCGAGCTGCGCGCCGATCGCGGCGGGCAGGCCGTAGCCCATCGTGCCGAGACCGCCCGACGTCAGCCACTTGTTGGGCAGGTCGAAGCCGAAATGCTGCGCGGCCCACATCTGGTGCTGGCCGACCTCGGTCGTGATGATCGGCTGCTGCCTGTGCGTCGCCTCCCACAGCGCGCGCACGGCGCGCTGCGGCATGATCTCCTTGCCGTTTTCGGGGAAGTCGAGGCACTTGACCGCGCGCCAGCCATCGATCCGCCGCCACCATTCGGATGTGTCGGGCTTCGGGTGCTGTCGCGACTTCCAGACGCGGATCATGTCCTCCATCGCGTGGCCGGCGTCGGCGACGATGGCGAGGTCGATGCGCACCGTCTTGTTGATGCTCGACCGATCGATGTCGATATGGACCTTGCGGCTGTTGGGGCTGAACGCGTCCAGCCGTCCCGTGACGCGATCGTCGAACCGGCTGCCGATGGCGACGACCAGATCGGCCTGGTTCATCGCCATGTTCGCTTCGTAGGTGCCGTGCATGCCCAGCATGCCCAGCCATTGCGGCCCGCTGGCGGGGTACGCACCCAGACCCATCAGCGTCGAGGTGACGGGCGCGCCGGTGATGCGTGCCAGCTCCTGCAACAGCTGCGATGCCGCCGGGCCGGCGTTGATGACGCCGCCGCCGGTGTAGAACACCGGGCGCTCGGCCGCGGCGAGCATGTCGACGACCTGTTCGATCGCGGCACGATCCGCCTTCAGCGCGGGGCGATAGGTCTTGTGCTGGATCGGGCCGGGCTTCTGATATTTCGCGGTCGCGACCTGCACGTTCTTGGGGATGTCGACCACGACCGGGCCGGGACGGCCGGAGGTGGCGATGTGGAACGCCTCGTGGATCACCGGGCCGAGGCGTGCCGGGTCCTTCACCAGATAATTGTGCTTGGTGCAGTGGCGCGTGATACCGACGGTATCGGCCTCCTGGAACGCGTCCGAGCCGATCAGCGTCGTCGGCACCTGTCCGGTGATGACGACCATCGGTATCGAATCCATCAGCGCATCGGTGATGCCGGTGACCGCGTTGGTCGCGCCCGGGCCGGAGGTGACGAGCACCACGCCCGGCTTCCCCGTGGCGCGGGCATAGCCCTCCGCAGCATGGGTCGCGGCCTGTTCGTGGCGTACCAGCACGTGGCGAATCCGCGGCGTGCCGCCGGCCGTATGCCGGAACAGCGCGTCGTAGATCGGCAGCACCGCGCCGCCCGGATAGCCGAACACGACCTCCACGCCGAGATCGCACAGCGCCTCGACCAGGATGTCTGCTCCGCTCTTCTCGGTCACGTCGTTTCTCCTCGTGGGGAAGTACGCGGCCTCCTTAGCCGCGATGGTCGCGGCGCGCTACGGCATCGAAAGTTACGCGTCAAACGCTTTCTGTGAAATAAAATTGCGAACTTGCGATGGGAGAGCGACGCCAGGTCGGGGGTGGCTGATGCCGGAACCACGTATATTGCCGCTTGGCGTAGCGCCGGGTGGCGAGTTGTGTGCGGGCGAGCGCCGCGTCGCGGTCGATCTCGCCCGCCAGCAGCGCCGCGATTTCCGGCACGCCGATCGCGCGGCGGACGGGGGCGTCGGCGGGCACGTCGGGGCGGGCGAGCAGCTTCGCCACTTCGTCGATCGCGCCGCCGTCGAACATCGCCACCAGGCGGCGGTCGCAGCGCTGCATCAGCGTGTCGCGATCGGGTAGGAGAACGCAGGCGCGCAGGTCGATCGCCTCGCCGATCCCGCCGCTGCGCTCCGCCTGCCAGGCGGCGAGCGGACGGCCGGTGCTGCGGATCACCTCCAGCGCGCGTGCGACGCGGGCGGTATCGCCCGGCGCGAGGCGCGCGGCGGCGGCGGGGTCTTCCCGTATGAGCGCGGCGTAGGTTTCGGTGACGGGCAGTGCGCGGATCACCGTGCGAACCATCGGGTCGATCTGGGGGACGGGCGCGATGCCGTCGAGCAGCGTGCGAAGGTAGAGGCCCGTGCCGCCGACCAGGATCGGCACCTGTCCCGCGGCATGGACCTCCGCGACGACGGCGCGCGCGTCGGCGGCCCAGCGCGCGGCGGAACACGCCTCCGCCCCATCGACATGGCCGAAGAGGCGATGGGGCACGCGCGCCTCGTCCGCGGCGTCGGGGCGGGCGGAGAGGATGCGCAGGTCGTGATAGACCTGGCTGGCGTCGGCGTTGACGACCACGCCGCCGATTCGCTCCGCCAGATCGATCGCGGCGGCGCTCTTGCCGCTGGCGGTCGGCCCTGCGATGAGCGCCACCCTTGGTTTAGCGGGGATAGGCATGTTCACGGCGACGCTGATAGCAGCAGGGCGGCTGACGCCAAGCATCGTGGAGGATGCGCGCGCACGGCTGGCGGAGGCCGGGTGCACGCCGGGCGAGGTGGCGTGGATCGACGCGGGCGATGCGGCGGACGTGCCGTTCGCGGGCGATCGCGCGGCGGCGCGCGCGGCGGTGGAGGGCGTATTCGATGGCGTCGACGTGGTGGTCCAGCCGGCGGCGGGGCGGCGCAAGATGCTGCTGGTCGCGGACATGGATTCGACCATGATTACGGTCGAGTGCATCGATGAACTCGCCGATTATGCGGGGCTGAAGCCGCGGATCGCGGCGATCACCGAGGCGGCGATGCGCGGGGAACTGGACTTCGAGGGGGCGCTGGACGCGCGCGTCGCGCTGCTCAAGGGGCTGTCGGCGGGGGTGATCGACGACTGCCTGCGCGAGCGGGTGACGATCATGCCGGGCGCGCGCGAACTGGTGCGCACGATGCGCGGCTGGGGCGCGAAGGCGGTGCTGGTGTCGGGCGGGTTCACGCGCTTCGCGGAGCCGGTGGCGGCGCAGATCGGGTTCGACCGCGCGATCGCCAACGTGCTGGAGATCGACGGCGGGGCGCTGGCGGGCACGGTGGCGCGACCGATCGTAGGCGCGGAGACGAAGCGGGCGACGCTGCTGGAGACGCGCGCGGCGCTGGGGCTGGCGGAGGAGGAGACGCTGGCGGTAGGCGACGGCGCCAACGACCTGGCGATGATCGGCGTGGCGGGGCTGGGGGTGGCCTATCACGCCAAGCCGGTCGTGGCCGCGGCGGCGGCGGCGCGGGTCGAGCATGGCGACCTGACCGCGCTGCTGTGGGCGCAGGGGGTGCCGCGGGCGGAGTGGGTCGCGGCGTGAGGTGTTCCGGCGAACGCCGGAACCCAGAGCCAAGCAGAGCAACGTAGCTCATCGCTCGTGACCCTGGGCTCCTGCGTTCGCAGGAGCACCGCGCTACCGCCCCAGGAACGTCAGCAGGTCGCGGGTGAGGCGGTCGCTTTCGGTCGCGAACAGGCCGTGCGGGGCGCCGTCATATTCGACCAGTTGCGCATCGGCGATGCCGCGCGCGGCCTGGCGCGCGCTGGCGTCGATCGGCACGGTCTTGTCGCCGGTGCCGTGCAGGACCAGCGTGGGCACGCGGAAGGCGGGCAGATCGGGACGGAAGTCGGTGTGGCCGAAGCTTTCGGCGCATTTCAGCGTGCCCTGCAAGCCCGCCTGCATCGCCAGCCGCCACGCCCAGTCGAGCATCGCTTCGCTGACCGGGCTGGTGACGTAGCCGACGCCGAAGAAGTCCTTGAAGAAGGTACGGAAGAAGTTGGGGCGATCCTTCAGGATGCCGTCGGCGATCTGCGCCAGCGCTTCCTCCGGGACGCCATCAGGGTTGTCGTCGGTCTTGAGCATGTACGGCACGACCGAGCCGATCAGCGCGGCCGACACGACGCCCTTGCCGCCGTGCCGCGACATGTAGCGCGCGACCTCGCCACCGCCCATCGAGAAGCCGACGAGCGTCACGTCCTCGGTCGCGCCGGCGGCCTCCATGACGTCGCGCAGGTCGTCGGTCAGCGTGTCGTAATCGTAGCCCGACCATGGCTGTCCCGAGCGCCCGAAGCCCCGCCGATCGTAGGCGATGGCGCGGAAGCCGGCGTCGGCCAGCGCCTTCATCTGCGGATCCCAGCTGTCCGACGACAGCGGCCAGCCGTGGATCAGGATGACGGGACGGCCCTGGCCCCAGTCCTTCACGTAGATGTCGGTGCCGTCGCGGGTCTTGATATAGGGCATGGGGGGCTCCTGATGGGGATCAGGTGCGGTAACGGGTTGCGGGAGGGGGCGTTCCGCGCGGTGGCGTACGGTGGCCTTGCGCTCACGCCTGCATATCCAAACCTCCGTTCGTGCTGAGGAGGCATTGAGCCTGTCGAAATGCCGTCTCGAAGCACAAGCACCGCGCGTGCCCTTCGAAACGAGGCTTCGACTTCGCTCAGCCTATCCTCAGGGCGAACGGGGGTGGAGGTACGCGCGTCGGATCAGTTCGCCGCCGCCAGAAACGACTCGACGCGCGTCAGGTCCACCGTTCGGTCGAGGTAGGTCTGGCCGATTCCGCGTGCCAGCAGGAACGGCAGCGTGCCCGCCGCCATCTTCTTGTCGTGGCGCATGTGCTCGACCAATCGCGCGGCCGGCGCGTCGACCCCGGCCGCCGACAGACCGTCCGGCAGCCCGCTCGCCCGCCAGTGCGCGGCGACGCGCTCGGCATCCTCGCGCGCACACAGCCCGGTCGCAGCGGAGAAGCCGAAGGCGAGCGCGCAGCCCGCCGCCACTGCCTCGCCGTGGAGCAGCCGGTCGGAAAAGCCCGCCTCCGCCTCCAGCGCATGGCCGAAGGTGTGGCCCAGATTGAGCAACGCGCGGCGTCCCTTCGTCTCGAACTCGTCCTCGCCGACGATCCGCGCCTTGGCGGCGACGGATTGCGCGATCGCATGGGTGCGTGCGTCGCGGTCGCCCGCCAGCAGCGCGGGGCCGTTCGCCTCGCACCAGGCGAAGAAGGCCGCATCGTCGATCAGCCCGTATTTCACCACCTCGGCATAACCGGCGCGGACCTGTCGCAGCGGCAGCGTGTCGAGCACGTCGGGATCGATCAGCACCAGTTTCGGCTGATGGAACGCGCCGATCAGGTTCTTGCCCGCACGCGCGTTGATCCCCGTCTTGCCGCCGACCGACGAATCGACCTGCGACAGGAGGGTGGTGGGGATCTGCACGAAGCCGCAGCCGCGCTTCAGGATCGCGGTGGCGAAGCCGACCAGGTCGCCGATCACCCCGCCGCCCAGCGCAATGACATGGTCGCCGCGCTCGGTGCCCAATTCCAGCAGGCGGTCGGTCAGCCGCTCCAGCGTGGCCCAGCTCTTCGATCCCTCGCCCGCGGGGAGGACCACGTCGTGGTGCGCGATTCCCGCGGCGTCGAGCGAGCGGCCGAGCGTGGCGAGATGGAGGGCGACATTATCGTCCGCGACGATCGTCATCGCGCGCCTTCCGGCGATCGGCGCCAGCCATTCGCCAGCCCGCGCCAATATGCCGCCCTCGATGCGCACGTCGTAGCTGCGCTCGCCCAGCGCCACGGGAATGATCGTCACTTGCCTATCGCCTCCAGGATCGCGCGCACCGTCGTTTCGTGCGGGCTGTGGCCGCTCTCGATCCGCAGCGGCGCCAGCGCGTAGAGCGGGTTGCGCACCGCCGCCAGCTCGCCGAGCACCTTCGCCGGATCCTTGCCGCGCAGCAGCGGGCGCGTGTCGCGCCGCCCGACACGCTCCGCCAGGACCGAAATCGGCGCATCGAGCCAGATCGCGAGCGTCTCCGCCAGGATGAGCGCGCGCGTGTCGTCATTGACGAAGGCGCCGCCGCCGGTCGCGATCACCTTGGGCCGGCCGTCGATCAGCCGCTGGATCACGCGCCGCTCGCCGTCGCGGAAATGCGGTTCGCCGAAGCGCGCGAAGATGTCGCTGATCGACATGCCCGCCGCCACCTCGATCTCGGTATCGGCATCGACGAAGGGGAGGCCGAGCCGGGTCGCCAGCCGGCGCCCGATCGTCGACTTGCCCGTCGCCATCAGCCCGACGAGCACGATCGGCTGCCCCTTCCACACGGGGGATGGCGCGTCATCGGTCACGGGTGGGCTTTGCAACATCGTCCGCCCGGCTATACAGCGCACGTCGGCGTCGGCAACCGACGGTGCGCGCTTCGCCAGCGGCGATGCCGTACGGATCGTGGCGGATGCGTGAGTATAGTGACGGGGAAGTAGTGATGTCTCGGTTGATCGTCTCCGTCGTGGTGCTGCTGGCCATCGTGCTGGGCGCGCTGTTCTTCCTGGCCGGTCGCGCCACCGAGCAGCCGACGACGCGCATCGAGAAGGCGGTCGAGCTTGGCAACCTCGCGAGCTAGGCGCGCGCTGCTGACGGCAGCCACGGCGTTTGTCGCCGCGGCCGCCGCCGTCGCGCAGGAACGCCCCGAATCGCTGCTGCCGCCGGGCTTCTCCGACCCGTCGCCCGCGTCCAGCGCGGCGCCGCGCGCGCCTGCGCCGGTCGCGTCCGCCACCGGCGGCGGGGTGCCGATGGTACAGCCGCTGCCGACGCCCAGCGGCGTACCGTCGCCGCTGCCGTCGCCCAGCGCCAGCCCGTCGCCGCTGCCGACGCCGCGCTACGAGATGCCGGCATTCGCACGCCGCTCGCTGGCACGCGTCGGGGCGAGCGATGCGTTCGCGGGAGATGTGTTCGGTGCGGCGAGTGGGCCGTATCTGGAGATATTGATGCGCCGGCTGTCGGCGCCGCTGCCGTCGCGCTGGCTGTCGATCGCGCTGCGCCGGATGCTGGTGGCGCGGGTGGATACGCCCGCGGGCGTGGGGGGCGCGGATTTCGCCGCGGAACGTGCCTGGCTGCTGCTGCGCATGGGCGAGGCGGTCGATGCGCGCGCGGTGGTGCAGGCGGTCGACACCGACCGCATCACGCCCAAGCTGCGGCAGGTGTGGATGCAGGCCGCGCTCGCCACCGGCGACCCCGGCGGGCTGTGCCCGCTGGCGGATGCGGCCGGCAACAGCGAGCGTGGCTGGATCGTGGCGCGGGCGATGTGCGCCGGGCTGACCGGCAATGCGCGGTCGCAGGCGCTGATCGCCGACGTTCGTCGCAGGCGGGTGGCCAGCGGGGTCGACCTGCAACTGGCGCAGAAGGTGATGGGCGCGGGCCTCAACAGCCGGCAGGCGATCACGATCGAATGGGCGCCGGTGACGGAGCTGACCGCGTGGCGCTTCGGCCTCGCCACCGCGACGGGGGTGGCGATCCCCGATGACCTGTATGCGACCGTGGGCGGTCAGGTATCGGGATGGCGCGCGCTGGCACCGGGGATTCCGCTGGCGGAGCGCGCGGTTCCGGCGGAGGCGGCGGCGGCGATGGGGGTGATCTCCAGCGCGGCGCTGGTCGATCTGTATTCCGCGCTGGGCGATGCGGACGACATGCCCGCGCCGCTGACGCGGACCGCCAATGCATTGCGCGATGCCTATGCCGCAGGCGACGCGCGGTCGCGGCTGGATGCGATGCAGCGCTTGTGGGACGAGGCGGAGACGCCCGCCGCGCGCTATGCTCGGCTGGTCCTGACTGCGCATGCCGCGGGACGCCTGCCGGTGGTGAAGGACGACGTGCGGGCCGACCGGGTCGTGGCGTCGATGCTGACCGCGGGGCTCGACCGCACCGCGATGCGGTGGAGCGGGCAGGTGAAGGAGGGCAGCGACGCATGGGCGATGCTGTTGCTCGCCGATCCCGATGCGGTGGCGCAGGCGCCGGGCGGCGTCGTCGGCACCTATGCGCCCGAGGGGCCGCTGGCGGCCCGCAAGCGGCAGCTGTTCTTCGCCGGGCTGGCGGGGCTGGGGCGGCTGTCGCAGGGCGATATGGAGGCGCGCGCGTCGTCGCTGGACGTGCGGATCGGCGCGGAGAACAGCTGGACGCGCGCGATCGACCGCGCCGCGCGGGAGCGGCAGCCGGGTACGGTCCTGCTGCTCGCCGCGGTGGGGATGCAGAGCGGGCGGTGGAGCGGCATCCCGCCGGCCGCGCTGTACCGCGTCGTCTCCAGCCTGCGCGCGGTCGGGCTGGACGGCGAGGCGCGGATGATCGCCGCGGAGGCGATCGCGCGGGTCGGGTGATGGGGGGGGTAGTCGCCTCCCGTCGTTCCCGCGCAGGCGTCAATCCAGATACGCTGACCTTTGTTGACGGAGCCGCGACGGTAGCGCGTCTGGATCCCCGTCTGCGCGGGGATGACGAGTACGCGATGTGACCGACCGCGACGCCATCGAGCGGTTCCTGGAGATGATGGCGGCGCAGGCGGGGGCGGCGGCGAATACGCTGGCCGCGTATCGCCGCGACCTGACGCTGGCGTCGGAGGTGCTGGAGGGCGCGCTTGGCTGCGCCGATGCCGCCGCACTGGGGCGGCTGGCGGAGGAATGGCGCGACCTGTCGCACGCCACGGTCGCGCGAAAGGCGGCGGCGCTGCGGCGCTTCTTCGGGTTTCTGGTCGACGAGGGGGATCGCGCCGACGATCCGTCGCCGGCGTTGCCGCGCCCGGGCACGCGGCGTGCCCTGCCGCGTACGCTGAGCCATGCCGATGTCGACCGGTTGTTCGAGACCATCGAGCAGCGGCTGGCGCGCGAGCCGCCGGTCGCGACCGACCTGCGGCTCGCGGCGCTGATGGAGCTGCTCTACGGCAGCGGGCTGCGCGCGAGCGAGTTGGTGTCGCTGCCGCGCAACGCGGTCCATCCCGACCGCCCCTTCCTGATCC
>CAJYKB010000015.1 GCA_913774925.1 uncultured Sphingomonas sp. | reverse complement strand
GTTCGACCTGGACGCGCGGGTGCGGGGTACGGCCGGCGGGGTGCTGGCGAAGCTGACCGGGCTGAACCGCGCGGTGTCGCTGGACGTGGGAGGCGATGGCGACTGGCGCGCGTGGCAGGGGCGTGCGGTGGCGGAGGCGGGCGGTGCGCCGCTCGCCGACCTGGCGCTGTCGCAGCGCGGGGGCCGCTACACGCTGATCGGGACGATCGAGCCGCACCGCGTCACGCGCGGCAAGTTGCAGAGTCTGACGACGAACCGGGTGACGGTGAACGGCGCGGCGACGTTCGCGAACCGGCGGCTCGACGGGCAGGTGGCGATGCGCTCGCCCTCGCTCGCGGCGGAGGCGTGCGGGGTGGTCGATCTCGCGCGGAGCCGGTTCGGCAACGTCCGCATCACCGCCCGGCTGCTGCGCCCGGAGGCGCTGTTCCGCAATATGCGCGCCCGCGACCTGCGGCTGCGTGCGATCGTGGACGGCGATTTCCGCACGTTCCGCTTTGACTATCGGCTGAGCGCGCCGCGCTTCTCGTTCGATCAGACCGGGTTCGAGGGTGCGCGCGCGGCCGGGCGGGGACGCTGGTCGCGATCGCCGGTGAGCGTGCCGGTCGCCTTCACTGCGCAGCGCGTGACGGGGGTAGGCGATGTCGCGGGGGGCATTCTGCGCAACCTGTCGGTGGCCGGGGTGCTGCGGGTGACCGCACGGATGCTGACCGGGGACGATCTGCGGCTGCGTTCCGACAAGCTGACCGGGCGGGTCGGGCTGACGGTCGACCTGCGCACCGGGCGGTTCGACGTGGCGCTGAACGGCGGGCTGGGGCGCTACCTGATCCCCGGGCTGGGCGTGGTCGACGTGCAATCGCGGCTGAACGTCGTGCCGGGACCGGGGGGCAAGGGCACGCGTGTCGTCGGGCGCGGGACGGCGCAGATGCTGCGGCTGGACAATGCGTTCTTCCGCTCGCTGGCGGGCGGGCTGCCGCGGGTCGAGACGTTGCTGGAGCGGACGCCGGACGGTATCCTGCACTTCACCGACCTGCGGCTGACCGCGCGCGACATCCGGCTGGCGGGGACGGGCTATCGGCGGCGCGACGGGACGTTCCATTTTGAGGGCGCGGGGCGGCAGGCGAGCTATGGCAATTTGCGGCTGAAACTGGACGGGCGGATCGAGCGGCCGACGATCGACTTGGTCTTCGACCGGCCCAATGCCGCGATGGGGCTGCGCGACGTGCGGGCGCACCTCGACCCCGATGCGCAGGGGTTCGCCTTCACCGCGGCGGGGCAGTCGCGGCTGGGGCCGTTCGCCGCGTCGGGCAACATCCTGCTGCCGCCGGGCGGCGGTCAGGCACGAGTGGTGGTGGCGCGGCTGGACGTAAGCGGCACGCGCGCGTCGGGGGCGCTCGATATCGTCGAGGGCGGTTTCCGCGGGCGGCTGATTATCGCGGGCGGCGGGCTGTCGGGGGCGCTGGACCTGACGCCCGAGAACGGCGTGCAGCGGATCGCGGGGCGGATCGAGGCGCGCGACGCGCGAGTGGGAACGTGGGC
The DNA here is from genome assembly GCA_913774925.1 of uncultured Sphingomonas sp. Taxonomy (GTDB): domain Bacteria; phylum Pseudomonadota; class Alphaproteobacteria; order Sphingomonadales; family Sphingomonadaceae; genus Sphingomonas. The sequence goes on along the minus strand of CAJYKB010000015.1, from coordinate 28,696 downwards.
GACGGTGCGGCAGGCGCGGGTCGACCTTTCGGTGCTGCTCGATCCCGCGGGGGCGCGGACCGAGGCGACCGTGACGGGGAGCGGCCTCAGGCGTGGCGCGCTGTCGCTGGCGCGGTTCGCGGGCAACGTGCGGCTGACGGGGGAGGATGGCGAAATCCGTGCCTCCGTCGCGGGATCGCGCGGTGCGGGGTTCGCCATCCAGACGATCGCGACGCTCGCGGGCGGCACCTATACCGTGCGCGGTCAGGGGCAGGTCGGGCAGCGGCCGATCCGGCTGGAGACGCCCGCGGTGCTGCGGCGTGACGGGGACGCGTGGGTGCTCGCGCCGACGAAGCTGGCCTTTGCCGGCGGCGCGGCGGAGGTGTCCGGGCGGTTCGGCGAGGACGCGACATCGCTGCGGGGGACGCTGGCCAACCTGCCGCTGGCGGTGCTGGATATCGGTTATGCCGGGCTGGGGCTGGGCGGCACCGCCTCGGGCGAGATCGCGCTGGACCTGCGCGACGGCGCGGCGCCGACCGGGCGCACGAACCTCATCATCCGCGGGCTGACGCGGTCGGGGCTGCTGACCTCCTCGACCCCGATCGACCTGGGCGTGGCGGGCGTGCTGACCGCGCAGCAGGCGGGCGTGCGGATGGTGATGGCGTCGGGTGGGCGCACCGTGGGGCGGGCGCAGGCGCTGCTGAAGCCGCTCGGGCCCGGTGACGGATTCGAACGGCTGACGCGCGCGGGGCTGTTCGCGCAGCTACGCTACAGCGGACCGGCGGACACGCTGTGGCGGCTGACGCGGGTCGAGCTGTTCGACCTGTCCGGGCCGGTCGCGATCGCGGCGGACGTGAGCGGGACGGTGGCCAACCCGCAGCTGCGCGGCGTGGTGCGCGCGAGCGGCGGGCGGATCACCAGCGCGGTGACGGGCACGGTGCTGAGCAACGTGCGCGCGGAGGGGCGGTTCGCCGGATCGCGGCTGCAGGTGCAGTCGTTCAGCGCGGACGCGGGCAAGGGCAAGGTTTCCGGCACCGGCGCGTTCGACTTCGCGGGCGGACGCGGGGTGGCGCTGGACCTGCGGCTGAATGCGGAGCGCGCGGCGATGATCGAGCGCGACGACATCGCCGCGACGGTCAGCGGGCCGATCGCGTTCCGGTCGGACGGGGTGGGCGGAACGATCAGCGGCGACGTGACGCTGGACGCCAGCCGCTACCGGTTGGGGCAGGCGACGGTGGCGAGCGCGGTGCCGCAGCTGAACATCCGCGAGATCAATCTGCCCGACGGCGGCGGGGTGGAGGACGACGAAGCGGCGGCGCCGTGGAAGCTGGCCATCCGTGCCAAGGCGCGCAACGGGCTGATGGTCACGGGCCTCGGCCTGTCGAGCGAATGGACCACCGACGTGACGATCGGGGGCACGCCCACGAACCCGGCGATCACCGGGCGCGCCGATCTGGTGCGCGGCGACTATGAGTTCGCGGGCCGCGAGTTCGAGCTGTCGCGCGGCGTCATCCGCTTCGCGGGCGAGGTGCCGGCGAACCCGGCGCTGGATATCGAGGCGAATGCGAACGCCAATGGCGTCAATGCGACGATCCGCGTGACGGGGGTGGCGGCCAAGCCCGAGATCGCCTTCACCAGCGTGCCCGCGCTGCCGCAGGACGAATTGCTGTCGCGGCTGCTGTTCGGCACCTCGATCACCAACCTGTCCGCGCCGGAGGCGTTGCAGCTCGCCTCCGCGGTGGCGGCGTTGCATAACGGCGGCAACGGGCTGAACCCGATCAACGCGGTGCGGCGCGCGGCGGGGCTGGACCGGCTGCGCATCCTGCCCGCCGATCCGCAGACCGGGCAGGGCACGTCGATCGCGGCGGGCAAATATGTGACGCGGCGCGTCTATGCGGAGATCATCACCGACGGGCAGGGCTATTCGGCGACGCGGGTGGAGTTCCAGGTGACGCGGTGGCTGTCGCTGCTGTCGTCAATCTCGACGCTGGGGCGGCAGAGCGGGAACGTGCGGGTGTCGCGGGATTATTGAGGGTCGTAGCCCCTTCCCTTGAGGGAGGGGTTGGGGTGGGGGATGAGACTAGCGACGCGCGCTACAATCACCCCACCCCCGACCCCTCCCCTTGAAGGGGAGGGGAGAGGGTCACGCCATTTCCTTCAGCGGCATCGCCGCATTCGCCAGCTTTTCCGGCGCTATTTCGGCGCGGCCGATGACCAGCGCGCGGCCCTGGACGTAATCCTTGGTGGCGTTGACGCAGTCGAGCGCGATCACCCTGCCGCCCTTGAGATAGACCAGCGAGAAGCTGCGCGTGGCGGGGTCGCCGCGCAGGATCGCCTGGTCGTGGCCGGTCGACAGGCCCACGGTCTGGAGCTTCAGGTCGTACTGGTTCGACCAGAACCACGGCACCGCGTCATAGGCTTCCTCCGCGCCGGTCAGCGCCTTGGCGACGGTATTGGCCTGGTCGTTGGCGTTCTGCACCGATTCCAGCCGAATCTCGGCGCCGTCGGCATAGCCGTTGGCATGGAGCGCGCAGTCGCCGATCGCGAAGACGTCCGCGAGCGTGGTGCGGCAGGAGGCGTCGACCGCAATCCCGTTGCCGCCCGCCGCGCCCGCATCCAGCAGCGGGGCGACCGCCGGCACGATGCCGATGCCGACGATCACCATCTGGCACGCCAGCACCTCGCCATCCGCCAGCCGCACGCCGGTGGCGCGGCCGTCCGCCTCCAGGATGCAGTCGACCGCCGCCTCCAGCCGGACGTCGACGCCGTGCGCGCGATGCTCCGCCTCGTAGAAGCGCGACAGGGGCTCGCCCGCGACGCGCGCCAGCACGCGCGGCAGCGCCTCCAGCAGGGTGACGTGCTTGCCGAGCTTGGTGAGGACCGCAGCAGCCTCCAGCCCGATATAGCCGCCGCCGATGACCACGACGCGCTCGGTCGCGGGCAGCTCGTCCATCAGGCGGTCGACATCGGCGCGGGTGCGCACGCCGTGGACGCCGATCAGGTCGTGGCCGGTGCAGGTCAGCCGCCGCGGGCTGCCGCCGGTGGCCCAGATCAGCGTACCGTATTCGATCGTCTCGCCGTTCGCGCTCGTCACCTGATGCGCGGTGGGATCGACCGCGTCGATGCGGGTATTGGGGAGCATCGTGACCTGCTTGTCGGTCCAGAAGGCGGCGGGGCGCAGCAGGATGCGCTCGAACGGCTTGTCGCGCGCCAGATATTCCTTCGACAGCGGGGGGCGTTCGTAGGGAAGTTCGGGCTCGTCGCCGATCAGCGCGATCGTCCCCTCGAACTTGCGCTGGCGCAGTGCGATGGCCGCCTGTGCGCCGGCATGACCCGCCCCCACGATCACCACGTCGAACCGCTGCATACGCTCTTCTCCCCTCGTCGCGCGGCGATGCCCCAGCGCGGCGGCGGCTTCAATAGGGTGGCGCGTTCGTCGTGCGTTGTGTCGCCGCCGCCTCCGCCCACCACAACAGGTCGCGCGCGAAGCGGGTGAAGGCGCGCTCCAGCGAGGCGCCCGCGTCGCCGGTCGGCCGCGCCTCGTCGTCGAGCGTCTGTGCGATCTTGCCGACGGTCAGCGTGCTGGGGATCACCGGCATTCCCATTTCGGGGAGGATCGCATGCCAGATCGAATTGGCGCGTGCGCCGGACAGCCTGCCGGCGGAGTAGCTGGCGATCGCGGCGGGGCGCCAGAACCATTCCTCCAGAAAATGATCGGTCAGGTTCTTGAGCCCCGGCTGCGGCCCCCAATTGTACTCGCCGGTGACGAAGACGAAGGCGTCGGCATCCCGGATCTGCTGCGCCAGCGCCTCCATCGCGGGCGGGGCGGCGCCCTTGTCATGCTCCTTGTACATGCGGTCGAGCATCGGCAGGTCGACCGCCTTGGCATCGATCAGCGTCGCCTGATGTCCCAGCGCGGCGAAGCGATCGGTGAGGAAGCGGGCGAGGCGGATGCCCATGCGGTCGGCCCGGTACGAGCCATAGAGGATCAGGATGCGCATCGCCCTATCTTGCCGCGCGCGCAAGCGCGGGTAAACCGGAAGGCACGATGGAGGGGGATACGATGGCGAGCGCCAGCGACATGCATACCGACGCGCCGAGCGGCGCGGACATCAAGCTGGTGATCTCCGCCTCCGCGCTGGGCACCGTGTTCGAATGGTACGACTTCTTCATCTACGGCACGCTGGCCGCCTCCGGCATCATCGGGCGCGCCTTCTTTCCGGCGGGGAACGCGACGGTGCAGACGCTGCTCGCCTGGGCGGGCTTCGCGGTCGGGTTCGGCTTCCGGCCGCTGGGGGCGGTGCTATTCGGCTATCTGGGCGACCGGCTGGGGCGCAAATACACCTTTCTGGTCACGATCACGCTGATGGGGATCGCGACCGCAGGCGTCGGGCTGACGCCCACGACCGCGACGATCGGCTTCGCCGCGCCGGCCATCGTGCTGCTGCTGCGCGTCGCGCAGGGGCTGGCGCTGGGGGGCGAATATGGCGGCGCGGCGGTCTATGTCGCCGAACATTCGCCGAAGAAGCGTGCCGGTTTCTACACCAGCTTCATTCAGGCGGGCGTGGTCGGCGGGTTCCTGCTGAGCCTGGCGGTCATCCTGCTGGTGAAGGCGGTCATGTCGGCGGAGATGTGGGCGGCGTGGGGGTGGCGAATCCCGTTCGTCTTCTCGATCGTGCTGCTCGCGATCTCGCTGTGGATGCGGCTCAAGCTGTCGGAGAGCCCGGTTTTCCAGAAGATGCGCGCCGCGGGGGAGCGCGAGGCGAACCCGATCAAGGCGAGCTTCACCTATCCCGGCAACGTCAAGCGGATGGTCGTCGCGCTGTTCGGCATCGCGGCGGGGCTGACCGTGATCTGGTACACCGCGATGTTCACGGTGCTGTCGTTCCTGCAGACGACGATGCGGGTCGAGGAGACGCTGGCGCAGGTCATCACGGGCGTCGGCGTGGCGGCGGGGGTGGGATGGTTCCTGCTGTTCGGGCACCTGTCCGACAAGGTGGGGCGCAAGAAGCCGATCATGGTCGGCTATGTGCTGACGCTGATCTTCCTCTTTCCGATCTTCTGGTTGATGGGGAGTGCCGCCAATCCCGGGCTGGCGCGCGCGGCGGAGACGCAGCCGGTCGTCGTGTCGGGCGCCGATTGCGAATATTCCCCATTCGCGAAGGTGCAGCCGTTCGCGTGCGGCAAGATCCTGGACCATCTGTCGAGGAAGGGTGTGCCCTACACCACGCAAAAGGCGTCGGTGCTCGACGTCACCATCGGCGGGCGATCGGTGATCGACGCGGGAGAGGCGGCGCTGGCGGGGGTGCCGAACGAGCGGATCGATGCGGCGCTGGCGCGCGCGGGCTACGACCTGACCCCGGTGGTGCCGTCCGCGGGCAATATCGCCCTCATCCTCGTGGCCATCGTCGCCATGTCGCTGCTCTCGGGGATCACCTACGGCCCGGTCGCGGCCTTGCTGAGCGAGATGTTTCCGCCGGCGATCCGCTATTCCTCGCTGTCGATCCCCTATCATCTGGGGACGGGCTATTTCGGCGGATTCCTGCCGTTCATCAGCCAGTATATCGTCGCCAGGACGGGCGATCCCTATGCCGGGCTGTGGTACACGTGGTGTGTGGTGGTGCTGGCGCTGCTGGTCGCCGCATTCGGGCTGAAGGATGATCGCGACGGCGCCGCGGTGGCGTGAGCGCGCGTGACGCGCTAACCGCGGGGCATGTCCGATGCCGCCGAACGCCGCCCCAACCGCCTGCGCCTTTCCACCGATGCGCTGACCGGCAACTGGCGCGCGCTCGCCGCGATGAGCGGGCGCGCGGCCTGCGGGGCGGCGGTGAAGGCGGATGGCTATGGGCTGGGGGGGCGCGACGTGGCGACGCGGCTGATCGCGGCGGGTTGTCGCGATCTGTTCGTCGCCACCTGGGCCGAGGCGGCGTCGGTCGCCGGGCTGGGGGCTCGGGTATCGGTGCTGCACGGCGTGCGCGAAGACGACCTGCCGCTGGTCGGGGCGGCGGATGTGCGCCCGGTGCTGAACTCGCCCGCGCAGGTGGCGCGGTGGCGCCAGGCAGGCGCCGGGCGCGCGTGCGACGTGATGGTCGATACCGGCATGAACCGGCTGGGCGTATCGCCGCAGGACGTGGCGGCGGGGCTGCTCGACGGGCTGGCGGTCGACACGGTGATGAGCCATCTGGCCTGCGCGGACGAGCCGGACAGCGCGATGAACGCGCGGCAGTGTGCGGCCTTCGCCGCGCTTGCCGGGCGGACGGGGGCGGCGCGGATGAGCCTCGCCAACTCGGCCGGGATCGCGCTGGGGGCGGACTATGCCTTCGACCTGACCCGGCCTGGGCTGGCGGTGTACGGTGGCGTGCCCGTGCCGGCGCTGGCGGCGCGGCTGCGTCCCGTCGTCACGATCGAGGCGGAGGTGCTGCAACGGCGCGTGGTGCGCACGGGCGAAACCGTGGGGTATAACGCGACGTGGCGCGCGCCGCGCGACACTGCGGTGGCGATCGTCAACCTGGGCTATGCCGACGGCTATTGGCGCGGCTTTTCCGACCGCGGGCGCGCGTTGGCGGGCGAGGCGGTGCTGCCGGTGATCGGGCGCGTATCGATGGACCTGATCGCGCTGGACGTGAGCGATGCCGACGTCGGCGAGGGCGACTGGGTCGCGCTGGAGCCGGACCTGCCGCGCGCATCGGCGGCGAGCGGGATGAGCCAGTACGAGCTGCTGACCGGGCTGGGCACGCGGTTCGTGCGGGTGTGGGGATAAGAAAAGGGCCGCCCCGGGGAGGAGCGGCCCTGTAGCATGTCAGGGTCGGGACGCGATCAGAACTGCGCCTTCGCCTGGATGAGGAAGCGGCGACCCGCCTGATCGATGTAATTGCCGCTCAGGAAGCCGTTGCCGTCGAAGTTGCCGGGAACGATCTTGTCGGTCAGGTTGGTGACCGTCAGTTGCATCCGGAAGCGATCGTTGACGTCGCCACCGAGCGTCAGGTCGAAGCGACCTACCGCGGGGATGGCATTGTCGACGTAGACTTCGCTGGTGCCGGGCGCGCCGCTGATGAACAGTCGGGTCGCGTTCTGCCACTGGAATGCGACCTGCGCGAAGACGCTGTCATATTCGTAGCGCGCAGTGCTGGTCAGGCGCCATTTCGGGCGATTGATGCCGGTCGCGATGGTGTAGGAACCTGCGGTCTCCACCGAGTCGCTGAAGTCGCCTGCGGACGAATCCTTGTACGTCAGCAGATGGTAGGCGTTGCCGCGCAGCGTCAGCGTGCCCTTGTTGCCCAGCGACAGCGGGTAGCTGCCCGAGATGTTCAGCGCATGGATCTTCGTGGCACCCAGGTTGAGGAAGCCGAGCGAATAGCCTGGCTGCACCTGGAAATCGGTGCCGCGCGAGAAGGACGGGCACAGATTGGTTCCCACCTGCGCCGTGGTGTTGGGATAGGTCGGGCTGTCGTAGCACGCCTGAATCGCCTGTCCGAGACCGGTCGGGGTGATGACGTCGCGGATCGTCAGGTCGATGTAATCGACCGACAGCGTAAAGCCCGGCAGGAAACGCGGGGTCAGTACGCCGCCCACGGTCCAGCTCTCGCCGCGCTCCGGTGTCAGGTCGGTCGTCCCCGAATAGCTGCCGGGCAGGCTGATCCCAGCGGGAACGTAGGTCGACAGGAACGTCTTCGCATCGTCGGCAGTCGTGATCGGCTGGCCATTGGCGCCGATCACGCCCGAGGAGATCACCGCCGCGGTGCAGTTGTTGCGACGATTGGCCTTCGCCGCGGTGCTGGAGCCGGAGTCGATATTGGCCTGGCTACAGAAATCGGTCGGCGTCGTGAACACCGGCTGCCCGCCCAGGAACAGCTCGACCATCGACGGCTGACGGACCGAACGGGTGTAATTGCCGCGGAACTGGATGTCCCGGATCGGCCGCCACGTTCCCGCCAGCGAATAGATCGTCGCCGGATCGCCATCGGACTTGGGCGTGACCAGCGCACCCGCCAGATTGCGATAGGTCGCCGCGCGACCGCTCTGCTGCGTCACGCGGATGGCGGGGCTGAATTCCAGCGCGCCCACGAAGCCCAGGAAGTCGGGGCCGGTGATCGGAATCCGCGCCTCGCCACCGACCTCATACGTCTCGGTGAAGGCGGAACTGTTCGCCGAGGGGGCGGTGCGGCTGCGGCCCAGCCGGTTGAGCAGCCCGGTCTGGAAGCTGAATTGGTCCTTGCGATACTCCGCAGCGCCCGAGATGCCGAGCGGTCCTGCCGGCAGGTCGACGAGCGTGCCCGAGAAGATCGCCTGCAGGAACGTCTGCTCCCCGCGGTTGCGGAATTCGACGTCCTGGCGGACGTAGCGCTTCGATTCCGCCGACATCTGATCGTAGCCGAACGGATTGAGCGGCTGGCACGAATCGATCATCGCCTGCGTGATCGTCGGCGTGACGAACTGCTCGGTCGGGACGCCGTCCGCGCCGGGCAGGCGCGTGATGTTGCGCTGGACCCCGATGGGCGTGCGGCCAAGGTATTGCGACGGGAACAGTTGCGAACGGCAGCGGATGGTGTTCGTCGTCGGGTCGAGGACCGAATCCAGTGCCAGCTGATATTCGATGTCGTTGATGTTGGTGGTGCGGGTGATGCCGGTGACACGGCCGTAGGTGGCCGACACCTCCGCGTTCCACTGGCGACCCAGCACTTCGAACTTCGACCGCAGGCCGCCCACGACGCGGAACGTCTCGCTCTGGTTCGACTGGCGGTTGTCGCCGAAGATGTCCTGATTGTAGCGGGTGACGATGAAGTTGCCGCCGTTCGCGGCGGTCGGCGAAATGCCGACCGCGTCGAGCGCCTGCCGGTCCGCCTGATCGAGGTACGGATTGTTGTAGTTCAGCAGCAACGCCGCGTTTTCGGCGCCGTTCGTCACACTGTTCGTGCTCGCCGAACTGCGCAGAATGGAGCTGCGCGACTTGGCATAGGTGTTCTCGGTGAAGAAGGTGATCTCATCGTTGATGTCGAAGTGACCGATGAGGTTCGTGACGTAGCGTTCCGACTGCGGGCGCAGGTAGCTGTAGCTGATCGCGTTGCGATTGCCGCCGGTCGACCCTTGCGCCGCCGACAGCGTAAGCGGCGACGTGGACGAGAGGGCGCCGGTGGCGGTGTACTGCCGGATATTGCCGTTGGCGGTGAATTCCAGGGGAACCGCCACGAACGGCAGCACCTGGTTCACCGGAACCTGCGTCGTCCCGCCGTTCACCTTCACGCTGACCAGCGTCGTGTCGGTGTTGGCGACACGCGGCACGAACGGCGAGAAAGTGCCGATGAAATAGTTCGGGTTGACGGTGGGGTTGGCGGCCAGGAACTCACGCGCCGTGAAGCGGTTCGCCGCCAGAATGCCGGCCGCCAGCGTCGATTGCTGCGCGGCGGTGGAGCCGGCCGGCGCGGTCACGCCGTAAGCGGCGAACACCGATGCGGCGGTCACGTTGCTCGGCAGGCTGGTGGGGGCGAACGTCGTGAAGGGGACGTTGGTCGCCTGCGTCGTGCGGCCGTTCAGACCATTGCCGGTGATGTACGACGCGCCCGGCGTTCCGAGGATCAACTGCGACGTGGGCACGACATAGCCGTTGTTGCGCGTCGCAATGCTTGCGACGCTGCCGGACGGTGTCGTTCCCTGAACCGTGGCGCCGACCGGCGACAGGCCGTTGGTGAAAGTGATGAAGTTGGTCGTCACCAGCGACGCGCCCGAGCCGGACGTGATCGGCGTATAGGGCGTGTACAGCGTCGTGCTGGCGACGTTGAAGATCGTGCCGGGGTAGCTGATCGTGTTGTTGACGATGTCCTTGCCGAACAGCGTCGAGGCGATACCGTCGGACGCCGACGACACGAACGGGGTGTTGGTGCCGGTGGCCAGAGCGCCGGGATTAAACGACGTGTTGCGGACGCTGCCGTTGAGCGGATTGGTGTAGCTGTTCGGCAACAGGCGACGGAATTCGCGGTCCGCGATCGAAAGGCCACCAGAGAAGGTGTATTCGCCCGACAAGGTGACGTTGCCGCGACCGTCCGCGAAATTGGTGCCGAGCAGCGCGCTGACCTGATAGGTTTCACCGTCGCCGCGCTCGGTCACGCCCATGGCGCTGCGAACCTCGACCCCCTGATAGTCGTCCTTCAGGATGTAGTTGATGACGCCTGCGATCGCATCGGTGCCGTAGGCCGCGGCGCCGCCGACCGTCAGTACGTCGATCCGGTCGACCAGCGTGGCGGGCAGGACGTTGACGTCGACCTGGCTGCCGGTTTCGTTGCCGTAAACGAAGAGCGAGCCGGCGTTGCCCGAGACGAAACGCCGGCCGTTGACGAGCGTCAGGGTGCGCTGTGTCCCCGCGTCGAGCAGATCGACGAAGCTGGTGCCGTACGTGGCCGCCTGCGTGCCGTTATTGTTGTTGAACACGCTGGCGCCACCGCCGACGAGCGCGATGTCGTTCAGCGCCTCTACCACGTTGGTGAAGCCGCGGGACTCGATCTGCTGCGCCGTGACCGAAACACCGGGCAACACGCCATCGGTTTCGGGGCGGGGAATACGCGTGCCGGTAACGACGATGCTGCCGTCGTCGCGTTCCTGCCCATCGGCGCTGACGGCATCCTCGGCGCGTTCGGCGGCCTGGTCGGCGGATACGGCAGGGCTGGAGCTCGAAGGCGTCTGGGCGAGCGCCGTGACAGGAAGGAAGAGCGACCCGGCCAAGGCCGTCGCGCCCAGCAGGCGGAAGTGATTCATCATAGACCCCCTATGAGCGGGCCGACATGACCCGTTCATCAGAGAGAAAGGTTTCACGCAAGCCGAGGCAACCGGATTCTCATCTACCTTTCATATCCATGTTAGTTTTTGCGGTCATTGTTGCGTGAATGTGACAGTGGTGCGCGTGATCCACGCGGTCAGCGGATCCCACAGCTGCTCCCTGGCGCGTCCGCCCACGATCATCCCCACATGGCCTGCGCCCAGGTCGCGGCGGTCGGGGAGATCGATGGCGGTGGCGGCGGGGACGATGCGGTCGGTGAGCGAGACGTATTCGACCGTGGGGCAGGCGAGCGCGTGCGGGTCGATGACGTGGCCGGCGACGTGCCAGTCGCCGGCGCCCGGACGGTCGCGCGCGAGCAACGTGTCGAACATGTCGGCGCCCGCGGCATAGGTCATCGGCGCGCCGCCGTTCGCCCAGTCCTCCAGCGCGACGAAGAGCGCGGCGGCGTCGTCGGCGGCGGTGGCGAACGCTTCGTACTTGGCTACGGTGCGAGCGGGGTCGAGGCGCCAGAAGGCGGTCTGGAGCACCTCCATCGGCAGCATGCCCATGGCGCGGCAGGCGGGCTCCACCTGTTCCCACAAGGACGCCATCGCGGCACGTGCCGGGTCGCCGTAGCCCGTAAAGCGCCAGGGCGCGGCGATGGTGGCGACGCCGGCGACCTTCTCACCCAGCAACGTCGCGGCGGCGAGGGCGAGCGTGCCGCCGAGGCAATAGCCGACCAGCACCACCGGCCCGTCGAGCTTGCGCAGCAGCGGTACGAGGCGCTTGGCGACATGGCCGGCGAGGTCGAGCGACGCGTCGCGTGGGCGCGGCGTGCCCCAGTCGACCAGCCAGGCGTGGAAGCCAGCCCGCACCGCATGCTCGACGAGTGAGCGGTCGGGGGCGAGGTCGAGCACGAAGGGCGGGTTGATGAGCGAGGGGACGAAGACGACGTGGGGGCCGGCGCCGCCATGATCGCGCAGCCTGGCGGCGCCTTTGCGGAAGCGTGCCGGCTTCATGCGACGGCGTGGGCGGGGCGCCGCCTGGTAGCGGCGCAGGCCGGCGAGGGCGGCGGCCTGACGCTGTGGATATGCTGCGGTTTCGTTGCGCAGCATGTCCATGAAGAGCGGCAGTGGCCGGGGTCCGTGTTGCGGCGCGGAATTTTGTGCGATACCGCATGGATGATCGGTCATGGGGAACTCGCGCGATGAAGAAGCAGGCCAGTGGCGACGGGGCGGTGGTCATCAAGAAATACGCCAATCGCCGACTCTATAACACCGAAAGCTCGTCCTACATCACGCTGGAGCATCTGGCGGCGATGACCCGCGAGGGGCGCGAATTCCGCGTCGTGGATGCCAAGACCGACGAGGACATCACGCACAACGTCCTGACCCAGATCATCATGGAGGAGGAGAGCCGCGGGCAGACGATGCTGCCGGTCGGCTTCCTGCGCCAGCTGATCGCGCTGTACGGCGATTCGATGCAGGCGATGGTGCCGGGCTATCTGGACGCGTCGATGAATAGCTTCCGCGACAATCAGGCGCAGTTCAAGACCGCGGTGGAGGGTGCGTTCGCGGGGTCGCCGTTCGCGGAGCTGGCGAAGCACAATATGGCGATGTTCGAGGCGGCGGCGACCGCGTTCAAAGCGGCAGCGCCGGGGGCGGGTGACGCTCCTGCGGCGCCGGCGGCGGCGCCGGGGGGGAGCAAGGACAGCGAAATCGCGGCGTTGAAGGCGGAACTGGCGCAACTACGCGACAAGGTCGACAAGCTGGGCGAGTGAGCCCCGGCGCGCGTGATAGCGGAATGCACGTTTGCCGTGCCAGCATCACCTTCGTCATGCCGGTCGTGTTCCGGCATCCACCGCGCCGCGTGCACGCACGCTATTGAGCTTGCGGAGCGGTGGCCCCCGGAACACGTCCGGGGTGACGAGGCTTGCGGGGCGAGAGGCTGAACCCCTAGCGCGGCTTGACGAAGCGCAGGGTCATGCGGTCGCTCTCGCCGATCGCGGCGTATTTCTCGCGGTCCTGGTCGCCGAGCGAATAGGTCGGCGGCAGGGTCCACACGCCCTTGGGATGGTCGTGGGTATCCTTTGCGTTGGCGTTCACGTCGCTGCTGCCGGCGAGCTTGAACCCGGCCTGTTCGGCGAGACGGCGAACGGTGGAGGCCTTCAGATAGCCGCTGTCCTTCTCCTTCGCGGTATCCGCCGCCTCGGGCAGACGATGCTCGACGATGCCCAGCGTGCCGCCGGGGCGCAGCATCGCGAACCACGCCTTGAACACCTTCGCCGCGGTGTCGCCGCCACCCATCGTCAGATTGTGGATGTTGCGGAAGGTGAGGACGACGTCCTGGCTGCCGGCGGGCACGTCGGTGGTGCCGGTGGCGGGATCGATCGTGGCGACGGTGCCTTTCAGCCCCTTGTCGGCCAGCATCTTGCGCGCGCCCTTCGCGCCCTTGGGCGGGACCAGCGCGGTGTAGCTGCCCTTGCCCGCGGGAACGCGCGCCAGGATGGCGGTGTACCAGCCGCCGCCGGGCGAGAATTCGACTACCTTCGATGCGGGGGTGACGCCGAAGAAGGCGAGCGTTTCGGCCGGGTGGCGATAGCGGTCGCGGGCGCGCTCCGCCGGCGTGCGCTCGGGCGCGGCGATCGCGCGGGCGACCGCGGGGTTGCTCGCAGGCGCCGCATGGACGAGCGCTGCGGTGCCGAGCGACGCCACGGCGAGCACGGAAAGGGGACGGAATAGCGGCATGCGGAAGGAACTCCTGAGGGGTGGTGGGATGAGGCTGGCGGAGCGATGAGCGACGCGCAAGTCCTGTTGGCGGTAGGCGCGGCTCTGGCGCTGGCGGTGGCGGTATTCGCGGGCTGGCGCGACGCGCGCCGGCGTCGCCGTGCCGAGGTCGACGCGGTCGGGTGGGTCGACTGGACCACGGTACAGATGGTGGCGCTGATCGCGCTGGCGGTGTTGGGGCTGCTGGCGGCGAAGGGGTAGGTGATCGACAGTCGACTTATAGGTCGTGGAAGCGTCTCGGCTCCGGCCGACGTCAACCCCACGGAGTTCGGAATCCCGATACGCTGCCGTGGCGGATCGAACCGCGCCACCTGCGTGTCTGGATTCCCGCCTTAGCGGGAATGACGGAGGAGGTGGGGAGACGGCCCCGAACGTCGATACGGCCTAGTAGAAGCGCGCGAGCTTCAGCGTGCGCGCCGTGCCGTCGCACATCCGCAGCGACACCGTGGTGCCCGGCGCGCCGGTGGTCCAGCGCGCGGCGGGGGTGGCGAGCCAGGCGCGCGACACGGGCGTGCCGTCCACCGCGCAGATCGCCTCGTCCACGCGCCAGCCGGCGGTCGCGGCGGGGCTGGCGCGCATGACGTGAAGTACCGAGAGGCGATCGCGGGTGAAGGCGAGGAGCAGACCGCTGGTCGATCGCTCCGCCGCGACCGGGGGCAGCGCGCGCAGCAGCATGTGGCCGGCGCCGGGATCGAGCAGGACGCGGAACCGCTGCAACAGGCCGGATCCGATGCGCCCCGCGACGCCGATCGTATCGGAGAAGCCGCCTGCGGCCTCGCGTCGCACCTCCACCCCGGTCGTGGCGGCGGTGCCGAGCGACAGCTGCGGGACGATCGACAATTCGCTCTCGACCGCGCCGGCGAGGCCGTAGGAGATGGCGGTGGTCGCGGGCGTGCCCAGCCCGGCGGTGCGCCAGCCGGCGGCGGACAGCGTTACCGCGGCGCCGTCGCCGGTATCGACGACGACCGGCGCGACGCGGCGGCCGGCGATGGTCAGCGCGCTCATGTACAGCTGGCGGTCGGGGGCGATCGACAGTGGGGCGGTGGCGCCGGTGAACGGCATCCGCCCGCTGCGCAACAGGCGGAAGCGGCGCGCCTGATAGTCGATGTCGAGCGCCCATGGCGCGGTCAGGTCGCGCCCGACGAGCATGTCGACGCCGCTCCGGTCGCCGCTGTCGCCGCGGGTGGCGGCGGCGGGCAGGTCGGCGACGACGAGGCTGCCACCGCGGCGCGTCAGCCCGCCGATGGCGAGCGTGCGCGTATCGGCGCGCCCGACGTCGAGCGACCCGCCGATGACGTCGGCGCGGCCCTCCTGCCGGACGGGGACGCGGTTGCGCTGTGCATAGTCGCGCGACAGGACCGACACGCTGACCCCGGTGTCGAGGATCGCGGTGACGGGGCGATCGTCGAGCGACATGGTGAAGCGGATCTGGTTGCCCGGGGTGAGGTCGAAGGGAACCCAGCGCGCCTCGCTATCGGGCGCGAGGGTCGCGGCGGGAGCGGCGCGGGGGGCAGCGGGGGCGGCGGTGGCGAGAAGGAGGGCGAGGATCACGCCACGGGATGTAGCCGGTTTGGGACGCGGGGGTGAGGGAATTGGTGGCGAGCCGCTGATGCCCTCGTCACCCTGGTCATGTCATCGGGTTTTGCGGACGCCACTTTCTTGTTCCCCGGCGGAGGCGGGACGTTTGCACGACGGCGGAAACCGCGCTGCGTATACGCCGTGCTCCTGCGAAGGCAGGAGCCCAGGATCAAGCAGAACAACGCCTTATGGGACCGGCAACCCGGGGCTCCTGCCTGCGCAGGAGCACATAGAAGGCTTTCGCAAAGGTCCCGCCTGCGACGGGGTGCAGGCCGCTCACGCGTCTTGGAATTGCAGGCTCGCCAGCCGCGCGTAGAGGCCGCCGCGGGCGGTCAGGTCCGCGTGGCGGCCTTCCTCGACGACCTGTCCGGCGTCCATCACGACGATGCGGTCGGCGGCGCGGACGGTCGCCAGACGGTGCGCGATGACGATGGTGGTGCGATCGGTCATCAGCCGGTCGAGCGCGTCCTGCACCAGCCGCTCGCTTTCCGCATCCAGCGCGCTGGTCGCCTCGTCGAGGAGCAGGATCGGGGCGTCGCGGAGCAGCGCGCGCGCGATCGCGACGCGCTGACGCTGGCCGCCGGACAGCCGCGCACCGCCTTCGCCCAGGAACGTGTCGAGCCCGTCGGGAAGGGCGCGGAGGAAGTCGGCGGCGTTCGCCGCCTCCGCCGCTGCCCAAATCGCGGCATCGTCGGCGTCCCAGCGGCCGTAGCGCAGATTGTCGCGCGCGCTGGTGCCGAAGATCACCGTCTCCTGCGGCACCATCGCGATGCGCGCGCGCACCTGCGCCGGATCGGCATCGCGCAGGTCGACGCCGTCGACGGTCACGCGGCCCGCGGCGGGCTGGTAGAAATGCTGGAGCAGCTGGAACAGCGTCGACTTGCCCGCGCCGGAGGGGCCGACGACCGCGAGCGTTTCGCCGGGCGCGACCGCCAGCGAAAAGTCGTACAGCGCGGCGACGTCGGGGCGGGTGGGGTAGCGGAACTCGACTTGCTCGAAGGCGACGCGGCCCTGCGGCGGCTGCGGCAGCGCGACCGGGCGGGCGGGGGCGGCGATCGACGGGCGCTCGGCCAGCAGCTCTGACAGGCGCCCCGCCGCGCCGGCGCCGCGCAGCAGGTCGCCGTAGACCTCCGTCAGCGCACCGAACGCGCCCGCGACGATCCCGCCGGTCAGCACGAACGCCGCGATCGCGCCGCCCGACAGACGGCCCGCGGCGACGTCGATCGCGCCCTCCCACAGCACCAGCGTGATCGCGCCGAAGATCAGCCCGATGACGATCGCGGTCATGACCGCGCGCAGCGCCACGCGCTTCTGCGCCGCGGCCATCGTCGCCTCCACCGCGGCGGCGAAGCGCCCGCTCTCGCGCGTCTCCTGTCCGAAGGCCTGGACGATCTTCATCGCGCCCAGCGTCTCGGTCGCGATCGCGCCGATGTCGGCGATGCGGTCCTGCGAGGTGCGCGAATAGCTGCGCACCCGCCTGCCCAGCAGCGCGATCGGCGCGATGATGAGCGGGATGCCGAGCAGCAGCATCCCCGCCAGCTTGGGCGAGATGGCGAAAAGGTAGATGAGCCCACCGATCGCGGTGAAGCAGTTGCGCAGTGCGATCGACACGGTGGAGCCGACCACCGTCTCGATCTGCGTGGTGTCGGCGGTGAGACGCGAGGCGATCTCCGACGGGCGGTTTTCCTCGTAGAAGCTGGGGCTGAGCGTCATCAGGTGGCGTTGCACGCTGGTGCGGATGTCGGCGACGACCCGCTCGCCCAGCCAGGATACGAAGTAGAAGCGCACCGCCGTGCCGATCGCCAGCACCAGCACGATCATCAGCATGTAATGGAAGGAGGAGGAAACCGACGCCTCCGACCCGCCGCCGGTGAAGCCGCGGTCGATCACGCGCTTGAAGCTGTAGGGGATCGCGATCGTCGCGGCCGAGGTGACCCCGAGCGCGAGGCAGGCCGCCGCGATCTGCGCCGGATAACGCCGCGCGTGGTGCCACACCATCGCGAGGTTGCCGATGCGGCGGGAAGGGGCGACGTCGGGAGCGGTGGCCATGCGCCGCGCCCTAGCAGGCGGGGGGCGGGGGGCTCAATGGTGGCGGGCGCGCGCGCGTCGTATGTGACGAAAGGGTCATGTGGCGGTTGCGCCACGTTAACGCGGGTAATGTAACCTTTGTGTCGATGTTGCGTTGCAGCGTAAGGGTTTTGGTTTACAACCGGTCCGTTGGTCGGGAAGGATGTCGATGCTGTACGATGCCTATGAGTTTCAGCGGTCGTGGCTGGCGTCTGCCAGTGCGATGGCGACCTTCGGCGCCAATTGGTTGAAGAACCCGTCCAATCCGTTCGGATACCTGGGCGGCGGGCCGGTAATGGCGTCCGCGCTGGAGGTGTTCGCGCACGCGTCCGCCTCGCGCGGCAAGCCGGCGTTCGGGCTGGACCACACGATCATCGACGGACGCGAGGTGGCGGTCACCGAGGAGATCGTCGTCCAGAAGCCGTTCGGCCAGCTGAAGCGCTTCGCGCGCGAGGGCGTGACGGGCGGACCGAAGCTGCTGATCGTGGCGCCGATGTCGGGGCATTTCGCGACGCTGTTGCGCGGCACCGTGGAGCGGATGCTGCCGGTCGCCGACGTCTATATCACCGACTGGCGCGATGCGAAGCTGGTGCCGCTCGCCGACGGGCGCTTCGACCTGGAGGATTACCTCGATTACCTGATCGCGTTCCTGGAGGCGATCGGCCCGAACGAGGGGGAGGGCGGTACGCACATGCTGGCGGTCTGCCAGCCGTCGGTGCCGAGCCTGGCGGCGGTCGCGGTGATGAGCGCGGACAAGCACCCGTGCCGGCCGAGGACGCTGACGATGATGGGTGGCCCGGTCGACACGCGGGAGGCGCCGACCGCGGTCAATACGCTGGCCACCGAGCGTCCGTTCGCGTGGTTCGAGCAGAACGTGATCGCGACCGTCCCGGCACTGTATCCCGGTGCGGGGCGCAAGGTATATCCGGGCTTCCTGCAACTCTCCGGGTTCATGACCATGAACCTGGGCAATCACATGATGAGCCATTACGAGATGTTCAAGCATCTCGTGACCGGTGATGGCGAGAGCGCGGACGCAACCAAGACGTTCTACGACGAATATCGCTCGGTCTGCGACATGACGGCTGAATTCTATCTCCAGACGATCGACGTGGTCTTCCAGGAGCACAAGCTGCCGCGCGGCGAGATGACGCATCGCGGGCGCAAGGTCGACCTGGGTGCGATCACCGACGTCGGCATCCTGGCGATCGAGGGCGAGCGCGACGACATCTCCGGGCTGGGCCAGACGAAGGCGGCGCTGGCGCTGTCGACCAACCTGCCCGAGGACAAGAAGCGCTATTACATGGCCGAGGGCGTCGGCCATTACGGCATCTTCAACGGCTCCAAGTGGCGCACCCGGATTGCGCCGGTGGTCGAGGAGTGGATGGCGGCGAACGCGGGCTGAGGCCCGTCGCCACCATTCGGTAACCCGCGATATGGCACAGCCGGCGCGTTCCACGCCGGAGGTTGCCATGCGTTTCGCCGCCCTGTTGCTGACCCTGACCGCGGGCGGCGCGACCGCGCAGGCGCCGGGGCCGCGCTTCACGATCGGACACCAGGAGTTCGCGAGCCTGCAGGAGGCGGTCGCCGCGATCGGCGAGGGCGATGGGACGATCCATATCGCGCCCGGCACCTACCGCGAGTGCGCGGTGCAGGAGGCGGGGCGCGTCGCCTATGTCGCGGATCGCCCCGGCAGCGTCACCTTCACCCGCGTGGCGTGCGAGGACAAGGCGGCGCTGGTGCTGCGCGGACGCGCCGCGCGAGTAGAGGGGATCGTCTTCTCCCATTTCGAGGTCGGCGACGGCAACGGCGCGGGTATCCGGATCGAGAAGGGCGGCCTGACCGTCAGCCAGTCGATGTTCCTCGACAGCCAGTCGGGGATCCTGTCGGCGGAGGATCCTGCAGGCACGATCGCGGTGGACCATTCGACGTTCGCGGGGCTTGGCAACGATCCGACCGGAAACGGCGCGCATTCGATCTATGTCGGTGCCTATGGCGCGTTGCGCGTCACCGCCTGCCGGTTCGAGCGCGGGGCGGGAGGGCATTATGTCAAGACGCGCGCGCCGAGAGTCGAGGTGGTCGGCAACAGCTTCGACGATACGCGCGGACACATGACCAACTATATGATCGACCTGTCGAACGGCGCGCGCGGGCGGATCGCGGACAATGTCTTCGTCATGGGGCGCGACAAGGACAATCACTCGGTGATGATCTCCGTCGCGCCGGAGGGGGCGAAGAACGACTCGACCGGGCTGGTGGTGGAGCGCAACCGCGCGACGCTGGCGCCCGGCGTGACGTGGCGGCCGGTGTTCGTCGGCAACTGGTCGGGCGAGACGCTGACCATCCGCGACAATACGCTAGGTGAGGGGATCGAGGTGACGGCGCGGAAGTGGTGACGCGGTTGCGGCGAATGCCGGAACCCGGAGTCGCAAGATAACCCGTGTCCCCTGTCGTAACCCTGGGCTCCTGCCTTCGCAGGAGCACGAGGTCACGCCAGCGCCACCTTCGCGCTCCGTCGCACGATGCGCGCCGCGGCCATCTCCTCGCGGCGCTTGCGGGTGGAGTAGGTGTCGACGCCGATCTGCGCGCCGATGAGGAGGTAGAGGAACGACTGGAAGGCGATGCCAACGAAGGCACCGCCGAGGAGATAGATGAGGTGCGCGTGCTGGAGCGCGTCCGCGAGCCGCCCGGCCCAGGCAAGCTCGTCGTCGGGGCTGCGGTGGCGGCGGCGGATCACCTCCATCCGCCACAGGCCGATCGCCTGGAGCAGCAGCCAGAGCGCGAGGCCGGGATAGCCCTGTTCGCCCAGCATCTCGAAGTAGCTGCTGTGATAGGCGCGGCTCTTGTCGACGGTCAGGTCGCGCTTGACGGTGGTCGAGGCGCCGCTGCCCTGCACCGACACGGTGTCGTAGCGGATGCTGTTCTGGCGATAGGCGTCGAACCCGCCGCCGAAGGGATGCGTCTTCGCATACTGCCACGTCCACTGCCACACCGCGATCCGGGTGGAGGCGCTTTCGTCGGCCTGATAGGTCTTGATCGTCCCCATCCGCTCGCTGAACGAGGAGGGGAGCAGCGGGATCGCCGCGGCCCCCGCCAGCGCGAGCGCGCCGATATAGAGCATCCGCCGCTTGACCGTGCGCAGCATCAGGATCGCCAGCAGCGCGATGCACAGAAGCCCGGTGCGCGCCGACGTGCCGATCGGCATCAGCACGCAGGCGAAGCAGAGCGCATAGCCGAACGTCTTCACGCGCCAGTCGGTGGGGAACAGGGTGCCGTCGCGGATCAGCCAGAGGATGATCGGGATGAGCGCGATCGCGACGGTGGAGATGATGCTCCCCTCGTACAGGCCGGAGTTGTTGTCGACCATCAGGTTCAGCTCGCCATAGCCGCCGCCCGACGCCAGCGTCTTGATCCCGCCGACGATGATGATCGTCGCCGCCGACAGCGTCAGGAACAGCAGCAGCGATTCGATCCGCAGGCGGGTGCGCAGCGTGAGCGGGAGGAAGGCGGCGAAGGCCAGGTTCTTCCACACCCACTGCCATTTGTCCGCCGCCTCGATGGGGAAATCGGCGGTCTGCGTGGTGGCCAAGCAATAGAGGAGGAGCAGCAGGATCAGCCCCTGGCGCGCGGTGAAACGCGAATCGCGGTTGTCGTCGGCGATCATCCAGCCGCCGATCGCCAATGCCACGGCGATGAGCGAGATCGGCACGCCGTTGAGCAGGTAATAGGTCAGCCGCTGCGGTGAGACGATGTCGATATAGACGTAGGAGCAGATGAAGACGAACGGCCGCCGGAAGCCGAAGCCCCAGAGCGCGAGCAGGAAGGCGATGAAGGCGAGATCACGCACGCGGGCGGCGCTTCCGCTGCGGCGGGGTGTCGTGGGGCGAGGGCTCGCGGTCGAGCAGCGGCGCGCGCAGCAGCCGCCACGCCGCCAGCAGTATCAGCGCGTGGCACAGCCCCAGCGAGAAATTGTCGATCATGCCGGCCCCGTACGTCGCGTGTGCGTGGTCTAGCCCGGGCGCGGTTGACGCGGCGTTAAGCCGGGTGCGGGCAAGAGGGAGGCGATGCGGATCCTGCACGTCCTCGACCACGGTTTGCCGGTGCAGAGCGGCTACACGTTCCGCACGCGCGCGATCCTGAAGGCGCAGATCGCCGCGGGGCACATGATCGCGGCGGTGACGGGGTCGCGGTACAATGCGGCGGACGTTGGGTGCGAGACGATCGAAGGGATCGACTTCCACCGCACCCGGCCCGCGATACGCGGCGGGGTGGCGGGGGAGGTCGCGGCGTTTGCGCGGCGGATCGGGGCGGTGGCGGATGCTTTCCGGCCGGACGTGATCCATGCGCATTCGCCCGCACTGGACGCGGTGGCAGCGTGGTGGCCGGCGCGGCGGCGCCGGGTGCCGCTGCTGTACGAAATTCGCGCCTTCTGGGAGGATGCGGCGGTTGGCAACGGCACCGCGTGCGAGGGATCGGCGCGTTACCGGGCGACGCGGGCGCTGGAAAACTGGGCGGTAGCGCGCGCTGACGGGGTCGCGGTGATCTGCGACGGGCTGCGCGGCGACCTGATCGCGCGGGGCGTGGCGGCGGAAAAGATCATGGTGTCGCCCAATGGCGTGGACCTGACGTTGTTCGGGGCGCCCGCGGCGCGCGATGGCGCACTGGCGGAGGCGCTGGGGCTGGCGGCGGACGACGAGGTGATCGGCTTCATTGGCAGCTTCTACGATTACGAGGGGCTGGACGATCTGATCGCGGCGATGCCGATGCTGGTGGCGGCGCGCCCGCGCGCGCGGCTGCTGCTGGTCGGGGGCGGGCCGATGGCGGCGGCGCTGGCGGCGCAGGCGGCGGCATCGCCGGTCGCAGGGCGGGTTCATTTCGTGGGGCGCGTGCCGCATCACGAGGTCGAGCGTTACTACGGGCTGGTCGACGTGCTGGCCTATCCGCGCAAGCGGATGCGGCTGACCGATCTGGTCACGCCGCTGAAGCCGCTGGAGGCGATGGCGCAGGGGCGGCTGGTCGCCGCATCCGACGTGGGCGGGCACCGCGAGCTGATTCGCGACGGGGAGACGGGGACGCTGTTTCCCGCCGACGACCCGCGCGGAATGGCCGCGGCGCTGGCGGGCTTGCTCGCGGATCGTTCCGGCTGGGCGGCGCGGCGCGCGCGGGCGCGCGCGTTCGTCGCGGCGGAGCGCGACTGGGCGACGAATGTTCATCGCTACGACGCCGTTTACCAACGGCTTACGGATGATCGGTATCACCATCGGTCATGGCCGCGAATCGTCTTTCCCGCCCGCTCGTCGGGGACCTCGCCACACCGCTGAGCGACCTGATGCTGCCCGCCGCCGCGGTTCTGGCGGGCATCGGGGTCGCCGCCGGAATCGTCACGGCGCCGGCGGAGACGCTGGACGCCGTCGTCGCGCGGCTCGACCTCGCCGCGATCCTGCCCGCGGCGGCGCCGCCGGTCGGGGCGACGGGGCGGACACTGCTGGCACTCGCGATGGGGTTGCTGGTCGCGACGATCGGATGCGCGGCGCATTGGCGCGCGCGGTGGACTCTGCGCCGCGTGACGCGCGACGTGCCGATGATCCGTCGGGCCGACGCGCACCCCGATGCGCCGCCGTGCCGCCCGATCCGCGCGAGCGAGGATCTGGGGCAGCCGCTGCCGATCGCCGACACCGCCGTCCCCGAAGCGCCGGAGCCGCCGCTGCCGTGGATGTCGCCCCCCCCCGAGCGCCGCCTGCCGCGCGATCTGGACCTGCCGATGAGCGTGTTCGATCCCGGCGCGGTGCCGGCCGCCCCGATGGAGCCGGCACGGCCGCTGCCGTCGCTGACGGTGCCGACGCCGCCCCCGGCTCCGCCCGCGCGACCCACGCTGATCGATCCGGGCGAGCGGTTCGAATCGATCGCGCTGCCGCCGATGCCGGCGGGAGAGGCGACGATCGCATCGCTGCTGGAGCGGCTGGAGCGCGGGGCCGCACGGCGTCAGGCGCGGGTCGCCACGCCCGAGCCGGCGCCGGTCAGCCTGGACGAGACGTTGCAGCGGCTGCGCCGACTCGCCACCGGCTGAGCCACGCACAAACAACGAGCCCGGCACCTTTCGGCACCGGGCTCGCGCCCTCATACGCTACGCGAGGGAACTCGGAAGAGGGGGAGGGGGCCGGTCGTCCGACCCCCCGAGAAGGTCAGCGGCAGTAGCGCGAGTTGTTCGACTTCTCGATCGCGTTACCCGCTACCGCGCCGCCGACGCCGCCCAGCACGGTGCCCAGCGTGCGGTCGCCGCGGGTATCGATCGTGCGACCCAGCAGGCCGCCGGCGATCGCGCCGACGATGGTGCCGGTCGTACCGTTCGAGCAGCGGCGATTGTAATTGTAGCGGCGGTCGTAGCCGCGGCGGTCGTAATTGCGATAGTCGCGCTGGTCGTAATAGCCGCGCTCGTAGCGATCGCCGTAATAGCGCTGCGCCTGTGCGGCGGTCGGAGCCATGGCCGCGGTGCCCATCGCGAGCGCGGCGCTGGCAAGGACGAGATTCTTGAACATCTTCTATCTCCCGTTTGCGTTGTCCGGTCGGCGGGTCTTCCCGTCGATGAGTGGCTTATGGGTGATTCGCATTGAGCGGATGCTGAATGTGCTCGTTATCCGCGGTTCACCTTTCGCAGCGCGCGCGTGCCGCTAGAGCGGGGGCGATGCGATGGGTCGTCGTTCTGGTGATGGTGCTGGTGCTGGTTCCCGACTGGACCGGGGAGCCGCGCCTGCCGGTGGTGCGACGCGACCTGTCGGTCGATGCGCGTGCGTTCGTGCCGGCGGGCGGGGCGTCGCGGACGGGCGTGCTCGTGCCGGTCGGTGCCTTGTCGTTGCGGTCGGGCGATCCGGCGTTCGGGGGTTTCTCCTCGCTGGCGATCGATCGCGGCGCGGCGGTGATGCTGAGCGACGGCGGCAATATCGTGCGGCTGACGATCCGCGGCGCGCGCGTCGCGGCGAAGGGCGCGGAGCTGGTCGACGGGCCGGGGACGGGGTGGGACAAAAGGTCGCGCGATACCGAGTCGCTGGCGGTCGACCCGGCGAGCGGGCGGATCTGGATCGGTTACGAGCGCGCGAATGCGATCTGGCGCTACACGCCCGATCTCGCCCACGCCGACGGGCATGTCGCGCCCGCGCCGATGCGCGACTGGGGGCGCAACAGCGGGCCGGAGACGCTGGTGCGGATGAGCGGGGGGCGCTTCCTGACGATCCGCGAAGGCGTGATGAGCGCTCGCCGGCCGCGCCCCGCGGTGCTGTTCGACGGCGATCCGGCGGCGACGGGCACGCGCGCGGCTGCGCTCTCCTACCGCCCGCCGCCCGGTTACGTTCCGACCGACGGCGCGGTGCTGCCGGGGGGCGACCTGCTGGTCGTCAATCGGCGCTGGCGGTTCCCGTTCCGTTTCGACTGCGCGATCGTGCGCGTACCGGCCGCGCTCATCCGCCCGGGGGCGATAATGGAAGGGCCGGTGGTCGCCCGACCGACGCAGGCGATGGGGGGCGAGAATGTCGAGGGGATCGCGATCACACGCGAACGCGGCGCCACGATGGTGTGGCTGGTGACCGACAACGACCTGGCGTTCTATCGCCGCACGATCCTGGCCAAGTTCCGGCTGGTGGAATGAGGCACAACGCACTGCGGCCCGCCGTCACGTGGGACGGCGGGCCGCATGTGGCGTGCGTGAGCCGGTGGCTCAGGCGGCGGCGGTGGTCGCCGCGCGCTTCTTCACGACGTCGCGCTTCAGGCGGCGGGCCTTCAGCGACAGCTTGTCGTCGGTGGTCTTGACCAGCCAGTTGTCCAGCCCGCCGTTGTGCTCGACCGAGCGCAGGCCGTGGGTCGACACGCGCAGCTTGATCGAGCGCTCCAGCGCGTCGGACAGCAGCGTCACGTTCTGCAGGTTCGGCAGAAAGGTACGCTTGGTCTTGTTGTTGGCGTGGGAGACGTTGTTACCCACCTGCCGGCCCTTGCCGGTCAGCTCGCAGATGCGCGACATGTGATCGTTCCTGAATGCGGTTGCCCGGAAAGGTGGCGCGGATAACCCGCATCGCCCCGATCGTCAACCCGCAGTCGCCGAGGCGGACACACTCCGGCGCCCGCGTGCAACCTCCGCCAGAGACGCGGCGTTGTTGCGGCAGCGAATCGAGACATTGGGGAGACCGACGCGTGCGCACTCTACTCGTTCTGATCGGGATCGTCGCGCTGGTGGTGCTGGCGGCGATGATGCTCGGCTTCGTCCGCTTCGATCAGACGCAGACGGCCCAGCTGCCGCGGCTGGAGGGCGGGCAGGCGCCCAAGTTCCAGGCCGATGTGGCGAAGGTATCGGTCGGCACCGAGAGTAAGACGGTCGAAGTGCCCGCGATCTCGGTCGACAAGCCGACGAAGTGACGTTGCCGGCATGACCGCGCGGCGCTAGGCGGCGGCGATGTTCCCGCTGCCTGCGCCGATGCGCGCCGCCCTGGATGCCGCCCGCGGCGCGGCGGAAGCCGGCGAAGTGCCGGTGGGCGCCGTCATCGTACGCGGTGGTGACGTGATCGCGGTGGCCGCGAATGCGCCGCGGGCGTCTTGCGATCCCACGGCACATGCGGAGATGCTGGCGATCCGTGCGGCGGCGCGGCTGCTCGGCAGCGACCGGCTGGGCGAATGCGACCTGTGGGTCACGCTGGAGCCGTGCGCGATGTGCGCCGGAGCGATCGCGCATGCGCGGATCGCGCGCGTCTATTACGGCGCGGACGATCCGAAGGGGGGCGCGGTGGAACATGGACCCCGCTTCTTCGCGCAGCCGACCTGTCATCACCGTCCCGAGGTGTTCGGCGGGATCGGTGCGGCGGAGGGCGCGGCGCTGTTGCGCGCGTTCTTCGCGGCGCGGCGGTAGGGCGACCGGTGCTGACTCGAGCGGGTCGGCGACGAAACGTTTCCGCCGTCGCCCCGGACTTGCTCCGGGGGCCAACGCTGAGCAAGATCAGCCGGTTTCGGGTGCGTGAATCGGTGGATGCCGGAACAGGTCCGGCATGACGGCCATGTTCTTCCCAGAGGTGGCGAAAAGGTCCGGGGTGAGGATCCTCGAATGGCGGGGGCGCCAGCAGAAGGATCCTTACCCCGGGAAACGGCGCCTCAATAGCGCGGCGGTACGTCGTTCTGCGAGACGGGGACGATCTTGATTTCGACGCGGCGGTTGGCGGCGCGGCCTTCCTCGGTCTCGTTCGACGCGATCGGTTGCGTCTCGCCGAAGCCGCGGGTCGCGATGCGCGCGGGCGCGACGCCGTGGCCGGACAGATAGTCCGCGACCGACATCGCGCGGCGCTCCGACAACCCCTGGTTATAGCTGTCGCTGCCGGTCGAATCGGTATGGCCGTACACGTCGATATAGGTCTGGTTATAGTCGGCCAGCACGCTCGCCACGCGGTCCAGCGTCGCGCGGAACTGCGGCTCCACATTGGCCGAATTGTACGCGAAGTTGATTCCCGACGGGATGTTGAGCAGCAGGTCGTCGCCCTGGCGGACGACCTGTACGTCGGTGCCCGCGGTGCGCGCCCGCATCTCACGCTCCTGCTTGTCCATATAGGCGCCGATCGCGGCACCCGCGATGCCGCCGATGCCCGCGCCGACGATCTTCTCCGTCCGATCGCGACGTCCGCCGACCAGATCGCCCAGCAGATAACCGCCCAGCGCGCCGCCGATGCCGCCGATCGCGGTCTTGGAGATCGTGCGCTGTCCCGTCTCCGGGTCGGTGGTGCAGGCCGACACCGACAGCAGCGACACCGCCGCGACCGCCGCGACCAACTTTGATGACACCATTTTCGAACCCCCTTTTCTAACCTACAGGTCCGGAAAACCCGGGCCGGATCGGAATTGTTCCACCTGCGGACTGAACGCAGGCTGTCGAGCGGCCGTGCGATCGGCACATTTGTGGATTGTCCCGCGCCTGCTTTCCCGCCAAGAGCCTGAGCGACCATGCTACCGCCGTTCCCCTGGATCGACGTCCTCATCATCCTCGCCCTCGTCGCGTTGAACGGCGTGTTCGCGATGAGCGAACTGGCGATCGTGTCGGCACGCAAGGCGCGGCTGGAGGCGATGGCGCGTACCGGTAAGCGCGGGGCGACCGCGGCGCTGCGGCTGGCGGCCGATCCGGGCAAGTTCCTGTCCACGGTGCAGATCGGGATCACGCTGATCGGGATCGTCAGCGGCGCCTATTCGGGCGCCAGCCTGGGCACGCCCACCGCCGCACGGCTGGAGCGGCTCGGGCTGGACCAGGCGACGGCGGCGACGCTGGGCTATGCGCTGGTCATCGCGCTGACGACCTATGCCTCGCTGGTGGTCGGCGAATTGGTGCCCAAGCAGTTCGCGCTGCGCAAACCGGAGCCGGTCGCCGCGCTGGTCGCGGTGCCGATGACGTGGCTGGCGAAGTTCACGAAGCCGCTGGTGTGGGTGCTCGACTCGACCAGTGCGCTGGCCTTCCGCCTGCTGGGCCTCAACCGCGAGAACGAGGATCAGGTGACGGCGGAGGAGCTGCACCTGATCGTCGCGGAGGCGAGCAAGTCCGGTGTGATCGAGGAGCATGAGCGCTCGATCATCTCCGGCGTGGTGCGGCTGGCCGACCGCCCGGTGCGCGAGGTGATGACGCCGCGGACCGAGGTGGAGTGGCTGGACGTCGCGCTGGACGACGCCGCGATCCGCGCCAAGCTGCTCCAGACCGGGCACAGCCGGCTGCCGGTGGCGCAAGGGTCGATCGACGCCGTGGTCGGCGTGGTGCAGGCCCGCGACGTGGCGATGGCGCTGTTCCGCGGCGAGACGCTGGATCTGGCGCGACTGATGCGCAAGGCGCCGGTGGTGGTCGACCAGATCGACGCGATGGACGCGCTGGAGGCGCTGCGCCGCGCCGAGGTGCCGATGGCGCTGATCCACGACGAATACGGTCATTTCGAGGGGATCGTGACCCCCGCCGACCTGCTGGCGGCGATCGCAGGCGAGTTCGCGTCGGATGCCGAGCCGGACGAGGGACCGAACGTGGTCGAGCGGGACGACGGCAGCCTGCTGGTGGCGGGGACGATGGCGGCGGATGCGTTGGCCGAGCGGCTGGGCATCGACCTGCCCGAGGACCGAGATTATGCCACCGTTGCCGGGCTGGCGCTGGCGGTGTTCCGCAAGCTGCCGAGCGAGGGCGAGAGCTTCGAGGAGCAGGGGTGGAAGTTCGAGGTGGTCGACCTGGACGGGCGGCGCATCGACAAGCTGCTGGTGAGCGAGGTTTAGCCGCTTCGTCACCCCGGACGTGGTTGAGCCCTATACCAAAATCGCCATCGTCATGCCGGACTTGTTCCGGCATCCACCGTGCCGCGTACTCACAAGCTCCTGATTTCGCGGGCTGGTGGACCCCGGAACCAGTCGAGACCTCTGCGAAAAGGTGCTGACGTTTTGGTATGGAAATGATTCGATGCTGTTGAAGGAGCGGCGTCGATGGAACAGCGTGGATTTGCGGAGGCGTTCTTGCCGGCGGGCTTTGGGCGGAATGCGCGTCTGGAGCGGATCG
>CAJYKB010000014.1 GCA_913774925.1 uncultured Sphingomonas sp. | reverse complement strand
CGGGTGCCGGTGATATAGGCGACCGGCTCCTGCGCCGCGCGGCGATCGACGAAGCCGGCGAAGGTGGCGGGCACATGCTGGTCGTCGAGGGTGAGCAGCAGCCGCTCACGGGAGAGGCCAAGCGCGTGGGCGAGCAGCAACTCGGCGTCGAGCCGCGCGGTGTCGGAAAAGGCGAAGCGCCGGGCGGCGTCGCGGAGCGCGTCGCGCGGCGTCATGGCTGGCACGCGAGCGATGCGAATGTTGAGACGCTGTTGAAAATGCGCGAGGCGCGTGCGGCATGGGAGGAGCGAGGTGTAACGCGTTGTCTTGGCTGGCGTTGAGCTCCGGCATCCGCCGGAACACGCGAGCGCGTGGCGCGCGCGAATGTTGCGAATGTTGAGACGCTGGCGCGTTTTCTTAACATTGCGCGGCGGGTCATGGCGGGCGTGGCGACGCACGCCGGGGTCGTCATCCAGACGCGGTGGATTGCTTCGCTGCGCTCGCAATGATGGATGGGCATTGGACGGTCCGTATATCGGGGAGAGGTGAGGATAGCGTGAAGCACGGGTTGTAGGACAGCGCTGCGGCGGCATCCTCCCGTGGGCTGGCGGCCGAAGCGCGTGCTTCACCTAGCGGCATGACGAAGCCGCATTGCCGACCGGGTGGTGGCGGCCAACCATCGACCGGCCTGCTACGTCCCGTCGCGGCGCACGACAGGCCAGCCTGCGCTGGCGCTACGCCTCGATACTGGCCAGCCGCTCCGCTTCGTCTTCCGCGATCAGCGCGCCGATCAGCTCGTCCATCTCGCCCGCCAGGATTTCGGGCAGCCGGTGGAGCGTCAGGTTGATGCGGTGATCGGTCACGCGGCCCTGCGGGAAATTATAGGTGCGGATTCGCTCCGACCGGTCGCCCGAGCCGACCATCGCCTTGCGCGTGCCCGATCGTTCCGCGGCCAGCCGCTCGCGCTCCGCCTCGTAGAGCCGGGTGCGCAAGACCTTGAGTGCCTTGGCCTTGTTCTTGTGCTGCGACTTTTCGTCCTGCTGGATCACCACCAGCCCGGTCGGCAAATGGGTGATGCGCACCGCGCTGTCGGTGGTGTTGACCGACTGGCCGCCGGGGCCGGACGAGCGATAGACGTCGATGCGCAGATCCTTCGCCTCGTCGATCTGGACGTCGACCTCCTCGGCCTCGGGCAGGACCGCCACGGTTGCGGCGGAGGTGTGGATGCGCCCGCCGCTTTCGGTGACGGGCACGCGCTGGACACGGTGGACCCCGCTTTCGAACTTCAGCCGCGCGAACACGCCGCCGCCGGTGATCCCGATCACCGCTTCCTTATAGCCGCCCAGCTCCGCCTCGGAGGCGGAGATCAGCTCGACGCGCCAGCCCTGCGTCTCGGCATAACGCTGGTACATGCGCAGCAGGTCGCCCGCGAACAGCGCCGCCTCGTCCCCGCCGGTGCCGGCGCGCACCTCGAGCATGGCCGAGCGCTGATCGGCGGCGTCGCGCGGGAGCAGCGCGAGCGCCAGCTTGCGATCCGCCGCCTCCAGCGCATTGCGATTGTCGCGGAGTTCCTCCTCGGCCATCGCGCGCAGCTCGGCATCGGCATCGCCGGCCATATAGGCGAGGCTTTCGGCCTCCTGCCGCAGGCGCCGCACCTCGGTCGCGGCCTGCGCGACCGGCTCCAGCTCGGCATATTCCTTCGACACCGCGACGAAGCGGTCGCCGTCGAGGCTGCCGGTCGCCATCTGCGCGGCCAGTTCGTCGCGGCGCGCCTCGATCTGGCGGATGCGGTCGATCGAGATGGTGGTCATGCGGCCTCATCCCAAACCGTCACCCCGGCGAAGGCCGGGGTCCAGTAGCGACGGGCCCGTGGCTGGACCCCGGCCTTCGCCGGGGTGACGGGGAAGGTCATTGCAGCACCTCGGCGACGCGCCCGCCCTCGCCGCGCAGCACGCGGTTGCGCGTAGCGACGGTGTCGCCGTCCAGCGTGAACACCAGGGTCTCGCTCGGATCGAGCTTGAGCGCCTTGTCGTAGCGCTTCTTGGGCGAGCCGGTCGCGACCAGCTCGGCGGACACGCCCGCGCGGCGCAGCTTGGCGAGCGCCTTGACCGCCGCTTCGTGCGCGGCGTCGTTCTCGACCACCAGCACCACGTCTGGATTCGCCACCGCCGGTTCGTCGAGCAGCATCGCGAGCCGCTCGACGCCCGCCGCCCAGCCGACACCCGCCGTCGCCGGACCACCGAGGCTTTCGACCAGCCCGTCGTAGCGCCCGCCCGCCAGCACGGTGCCTTGCGCGCCGAGCCGGTCCGTGACGAATTCGAACGCGGTGTGGCGATAATAGTCCAGCCCGCGCACCAGCCGCTCGTTGCGCTGGAACGCGACGCCCGCCGCCTGCAATCCCTTCTGTACGCTCTCGAAGAACGCACCCGCCTCCGCGCTCATATAGGCGTCGATGCCCGGCGCGGCGTCGGCGATCGGGCGGTCGCGCGGATCCTTGCTGTCGAGGATGCGCAGCGGATTCTTGTCGAGCCGCGTCAGGCTGTCCTCGCTCAGCTCGCCGCGATGGGTCATGAAATGCGCGACCAGCGCATCGCGCCATGCATCGCGGGTCGCGGCATCGCCGAGCGTGTTGAGCTGGAGCGTCACGCCGTCGGCGACGCCCAGTTCGTGGAGCAACTGATCGGCGAGCGTCAGCAGCTCGACGTCCGCCGCCGGCTCGGGGGCGCCGAGCACCTCGGCATCGATCTGGTGGAATTGGCGATAGCGGCCCTTTTGCGGGCGTTCGTAGCGGAAGACCGCGCCGCTGGTGACCAGCTTCAAGGGCGCGAATTGCTGCCAGCCGTTGGTGATATAGGCGCGCGCGATCCCGGCGGTGAACTCGGGGCGCAGCGTGAGCAGGTCGTCGCCCTTGTCGGGGAAGGTGTACATTTCCTTCGACACGACATCGGTGGTCTCGCCGATCGAGCGCGCGAAGACCTGCGTATCTTCGAACACCGGCACCTCGACGCGTTCGAAGCAATAGAGGCGGCGGACGCGATCGAACGTGTCGAGCACATGCGCGAAGCGGCGCTGCTCGTCGCGGAAGATGTCCTGCGTGCCGCGCACGCGCTGCGGGGTGGGAATACGGGCCATAAGAACGTGCGCATCTAGTCGCGGCGTCGCCCAAGCGCTAGCGGCTGTTCGCATGGACGATCGCGTGCGCTGGTGGGGATTGGGACGACGCGTCGCGCCACCGCGCTTCGTGCTGTTCGCGGTGGTGGCGGCGGTGGCGATCGCCGCGCTGTGGCCGCCGCTGGGGCGCGGGCGCGCGACGATGGCGGGGTTCGATATCGCGACGATCGTGTTCCTGCTGAGCATGATCCGGCTGCCGCGCCACGACAGCCCGGCGCAGATGCGCGTCGTGGCCCAGGACAATGACGCCAACCGCACGCTGCTGCTGACGATCACCGCGGCGGTGATGCTGGTGATCCTGACCGCGGTGCACGAGGAATTGCAGGGGCGGCAAAGCGATCCGACGCGCGGCCTGGTGATCGTCACGCTGATGCTGGCATGGCTGTTTTCGAACACGGTCTATGCGCTGCATTACGCGCATCTGTTCTTCATGCCCGGCGACGACGGGAAGGATGCGGGCGGGATTGACTTTCCGGGGACCGAGGCGCCTGACTATTGGGATTTCGTCTATTTCAGCTTCACGCTGGGCATGACGTTCCAGACGTCCGACGTGACGATCCGCTCGGGCGCGGCGCGGCGCGTCGTGCTGGGGCAATGCCTGGCGGGGTTCGTCTTCAACCTGGGCGTGATCGCGTTCAGCATCAACGTGCTGGGCGCGAACTGACGAAAGAGGGCTGGACGCGGGGGGAAGCGGCTGGTTACTCAGGTCAGTCACCCTGCCCTATGGGAGCCCCGATGATCCGTCGTTTCGCGTCCGCCGCCCTTCTCGCCTCCGTCGCGCTCACCCCGCTGGCCGCGCAGGTGCCCGCCGGCAACAGCGCGCCGCAGCCGGTGCCGTTCACCGACACGATCCCCGCCGCGCGCGACGTGCGCTTCCCCGGCACCCTGCGCGTGCAGGTGGATGCCAGCGACCCCGAACAGGGCATCTTCCGCGTGCGCGAGACGATCCCGGTGCCGCAGGCCGGCCCGATGGTGCTGCTGTTCCCGAAATGGTTGCCGGGCGCGCATAGCCCGCGCGGCGAGATCGAGAAGCTGGCCGGGCTGATCGTGACCGCGGGCGGCAAGCGCATCGAATGGACGCGCGACCCGGTGGACGTCTACGCCTTCCACCTCGACGTGCCGGCGGGCGCCAAGACGATCGAGGCGCAGTTCCAGTTCATCTCCGCGACGCAGGCCAATCAGGGCCGGATCGCGATGACCCCGACGATGATCTCGCTCCAGCCCAATTCGGTCAGCCTGTATCCGGCGGGGTACTTCACCCGGCAAATCCCGGTGCAGATGACCGTGACCTATCCCGAGGGCTGGACCGCGGCGGGGGCGATCCCGGCGAAGAAGGCGGGGTCGACCTACACCTATGACACGACCAATTACGAGATCCTGGTCGATTCGCCGATGCTGGCGGGCAAGTACGGCAAGGTCTGGCCGCTGAGCCCACGCGTCAACCTGAACGTCTTCGCCGACGACCCCGCCGAACTGGCCGCCACCCCCGAGCAGATCGCCGCGCACCAGCGGCTGGTCGACCAGGCCGCCAAGACGTTCGGCGCGCAGCACTACGACCATTACGAATTCCTGCTGTCGATCACCGACAAGCTGGGCGGGATCGGGCTGGAGCATCACCGATCGAGCGAGAACGGCGTGACGCCGGGCTATTTCACGAAGTGGAACGAGGGCCCGGGGCGCCGCAACCTGCTGCCGCACGAATTCACGCATAGCTGGGACGGCAAGTTCCGGCGCGGCGCGGACCTGTGGACGCCCGACTTCCGCACGCCGATGCGCGATTCGCTGCTGTGGGTGTACGAAGGGCAGACGCAATTCTGGGGCTATGTGCTCCAGGCGCGATCCGGCATGGTCAGCAAGCAGGACACGCTGGACCAGTACGCCGCGATCATGGCGCTGTACGACAGCCAGCCGGGGCGCCAGTGGCGCGCGCTGATCGACACCACCAACGACCCGATCATCTCCGCGCGCCGTCCGAAGGGGTGGACGAGCTGGCAGCGCAGCGAGGATTATTACAACGAGGGGCTGCTCGTCTGGATGGACGTCGATTCGCTGCTGCGCGAGAAATCGGGCGGGACGAAGTCGATCGACGATTTCGCCAGGGCGTTCTTCGGGATCCGCGACGGCGACTGGGGCGAGGTGACCTATACGTTCGACGACGTGGCCAAGACGCTGAACGGCATCGTGCCGTGGGACTGGTCGGGCTATCTCCAGCGGCGCCTGACCGAACATGCCACCGGCGCGCCGATCGAGGGGTTCGCGCGCAACGGATACCAGCTGATCTACACCGACACGCCGACGCCGTCGTTCAAGGCGGCGGAGACCAGCGCCAAATCGACCAACCTGACTTATTCCGGGGGCATGGTGCTCGATTCCTCGGGCGAGCTGACCGGCGTCACCTGGAGCAGCCCGGCGTTCAAGGCCGGCTTTGCGGTGGGCGATCAGATCGTCGCGATCGATGGCGAGGCGTATAGCGCGGACCGGCTGAAGGCCGCGATCACCGCCGCCAAGGGCACCAAGACCCCGATCGCGCTGACGGTAAAACAAGGCGATCGCTATCGCAGTGCAGCACTCGACTATCATAATGGCTTGCGTTACCCGCGACTTCAGAAGGTCGGCGCCGGTGACACCGGGCTCGATCGTCTTCTTGCGCCCCGTTGACGCGGGGCGTTCGCACCTCACGAGGGGAAGAGCATGCGTATCGACCTGATCCCGGTGGGCAAGAGCCCGCCCGACGACCTGAACGTCGTGATCGAAGTGCCGACCGGCGGCGAGCCGGTAAAGTATGAGTTCGACAAGGCGTCGGGCGCGTTGTTCGTCGACCGTATCCTGCACACGCCGATGCGCTATCCGGCGAACTACGGCTTCGTGCCGCACACGCTGTCGCCCGACGGCGATCCGCTCGACGCGCTGGTGATCGCGCGCTCGCCGTTCATCCCGGGCTGCGTCGTGCGCGCGCGCCCGATCGCGGTGCTGAACCTGGAGGACGAGGCCGGCGGCGACGAGAAGCTGGTCTGCGTGCCGGTCGACTCGACCTTCCCCTATTATTCCAACGTCGCCGGGCGCGAGGACATTCCCGAGATCGTCTTCGAGCAGATCGAGCACTTCTTCACGCACTATAAGGATCTGGAGAAGAAGAAGTGGGTGCGCATCGGCACCTGGGGCGACCGCGAAGAGGCGCGTCGCATCACGCTGGAGGCGATCGACCGCTACAACGCCGCCAAGGCCGAGGGCGAAGAGCCGCACGACCACGACGTGCCGGGGCGGTAGGCGAACGGTCCTTCCAGCCCCCTTCCGTCATCCCCGCGGAGGCGGAGATCCAGACAGGCTGCCGTAGCGGATCGATCCGCACCGCCTGCGTATCTGGATTCCCGCCTTCGCGGGAATGACGGGAGGCAGATCGTCATGGCATAGCTCCGCTCGCGATGACGGTAGTGACGCCCCCTATCTCCGCTTCTTCACGGGCGCACGCCGCCCCGCCGCAGCACCCAGCGCGCCCCATTCCCTCAGCGCGTCGGCATCGTCGAGGCAGTCGTCGGGCGCGCGGCGATAGTTCATCGTCGCCACGCTGCCGTCCCCGCGCACGTAGCCGAACCGTGCGCAGCCCGCCGCGTCCCAGATCGCATCGCTCTCGTGATCGGCCTTGAACCACAGGCTGCCGTCGCCGTCGACGATCGCGAAGACGGTGCCGTCGAGGTACAATGTCGCGCCGCCCATCATCGCGCGCCGCGTGACCACGCCATCGGG
This sequence comes from uncultured Sphingomonas sp., assembly GCA_913774925.1. GTDB lineage: Bacteria > Pseudomonadota > Alphaproteobacteria > Sphingomonadales > Sphingomonadaceae > Sphingomonas. The sequence continues at coordinate 23,285 of CAJYKB010000014.1, read as the reverse complement.
TGCCATCGCTTCCGTCACCCAGTCGACCAGCCCTTCGTCGATCGCCACCGATCTGCTCCTCAGTGCGCGGCGGTCAGCTTCAGCCCCGCGATGCACGCCACCGCGCCCAGGATCAGAAGCAGCCGTATCGGGGTCGCCGCCTCGCCGTAGAAGGCGATGCCGATGACGACGGTGCCGAGCGCGCCGATCCCGGTCCACACCGCATAGGCGGTGCCCATCGGGATGTTGCGCGCCGCGACCTCCAGCAGCAGCATCGACATCGTCACCGACGCAAGGAACCCGAGCGTCCAGCCGATGTGGCGAAAGCCATCCGCATTACGCAGGCAGGTGGTGAACCCGACCTCGAACAGCCCGCCCGCGATCAGCCATAGCCACGCCATGCGTCAGCCGCGCCCCGCCAGCCGCAGCAGCGCCGCGCCGTCGACGCGCTGGGTGGTCCATTCATCCTGCGGTACGGCGCCCTTCGCACGGTAGAAGTCGAGCGCGGGGGTGTTCCAGTCGAGGACCCACCATTCGAACCGCGCATAGCCGCGGTCGACCGCGATCCCCGCCAGCGCCTGCAACAGCGCCGCGCCCGCGCCCGATCCGCGTGCCTCCGGGGTGACGTACAGATCGTCCAGCCAGATGCCGCGCTTGCCGGTCCAGGTGGAGAAGGTCTTGTAGAAGATCGCGAAGCCGATCCGCTGGCCGTCGCGCTCGGCGATCAGCGCCTCCACCGCGGGATCGGCGCCGAACAGCGCGTCGTGGAGCATCGGCTCGGTCGACTTCACCGCATCCGGCTCCCGCTCGAACGCGGCGAGATCGCAAATGAAGCCCAGGATGGCGGGGACGTCGGCGGGGGCGGCGGGGCGGATCGTGACGGTCATGCCGTCGCCTCTAGCGGCAAGGCGGGGCGGCGGGCACCCCAAAGGCACGCCGCGACGATGATGCCCGCGCCCGCCAGCGTGGTGATCGCAACGCGCTCGCCGAAGATCGCCCAGCCCAGCACCGCGGCATAGACGAAGGACGTATATTCGGTCGTCGCCAGATACCCCGCCTCGCCATGCGCATAGGCCCAGGCGAGCAGGAACAGCGACGCGGTGGCGAGGCAGGCGGCGAACGCGATCTTCCACCACTGCTCAAGCGGGGGGAAATCGGCGAGCCATGGCGCCGCGCAAGCCAGGATCAGCGTGACGATGGCGGACTGGACGAAGGCGATCTCCCCGGGCCGCGCCGCCTGGCTCTGCAGCCGCGCGACGATCAGGTTGACCGCGTAGAGCATCGCGGAGGCGAGGATCGCGACCGCGCCGGCGAACGCCTCCGGCCCCAGCGCCATGCGCGACTGCCCGGCCAGGATGGTCGCGACCCCGATGAGCGCGGCGAGCGACGCCACGATCACGCGCGCGCGGACGCGCTCCTTCAGCACCAGCGCGCCGAGCAGCAATGCGAGGAGCGGCGCGATGTAGCTGAGCGCGATCGCCTGCGTCATCGGCACTCGCGCCAGCCCCCAGAAGAACAGCAGCGCCATCGCAGCGGTGATCGCGCCGCGGATCACGTGCAGCCGCGCCGCGCGGCGCGACGGCAGCCCCCCGCCGCCCGCACGCCATGCCACGCCGCCGATCCCCGCCGACAGCATCGTGCGCCAGAACAGCGCGTTATAGACCCCGAGCGCGAGCGTCATCGACTTCATGAACGCGTCCATGACCGAGAACAGCCCGATCCCCGCCGCCGCCACCGCAAAGGCGACCGCGGGCGACAGATGACGCGAATGCGTCACCGGATCAGGCGGATGTCGATGCCGGCATCGAACGTCGAAAGATCGCGATCCGCGGTCAGGACCACCGCCTCCATCACCGTGCCCAGCGCGAGACATGCGCGATCCGCAAACGACAGCCCGGCCGGCTGGGCGCGGGGATGCAGCGCGGCGCTGATCCGCGCCTGCGCGTGATCGAAGGCGCGAATGTCGAGTTCCAAGCGCGCGAGGTGGCTGACGACCGCGCCGGCGTCCATGCCGCGACGCGCACATTTGTGCAGGACTTCGTCCAGATTGACCGCCGACAGCGAGGCGCCGCGCACCATCCCGACGACCATGTCGGCACCCGGTTCGTCGAACAACAGCGCAAGCAACGCCGAGGCATCAACGACAACGGTCATTCGGCTTCCCGACGCGCTTCCTCGCGGCGTTCGGCGATCAGTTCGTCAACGATGCTGACGGCGGGATCACGATAGGGGCGGAAGGCCGACTGGACGTCGCTGACGATCTGCGAGAACGTCTTCAGCACCATCGCACCGTCGCCATCGCGCTCGATGGCCAGCGAATCGCCCTCCTTGATGCCGAGTTCGCGCCGCAAATCCGCGGGGATCACGATCTTGCCGCCGGCGATCACCTTCGCGTGATAGGTCATGTCTCATCCTCCAGGACCCGACCTATACCATAGGACCTACTCGGCCGCCAGTTTCGATGCGGCGTCAGCCGCGTCGATCTCCGCCGCCTTCGCCTCGACCAGCTTGACGATATGCTCGATCATATCGGCGTCCTGGACATGATGGTCGGTGACGCCCGACAGGTAGACCATGTGCTTGCCGTTGCCGCCGCCGGTGATGCCGATGTCGGTCTCGCGCGCCTCGCCGGGGCCGTTGACGACGCAGCCCAGCACCGACAGGCTCATCGGCGTGCGGATATGCTGGAGCCGTTCCTCCAGCGCCTGCACCGTGCGGATCACGTCGAAGCCCTGGCGCGCGCACGACGGGCAACTGACCACGCGCACGCCGCGGTTGCGGATGCCCAGCGCCTTCAGGATCTCGAACCCGACGCGGACCTCCTCCTCCGGCTCCGCGGAGAGCGACACGCGGATCGTGTCGCCGATCCCGAACCACAGCAGCGACCCCAGCCCGATCGACGACTTCACGGTGCCACCGATCAGCCCTCCCGCCTCGGTGATGCCCAGGTGCAGCGGGCAGTCGACCGCCTCCGCCAGCTGCTGGTACGCCGCCACCGCCAGGAAGACGTCGGACGCCTTCACCGCGACCTTGTATTCGTGGAAGTCGTGGTCCTGGAGCAGCTTGATATGGTCGAGCGCGCTTTCGACCAGCGCCTCCGGGCAGGGCTCGCCGTATTTCTCCAGCAGGTCCTTCTCCAGGCTGCCGGCATTGACGCCGATGCGGATCGCGCAGCCGTTGGCCTTGGCGGCGCGCACGACCTCGGCGACGCGGTCGGACGAGCCGATGTTGCCGGGATTGATGCGCAGGCACGCCGCGCCCGCATCCGCCGCCTCCAGCGCGCGCTTGTAGTGGAAGTGGATGTCGGCGACGATCGGCACCTGCGCGGCGCGGACGATCTGCCCCAGCGCGGCGGTGCTGTCGGTATCGGGGCAGCTGACGCGGATGATATCCGCGCCCGCCTCCTCGCAGCGGCGGATCTGCGCGATCGTCGCGGCGGCGTCGCTGGTGGGGGTGTTGGTCATCGTCTGCACGGTGACGGGGGCGCCCCCGCCGACGGGGACGTTGCCGACCATGATCTGGCGGCATTCTCGACGCGTGATGTCACGCCACGGACGGATCGACATGACCTCCCCATACGCCCTTCGCGCGACAGTTCAAAGTCGCCTGCGTCACCGGGCGGTGCTAGGCGGTGGGAAATGCAGCGACATTACGGCCTCGACTGGCTTCGCATCGGGGCGTTCGCGATCCTGATCCTCTATCATGTCGGCATGGTCTTCGTGCCATGGGACTTCCATGCGAAGCTGCCGGGCGCATGGTGGGTCGCGGTGCCGATGTTGGCGTCCAACCCGTGGCGGCTCGCGCTGCTGTTCGTCGTGTCGGGCTATGCCAGCCGCGCGCTGTTCCTGCGCAACAAGGTGCCGTGGCGGTTCGCGCGCCAGCGCACGCTGCGGCTGCTGGTGCCGCTGGCGTTCGGGGTGGCAGTGATCGTGCCGGTGCAGCCCTGGGTCGAGCTGTCGCTGAAATACGGCTATACGCAGGGCTTCTGGCATTTCTGGCTGCACGACTTCTTCCGCTTCGGTCGCGTCGGGCCGATGGTGCTGCCGGTGTGGAACCATCTGTGGTTCGTCGGCTATCTGTGGGTCTACACGCTGGTGCTGGCGTTTCTGGCGACCGTCCTGCCGGGGAAGGTACGCGGCGCGGTCCAGCGCGCCTTCGCCTTCGCGATGCGCGGCCCCGCACTGCTGCTGGTGCCGATCGCGTGGATGATCCTGGTCAATTTCATGCTGTTTCCCGGCGGACGCGAAACGCATGCGCTGGTCGGAGACTGGGTCGCGCATGCCACCTACCTTCCCGCCTTCCTGTTCGGCTTCGCGCTCGCCTGCGCGCCCGCGACGCTCGCCGGGTTCGTTCAGCGCTGGCGGTGGTCGGCGGCGATCGCGGTCGCCGCCTATGCGCTGGTGGCGGGGATCGAGATCCGCTGGCCGGGCAATACCATGCCGCCGCCCTGGGGCACCGTCTTCTCGATCGCGCGGGCGGTGGAGGGATGGGCCGCGATCGCGGGCCTGATCGGGTTCGCCGACCGCCATTGGAACCGCGATCATCGGTGGCGTCGCACGCTGACGGAGGCGGTGTTCCCCTTCTATATCGTCCACCAGTCGATCATCGTGCTCGGCGCCTGGTGGCTGCGCGGCGCGGGGTGGCCGATCTGGCTGGATGCGGTGGTGCTGGTCACCGCGACGGTCGCGGGATGCTGGGCCTTCTATCTGATCGGGCGCGCGGTCGGGCCGCTGCGCCCGCTGATCGGGCTGCGCCGTCACGCCTCGCGCCGGACGGGACTGGACCCACGGCCGGCGATCGCGTGACGGGACCCGGCCCAGGGCCGGGATGACGACTATTGCCCGAACGTGCCTGCGCGATAGAGGAGCGTGATCGCGACGCGCCGGTTGCGCGGGTCCTGCGGGTCGCTGGCGATCATCGGCTCGCGATCCGCGACGCCCTCGATCCGGTTGAAGCGTTCGTCGGGAATCCCGGCCAGCGCCAGCCGGCGGCGCGTCGCCTCGGCGCGGCCCGACGACAGCATCCAGTTGTTCATCGCGCGCGGATCGCCGAACGGCAGGCTGTCGGTATAGCCGCGGATCATGATCGGGTTGGGCGTTTCCTTGATCCCGGCCGCGACCATCCCGATCAGGTCCGACGCCTTGCTGTCGAGCGCGGTCGTACCGAGCGCGAACATCGAGTAATCGGCATCGTCGACCAGATCGATGCGCATCCCGTCCGGCGTCATGGTGAAGCGGATGTGCTTGGCGAGCTTGGCCATCGCCTTGCTCTGCGCGATCTGCTTCATCACCTGCTGGCGCAGGCGGGCGAAGTTCTTCACGTCCTCCTTCGCCTGAGCGCTGCGCAGCGAGCCCTTCTTGCCAAAGCCATTGCGTTCGTCGTTGGCGCTGTTGCCAAGCACCAGCGCGGCTTGCGCCGGATCGGCGGTGCCCGCCTTGGGCCCGGTCTTCTCCTTCGACAGCACCGATTCGCCGCCGAAGATGCCGTTGCCGCCGATGCCGACGTGCTTGTTGTCCAGCAGCGTGGGTGCGAAATAATCGGCGATGCCCTTGCGCTGCTTCTCCGTCGTCGCGCCCAGCAGCCACAGCAGCAGGAAGAACGCCATCATCGCCGTCACGAAGTCGGCATAGGCCACCTTCCACGCACCGCCGTGGTGGCCCGCGGCGATCATGTTGATCTTCTTGACGATGACGATCTTGGGCGGCTCGTTCTTGCCGTGCGGTGCCTTGGCCATCGCGCTTACTTACCGCGCAGACCGTCGAACACCTCGGCGAAGCCGGGCTGGTTCTTATGGTCGATGCCGGAACGCGCCGCCTCGATCACCAGCGGCTGCGGATGGCCGTGGAGCGAGGCGATGATGATCTGCTTCACCACGTGATAGATCGCCGCATCCGCCGCCACCACCTGCTTCAGCCGGCCGGCGAACGGGTTGACGATACCATAGGCCAGCAACACGCCCATGAAGGTGCCGACCAGCGCCGAGCCGATCATCCCGCCCAGCACCGACGGCGGCTTGTCGATCGAGCCCATCGTCTTCACGATGCCCAGCACCGCGGCCACGATGCCCAGCGCCGGCAGCGCGTCGGCCAGGCTCTGCAGCGTGTGCTCGGGCCCCTCCACCTCGTGGTGGTGGGTCTTGATCGCATTGTCCATGACCTCCTCGACCGCATGCACGTCGAGCGTGCCCGACGACACCACGACCAGCCGCAGCGTGTCCGCGATCAGGTTGACCAGCGTATGGTCCTTCAGCAGCTTGGGATATTCGGCGAAGACGGCGGAGGACTTGGGATCCTCGACGTGCGGCTCCAGCGCGATGGGCCCTTCCATCCGCAGCATCTTCATCAGCTTGCTGACCAGGAAGATCACGTCGAGATAGTCCTGCTTCTTGTACTTCGGCCCCTTGAACACCTTGCCCAGGCCGCCGCCCATCGCCTTCAGCTCGGTCATCGAATTGCCGATGATGAGCGCGCCCGCCGCGGCGCCGCCGATGATGAGCATCTCGTGCGGGATCGCCTCGAACACGGGGCCGAGGTTGCCGCCGGTGATGGCGAAACCGCCGAACACCATGCCGAGAAGGACGACGAGGCCGATGGCCGCAAACATGGGCGAATCCCCGGGTAAGAGAACAGGATGACTGAGACGTTCAGTAACCCGGCAGGGGTAGCGAAGTGGTTACCGCGGTGGCACGGCGGCACGTTTTTGCCGGGCGGCAACCGCCCAAATGACGACACCCCGGCGCGCGGCCGGGGTGTCGGGAGATTCGGGGGCGGTGAAGCGCGCGTCAGCGCAGATAGTTGAACAGCGACAGCTGCGACAATTTCGAGAAGCTCTGCTGCGTCGCGTTCAAAATCGTCAGCGTCTTCGACAGCTCCGCATAGGTCTCGGTCACGTCGATGTCCTCCATGCTGGAGCGCAGCTCCGCACGGTCGAGGTTCGTGCTCTGGAGCAGCCCCTGCTGGAGATCGACCCGCGCCGCGCGCGCACCGACCGAGGCCTGGACGACCGACACCTGGTCGCCCGCCGCCTTCAGCGGTGCCAGCGCGTCGCGCGCCGCCCCCGCCTGATCGGTGCCGGTCTGCAACGCACTCGCCAGCTGCGCCAGCATCGCCAGCGTATCACCCGCGCTGGAATTGAACACCCGCGAGGCGGTCTCGGTCGGCTGGACCGTCAGGCCGTCGCCGATCGGAATCTCCGACAGCTTCGGCGCGGTGTTGTAGGTGAAGGTGCCGTCGGCGTTGCGGATCACCGCGTCGGTCCCCGACGCGCTGCCGAACAGCGGCTGCCCGCGCAGATCCTTCGTATTGCCCAGCCCGACCATCGCATCGACCAGCGCCGACAATTCGCTGCCGATGACCTTGCGGTTCGAATCGCTGAGCGTTCCCGTCGCCGCCTGCGTCACCAGATCGGTGGCGCGCTGGAGCTGCTCGGTGATCTGGCTGAGCGTCGAATCGGCCTGCTTCAGCAGCGATTCGGAGAGCTTGAGATTGGTGCCATAGGCCGCGGCATCGGCGTCCTTGCGATCGAATTCGGCGATCTGCTGCGCCACGGTCACGTTTTCGGACGGCGCGCTGATCTTCTTGCCGGTGGCGATCTGCACGTTCAGCTTCGTCGCGGTCGCCATCAGCTGGCTCATCCGCGACGACGAGCGGTCGAACATCAGGTTGCTGGAGATCTGCATCGCGCCTTACCGGATTTCGAGGATCGACTGGAAGGTATCGCGCGCGACCTGGATCACGCGGCTGGCAGCCTGATAGGCCTGCTGGAAGCGCACGAGGTCGATCGCCTCCGAATCGAGGTTCACGCCGGTCATTTCCGAACGCGCGGTGACCGCGCCGTCGCGGATCGCGGTCTGCGCATCGCCGACCAGCCGGCGCTGCTTGAGCGTTGCGGCATTGTCGGTGACGAGCCCCTGGATGCGCCCCTCGTAGCCGTCACCCTGTCGCAGCGTCGCCAGCGCGGCGAGATTGCTGGAGTCGCGCTGGCCGCCGCCGGGCTTGGCGGCGGCGATCTGCTTGCCGTCGGTCAGCCGGACCGAAAAATTGCTGGGGTCCGCGGTGGTCGCGAACATGTTGGTGCCGGTGGCCAGGTTCAGATCCTGGCCGCTGCGCTGGAGGTCGTTGACCGCCGTGGTGAAGTCGCCGGCGATGTCGTTCAGCTCGGCCCGCGCCGCCGCGATGCGCTGCGCGCCCTCGGTCATGCCCGACAGGGCGCCGCCATCGGGCGTCATGACCTTGAGCGTGCCGTCCTCGCTGCGCGTCGTCAGCGCCACGTTGCCGCCGGTACGCTGATAGCCGACCTGCATCGCCTCGCGCGTGTCGACCAGCACGGGGCCGTTGCTGCCCCCGGCACGCACCGTGGCGCGGCCGAATTGGTCCATCGTCACCGCGACGTCGGTCAGCTCGCTCATCTGCTGCAGCAACGTGTCGCGCTGATCGGCGAGCCCCGCTGCCGCGGAGGTGCCCGGCGTGGTCTTCACCAGCCCCTGATTCACCTTCAGCAGCGCCTGGTTGAGCCGCGACAGGTCCGACGTCGCCGCCACCGCGCGCGAATCGAGCTCGGTCATCGCCGCATCCAGCGCGCGCGCCGTCATCCCGAACGAATCCGCGGTCGACGAGGCAGCGCTGAGCATCCCCGCGCGCAGCGCCGTGGAGGTCGGCTCCGCCTGCAACGCGGTGCCCGATGCGAAGAAGGCGGTCATCTGGTTCGCCAGATTGCCGCCGGACAGCGCGCTTTCGACCCGCTCCAGCCAGACCGTGCTGGCCGTGGTCTTCGACAGGTCCGCGCCCGCATTGCGCACCGCGGTCTCGGTATAGGGATTGCCGGCGCGGCCGATCCCGTCGACCATCGCGCCCATGCCGTTCAGCGTCGAGCTGTAGCCCGTGCTGGTCGCGATCTCGCGGATGTTGGCATTACGCTTCACATAGGACGCGTTGCCGGAATTCGCGATGTTCTCCGACACCGTCGTCAGCGCGGTCTGATACGCGCGCGCGCCAGAGACGCCGATGGTGAGAAGATCGCTCATCCGGTCTGGCTGCCACCATCCGGGTTAAGATCGGGTTGATATCGCGATAGAAACTCGGTCATCGCCTTGCCGATGCCCAGCGGCGTGTGGGTCGCCATCTGCTGCACGACCTTGTCGTCCGACATGTCGCGGAACGTGTCGAGCGCCTTGCTGTCGAACAGCGGGTCGGCCAGCTTCGCCTGGCGCATCGATTTCAGCATCATGCCGGTGAAGACCGATTCGAACTGCTGCCCGGCCTTCGCCAGATTGTCCTTGGTCGCGGCGCGCCCCAGCCCCGAATCGATGCCCGTGGCGCCGGTCGTGCCCTGCGTGATGCCCGGAATATTGGTCATTACAGCACCACCAGTTCGGCCTTGAGCGCGCCGGCTTCCTTCAGCGCCTCCAGGATCGCGACCAGATCGGCCGGGCTGGCGCCGATCGCGTTCACCGCCTTCACCACATCGGCCAGCTTGGGGCCGGGGTTGAGCAGGAACATCGGCTTCTTCTCTTCCTCGATCGATACCTTGGAGCGATTCTCGACCGCGGTCTGGCCCTGGCTGAAGGGTGCGGGCTGGCTGACGCGCTGGTTCTCGTCGATTCGCACCGTCAGCTTGCCGTGCGTGACCGCGGCGGTGCCGACGCGCACCGCGCTGCTGATGACGACGGTGCCGGTGCGCGCGTTGACGATCACCTTGGCGGGCGGCTCGGCGCTGGCGACATCGAGGTTCTCGATCTCGCTCATCAGCATCGCGCGCACGTCCGCGCCGACCGGCGCGCGCACCGCCACCGACACCGCGTCGGTCGCCTGCGCAGTGCCGAAGCCCAGCTTGCGGTTGATCGCGGCGGCGACGTTCTGCGCCGTGGTGAAGTCGGCACGCGCCAGATTGTAGGTCAGGAACGGCGTGTCGGCGAACCCGGTCGCGACCGCGCGCTCGACGGTCGCGCCCTCGGGGATGCGACCGGTCGAGGGCACGTTGACGACGATCTTCGACCCGTCCGCACCCTCCGCGCCCAGTCCGCCGACCGCGAGGTTGCCCTGCGCCATCGCATAGATCTGGCCATCCGCACCCATCAGCGGGGTCAGCACCAGCGCGCCGCCGCGCAGCGATTTCGCCTTGCCCATCGAGGCGACGGTGATGTCGATCCGCTGGCCAGGCTTGGCGAAGGCGGGAAGCTCCGCGGTGATGAGCACCACCGCGGCGTTCTTCAGCCCCGGATTGGCGCTCGCGGGCAGCTGCAGCCCGAACCGGCTGGCGACTGCCTTCACCGACTGGACGGTATATTCGAGGTTGTCGTCGCCGGTGCCCGGCAAGCCGACGACCACGCCATAGCCGGTCAGCTGGTTGGAGCGGATGCCCTGGAACCCGCCCAGATCCTTGATCCGGTCGGCCTGCGCCGGCGACGCGGCGGCGAACAGCGCCAGCAGCGCGAGAAGCATGTTGCGCAGCATCAGAACGGGCTCACCACCTGGAAGAAGCGGGACAGCCAGCCCTGGCGGCTGGCGCGGGCGACGTCACCCTTGCCGGTATAGGCGATCTGCGCGTCCGCCACGCGGGTCGATTCGACGCGGTTGTCGCGGTCGACGTCGGCGGTGCGGACGATCCCCTTGATCTGCACGAACTCGTCGCCGCGGTTCAGCGTCACCCGCTTCTGTCCCTGCACCAGCATCGTGCCGTTGGGGAAGACTTGCGCCACGGTGACCGACACCTCGCCCGACAGCGAGTTGGACTGGTCGGCCGCGCCGGTGCCGCCGAAACCGCGATTGCCGCTGGCGCCGACGTCGCTGGGGCTCAGCAACCCGCCGAGCGGTCCGGTCGTCGGCGGGGTCAGCCCGAAGCTGCCCTTCGAATCGAGCTTGGACGAAGCCGACTTGGACGCCGCGGTGCGCTCCACCAGCACGATGGTCAGCGGATCGCCGACGCGGCGCGCGCGCCACCCTTCGTGCAGACCGGCATAGCCGTCCGCCGCGTGGAAGATCGAGCCGTCCGCCACGGGCGCGGCAACCGGCGCGGCGACCGGCGCGCGCACCACGGAGAAGTCCTCCTTGGGCGCCTTGCGACCGAACAGCCTGGCATCGGCGGAACCCGGCGCGAAGGCGGCGGCGACCAGCGCACAGGCGGTCACGCCGAGCGTGGCCTCGACCCAGTAAGCGGCGGAGAGAGAAGCGCGTAGCGTCATAGCGGCGAATCCTATGACAGATTCTGGTTAACGTATTTCAACATGTCGTCGGTCGCGGAGATCATCTTCGAATTGACCTCATAAGCGCGCTGCGTCTCGATCATGTCGACCAGCTCCTCGACCACGTTGACGTTGCTCGCCTCCAGATTGCCCTGGCGCACGCGGCCGCGGCCGTCCTGCCCGGGCACGCCCAGGTTCGCCGCCCCGCTGGCGCCGCTTTCCAGCAGGAAATTGTCGCCGTTCGACGTGAGGCCGGCGGGGTTGGGGAAGCTCGCGACCTGCAACTGGCCGAGGTTCTGCGACTCCGACTGGCCGGGCACCGTCGCGCTGACGGTGCCGTCCAGCCCGATCGTGATCTGCGTCGCGTTCTGCGGCACGGTGATGCCGGGCATCACCTGATAACCCTGGCTGGTGACCAGCAACCCTTCGGGGCTGCGCGAGAAATTGCCGGCGCGGGTATAGCCCAGCTGACCGCCGGGCATCTGCACCTGGAAATAGCCGTCGCCGTCCAGCGCCACGTCGAGCGAGTTGCCGGTCTGGTTCATCGACCCCTGCGTTTCGGTACGCGACGTGCCCTGCACGCGCACGCCGGTGCCGAGGTTGAGGCCGGTGGCGTACTTGCTTTCGGAGGTGGACTGCGCGCCCGCGGCGGTCACGACCTGATAGGACAGCGTCTCGAACGTGGCGCGATCGCGCTTGAACGCGGTCGTGTTGACGTTGGCGAGGTTGTTCGAGATCACCCGCATGCGCGTATCCTGGGCGTCGAGCCCGGTACGCGCGATGTGCATGGCGGCGGTGGTCATGAGCTAATCCTTCCTCAGCCCGGCAGGCGCATCACGGATGCGCTCGATTCGTCCATGGTGCGCGCTTCCTTCAACAGGTTGGCCTGCACCTCGTAGCTGCGCTGGTTCTCGATCATGTCGACCAGCGCCTGGGTCATGTTGACGTTCGACGATTCGAGCGCGCCGGACGCCAGCTGCGCGTCCAGGTTGGCGGGCAGCGCACCGCCGCCCTTCACGCGCATCAGATTGTCGAGGCCCTTCACCGTCTCGCTGCCCTTGGCGGAGACGAGCTTGATCTTGTCGATCGGGGCGGGCGGGGCGGTGTCGCCCTGCGGCTGGATCGAGATGGTGCCGTCGCTGCCGATCGACAGCTGACTGTAGGGCGGCAGCGTGATCGGCCCCCCGCCCTCGCCCATCACCAGGAAGCCGTCACCGGTTTCCACCGTGCCCGACGCATTGACCTTCAGATCGCCGCGGCGCGTATAGGCCTCGCTGCCGTCCGCCGCCTGCACCGCGATCCAGCTGTCGACGTCGCCCAGCGCCACGTCGAGCGGACGCCCGGTCTGCTGGATCGCGCCCTGGGTGCGGTCGATGTCCTTCACCTCCTCGCCGGTCGGCTGGCGCGCGGACAGCGCGCTCGATCCGTCGGAGAGGACGATGCGGTCGAAGACGACGCGATCGGCGCGGAAGCCGGTGGTGGACGCGTTCGCCATGTTGTTGGCGATCGCGGCTTGCGCGGCCATGTGTGCGCGCAGCCCCGTCGCCGCGGTATAGACGAGCTTGTCCACCGGTCAGCTTCCCCGTTGCGACGCGATTACGAGCGGATGTTCAGGATCGCCTGCGACACCTGCGTCGCGGTATCCAGCGCCTTGGCGTTCGCCTGGAAATTGCGCTGCGCGGCGATCAGGTTCACCAGTTCCTCGGTGATGTCGACGTTCGATCCCTCGATCGTGCCCGACATCAGCGCGCCGAACCCGTCCGAGCTGGCCGCGCCGAGCGAGGCGGTGCCGGACACGCCGGTCGCCTGCCAGTAGCTGTTGCCGACCTGGCGCAGGCCCGTGGGGGTGGAAAACTTCGCCAGCGCCACCTTGCCCAGCGGCACGATGTCACCGTTGGAGAAGCTCGCCTGGATCAGGCCGCCGTCGGTGACGGTCACGCCCGCCAGCTGACCGACCGCGATACCGTTCTGGCTCTTGGCGTTGACCGAGAAGGCCGAGGACAGCTGGGTCGAGCCGCTGAGCGTGAGCTTCACCGTCTGCGCCGCTGCGCCCGAGGTGGGGATGAAGCTCTGGAACTGCACCTCGGCGGGCGACGGCGTCTTCAGCGCACCGGTGTTGTCGTAGGTCAGCGTGACCGGGCCCGCGGTGGTCTGCCCCGGCCCCTTCATCTGCTGGTCGCCGATGTAGGTGAACATCTGCCACGTACCGGTCAGCCCGTTGGCGGTGTCGACGCCGCCGGTACGGACGTAATAATTGGTCATCGTCATCGCGTTGCCGTTGGCGTCGTAGATGCGCGTCGCGACCGAGTTGTTGTAGGTCGTCGTATCGGTGCGGTTGAACTTCGTCGGGTCCTTGATCGTCGAGGTCGACGACACCTGCACCGAGGTGGTGACGCCATCGGTCGCCTTGGGCGTACCGGAGGTCTGCTGGATCTGCAGGTTGGTCAGCCCCTTTTCGCCGGTCGCGGTCACGTTGCCGTCGTTGTCGACCGGATACACCATCAGGAAGCTGCCCTGCGCGTCGACCACGTTACGGTCCGAGTCGACCGAGAAGGCGCCGTTGCGGCTGTAGTTCACCTGGTCCGACAGCCCGGTCGACTTCATGATGAAGAAGCCCTCGCCCACCAGCGCCAGATCCAGCGCGTTGCTGGTGGTGGACAGGTTGCCCTCCTTGAACTGCTGCGTCGTGCCCTTCACGACCACGCCCGAGCCGACCATCTTGCGCGGATCGGTCGACACGCTGGACGCGATGACGTCGGAGAAGTCGGTGCGGCTCTTCTTGAAGCCGGTGGTGGAGACGTTCGCCAGATTGTGGCTGATCGTCGCCATGTCGGTCTGCATGGCCTGAAGACCGGAAAGCGAGGTGTAGAAGGACATGGGGGTACTCCTGGTGAAGTGGGATCAGGCGACCTTGCGGATCGCGGAAGGCTTGACGGTGCCGAGGCCGGTGACGTTCAGGACGGGGTCGCCGCCGGCCGGCAGCGAGACGGTTTCGACCGGCGCCCAGACCAGCGAATTGGCCTTCACCGCGGCGCCCGCGGGCGTGGTGGCGGTGGCGGCGTTCTTGTCGAGCGCGGTGACGCGGACAGTGTAGGGGCCGTTGGACACCTTGTTGCCCTGGGCGTCCTTGCCGTCCCACTGATAGTCGACCATCCCCGACGCCTGCGCGCCCAGCGACACCGTCTTCACGTTGGTGCCGTCGTTGTCGTAGATCTCGACGTCGACGCTGGTCGCATCGCCCGTCAGCTCGACCGCCCCGGCGATGCCGCCCGACACGCGTTCCTGCGCAGTGGTGCCGTCGGTCAGCACGGTCTTGCCGACATAGCTCATCGCGTCGGACGTGCTGGTCGCGCCCAGCCGCGTCATGATCGTGCTGAGCGACGAGTTCATCTGCGCGATGCCCGACACCTGCGACAGCGTCGCCATCTGTGACACCATCTGCGTGTTGTCGACCGGGTTGAACGGATCCTGATACTGCATCTGCGCGGTCATCAGCCGCAGGAAGTCGTTCTGCCCCAGCTGCGTTTTCGTGCCGGTGGTGTTCAGCTGCGTCGTGGCGCCGCCCGACGTGACCGTGCGGTTGATGCCGCGGTCCTTGATCTGCTGGTCCAGCGTGGACGTGCCGGTGTTGGCTATGGTGCTCGTGGCCATGGTCAGCGACCCATCTTGATCGTGTCGAGGATCAGCGTCTTGGCCGTCTGCATGACCTCGACGTTGTTCTGGTAGGTGCGGGCGGTCTCCATCATGTCGACCAGCTCGCGCGATTCATCGACCGCGGCCTCGAAGACGTTGCCGTCCTTGTCCGCCATCGGGTTGGCGGGGTCGTAGCGCTTGGTCGGCGCCTCGCCCGCGGTGACGATCTGCTGGACGTCGACCGTCGACAGCCCGGTCGCCTGATCGAAGCTGGTGCGGAACACCGGCTTCATCGTCTTGTAGGCGGCGTCGGCCGACCCCGCGACGCCGCCGGCGTTCGCCAGGTTGGACGCGGTGGTGTTCATCCGGGTCAGCTGCGCCGACATGGCGCGGCCCGCGACCTGGAAGATGGTCATCGGAGAGGCGGTGGACATGCGCTTACTCCCCCTTCAGCGCGCGGGTGATCTGGTTGATGCGCCCGTTCAGGAACGACAGCGTCGTCTGATACTGGACCGCATTTTCCGCGAAGGCGGTCTGCTCGGTCGCCAGCTCGACGGTGTTGCCGTCCATCGACGGGTTGGTCGGCACGCGGTATCTGGTCGCCGCACCGATCGCATCCGCACCATTGGCCTCGACCGCGCCGAGCGCAGCCTTGAAGTCGATGTCGCGCGCCTTGAAGTTCGGCGTGGAGGCATTGGCGATGTTCGACGCCAGCACGCCCATGCGCTGACCGCGCACTTCCAGCGCGGCGCCGTGAACTCCGAACAATGTGTCCGCCATCGGGGCGATCCTCCTTTGCACGACAGGTGCACGGGACTATCAGCAAGGGGCGTGCCAATTGCGCTGGAGGATGCGGCGAAATCCCGTCGAGGGGGTGGAGCGGCAAAGGCTTGCCGGTTGCCGGCAAAGCGGTTGCCGGTTCTAAGACCACGAAGCACGATCACGTCATGGTGAAGGCCGGCGTGAAAACTGGCCCGCCCCTTGCAGACATGCGGGCATGACCTTCGGCACCTTCATCGATCCGGCAGCGCTGGCGATCGTCTTCGGCGGCGCGACGCTGGCCACCATCCTGCGCACGCCCGCGCGTGACCTGCTGCGCGCCTTCGCCGCATTGGCCGTCCTGCCGCGCCGACGCTTCCGCGCGGAGGCGCTGCTCGAACAGATCGCGACGCTGTCGCGGATTGCGCGGCGTCACGGCGTGGTGGCGCTCGATCGCACCGTCATCGCGGACAGGGATGTGGCGCAGGCGATCGCACAGGTCGTCGATGCCGCCCCCCCCGCCGCGATCGCGCGCGCGCTGGACGAGGCGCGCCGGGCGCGGATCGAGCGGCATCGTACCGTCGCCGACGCCTGGACCAGCCTGGCCGAGGCGCTGCCCGCCATGGGAATGGTCGGCACGCTCGTCGGACTGGTCGCGATGTTCACCCGCATGGCCGACCCGCGCGCGATCGGCGGCGCCATGGCGATCGCGCTGCTCGCCACGCTCTACGGCGCGCTGGCCGCGCATCTGCTGGCGATGCCGATCGCGTCGCGACTGCGGCAGGCGGCGCGCGTCGAGGCGCTGGAGCGGCTGCGGCTGGTGGCACCCCTGGTGGCGCTTGCCGAGCGCGAGGCGCCGCGCACCACGGCGCGTCCGACCGCCTTCGACACCTATGAGGACGACGAGGATCTCGCGCCCGAGGCGGAGGCCGCATGACCGCCGAGGACGATTTCCCCGAGGACCATGGCGGACGCTCGCTGTGGCTCATCACGCTCGCCGATCTGTCGCTGCTGCTGGTCGGCTTCTTCGTGCTGCTTCAGACGCAGAAGGACATGGACCCGCGCGTGCTGGCGCAGGGGCTGACCGCCGGCTTCGGCGTCGAGGCGCCGGCGATCGCGGTGGCCAGCCACGGCGTCACCGGTTTCGATGTCGCCAGCGCCGCGCTGCCGGGTACGCCCGACGCGCTCGTCGCCTGGGCGAAGGCGGAACTCCGCGATCCGCGCGTCCGCCTGACCGTCACCGGTGCGACCGACGGCAGCGCCGCCGACGTGGACCCCGCCAGCGGTAGCGCCACCGCGCTCGCGGCGCAGCGCGCCAGCGCGATCGTCGCCGCGCTGACTGCGGGCGGGGTGCCGGACAAGCGCCTGGACCTCGCCACTGCGCGCGCCACCACCGGACGCCACGTCATCGTCACCCTCGCCTTCGCCGGCGAGACACCGGCCTCCACGGCCCACGCCAAGGGACCATCGCAATGATCGCCTCGCTCCTCCTCGCCGCTGCCGCCGCAGGCAGTTTCCAGGACACCGCCGCGCTCGACCGTGCGGTCGCGTCCTTCACCACGCAACCGATCGGCGTCATGGGCGGCGCGCGCGCGCCGGTCGACCCGCGGCTGCGCCTCGCGTCCTGTCCGATGGTGGCGATGTCGTGGCGCAGCGAGGCGCATGACGCGGTGGTGATCGCCTGCGCCGGGCCATCGTGGCGAATCTTCGTCCCCGTCATCGCTGCGCCCCGCGCCGCCGCCCCCGCCGCCGCCACCCCCGCCCCGATGATGCCGGTCACCGCCGCGCCGGTGATCCGCCGCGGCGATCCGGTGATGATCGAGGCCGGATCCGACGGCTTTTCGATCACGCGCGAGGGGATCGCGATGGGGGATGCCGCGCCTGGCGCGCGCCTGACGGTGAAGGTCGACGACGCCCCCCGACCGGTGCAGGCGGTGGCCGTCGCACAGGGCCGCGCGACCCTTCCCGGCTGGCCCGAATAAAAAATGCTAAAGTCTCCCCGCAACCTGCCGTTTTTGCCGATGTCAGCGGAACCCCACAGGTGCGGACATGGTAGATTCGGTAAGTACGTCAACGATCAAGGCAGGCGATCTTCGCGCTGGCGGCGTCCTGCGCGCCACGGCGGCAACGCCGATGGCCGCGGCGTCGACCACCCCGGCGCCTGCCCGGACGCCGGCACCGGCCGCCCCCGAAACGCTCTCGCGGTCGATGGCGTCCTCCGCGCCGGTCGACGTGGAGCGCGTCCAGATGATCAAGAGCGCGATCGCCAACGGCACGTTCCCGCTCTCCCCCGCGACGATCGCGGACCAGCTGATCGCGCTCAAGTACGACTGGATGTCGAATGAATAGGCGCGACGCGCTGATCCGTGTGATCGACCTGCTCCATGCCGAGATCGCCGCGCTCAAGAGCAACGACATCCACGCGCTGGAGCGCGCGACCGCTGGCAAGCTGAAGGCGATCGACACGCTGCGCGCGCTGGGCGACGGCCCCGCCACGCCCGAATTGCGCGAGCTGGCGGAGGAGGCCGACCGCCTCAACGACACCTGCCGCATCTACGTGAACCTGATGGCGGCAAATGTTCGCCGCCGCCTGCAACTTCTTTCCGGTCAGGGCGGCAACGCCTACCGCCGCGGCAGCGCCGCCTACGCATAATACTATGCGCTCGCGCGCATGATCGGCACCGGCCCGCTCCCCCGCCCCACCTCCCACGTCAGTATCATGGCATGGGAGGTGGCGCGGGGGAGCGGGCCGGTGCCGTTTCCCGCGACGCGTATCTGGCACGGCTCTTGCTGGTAATGCCGGCATGAGCGTATCCGCGATCACCTCTGCCACCCAGCGCGTCACGTCCGCGATCCAGCGGGCCGCGGCGCGCACCGGCGTCGACTTCGACTATCTGATGGGTCAGGCCAAGCTGGAGAGCGGGCTGAACGCCAATGCGCGCGCCGGCACCTCCTCCGCCTCGGGCCTCTACCAGTTCGTCGAGCAGAGCTGGCTCGCGGTCGTGAAGAAGCACGGCAGCGAACATGGCCTCGGCTGGGCCGCTGACAGCATCCAGCGTACCGCGTCCGGGCGCTACACCGTCACCGGCGGCAACCGCGCGCAGGTGCTCGGGCTGCGCAACGATCCCGAAGCCGCGTCGCTGATGGCGGCGGAGCACGCCAGCGACAACAAGGGGGCGATCGAGGCCTCGACCGGCCGCGAGGCGACCGGAACCGACCTCTATATGGCGCACTTCCTGGGGCTGGGTGGTGCGCGCACCTTCCTGAGCGCGATGAAGAACGCGCCCGATCGCAGCGCCGCCGCGATCTTCCCGGCTGCCGCGCGCGCTAATCGCAACGTCTTCTTCGAACGTGACGGCTCCGCCCGTTCGCTGAAGGAAGTGTACGACCGCTTCGCCGGCAAGCTGGGCGCGGCGAACGAAACCGCCGCCGCCAACAGGTCGTCCGCGATGCAGTTCGCCGCACAGGCGCTGGCGATGGGCGACGACGCCACCGTCGTCACCGGATCGGGCGAAAGCGCGAAGGACGCGCTCGGCTGGGCGCAGTCGACGCTGGGGCGCCTTCAGGACGCGCGCGGGGGGCAGGCCAACCTGCTGCGCCCGTCCCCGGACAATGCGAAGCTCGCCTATATGATGCTCGCGAGCATGGGGGGCTGACGCGATGAAGCTGTTCTCCTCCGCCCGCCAGGCGGCGCTCCCCGCCGCGATCCTGCTGCTGGTCGTGCTGATGGTGGTGCCGATCCCGCCGGCGCTGCTCGATATCTTCTTCATCATGAACATCACGATCAGCCTCGCGGTGCTGATGGTGGCGCTGAACGCGGAGAAGCCGCTCGACTTCTCCTCCTTCCCCACCGTGCTGCTGTTCGCGACGCTGTTCCGCCTCGGCCTCAACGTCGCCTCGACCCGCGTCGTGCTGGTCCATGGCCATACCGGCTCCGCCGCGGCAGGGCACGTGATCGAGGCGTTCGGATCGTTCGTGATCGGCGGCGACTATGTCGTCGGCCTGTTCGTCTTCGCGATCATCGTCATCATCAACCTGATCGTCGTCACCAAGGGCGCGGGCCGCGTGTCCGAGGTGTCGGCGCGCTTCACCCTCGACGCGCTGCCCGGCAAGCAGATGGCGATCGACGCCGATCTCAACGCCGGGCTCATCACCCCGGACGAGGCCAAGCAGCGCCGCGTCGACGTCGCCACCGAGGCCGAATTCTACGGCTCGATGGACGGTTCGTCGAAGTTCGTGAAGGGCGACGCGGTCGCCGGCCTGCTGATCCTGGCGGCGAACGTCGTCGGCGGTCTGATCCTCGGCCCGGTCAGCCACGGCCTCGCCATCGGCAAGGCCGCGCAGACCTATACGATGCTGGCGATCGGCGACGCGCTGGTCGCGCAGGTGCCTGCGCTGCTGCTCTCCATCGCCGCCGCCGCGATCGTGACGCGCGTGAAGTCCGAGAAGGATCTCGCCGGCCAGATCGGCAGCCAGTTCGGCTCGGCGCGCACCTGGACCCCGGTCGCGGCGATCCTGACGCTGATCGGGCTGCTGCCCGGCATGCCCCACTTCATCATCCTGCCGATGGCGGCGGGTGCGGGCTATGCCGCATGGCGCCTCCACAAGGCCGCGAAGCGCCCGGTGATCGTCGATACGCCGGCCGAAGCCGAAACCCCGGATCCGTCGAAGATCCAGTGGGACGAGGTGACCGAGCAGATGATGGTCAACCTGGACGTCGGCTACGGCCTGGTGCCGCTGGTCGACGAGCGCCGCGGCGCGCCGCTGATGGGTCGCATCACCGGCGTGCGCCGCCAGCTGTCGAAGGAACTCGGCTTCGTCGTCCCGCAGGTGCGCGTGCGCGACGATATCAACCTCGCCCCTTACACCTACCGCCTGATGCTGGGCGGGGTGTGCATGGGCGAGGACCAGGTCTCCCCCGACGAGATGCTGGCGCTCGACACCGGACAGGGCTTCGGCGAGCTGATCGGCAAGAAGGCGAAGGATCCGACCTTCGGGCTGGACGCGACCTGGATTTCCACCGGCGATGCCGACGCCGCGACCGGCCAGGGCTATCTGGTGGTCGATTCGGGCACCGTGATCGCGACGCACCTGAACCATGCGCTGGGCGCCAATGCCGCCGACCTCTTGGGCGCGGACGAGGTGCAGGCGCTGCTCGACGGGCTGAAGGAGCGCTCGCCGCAGCTGGTCGCCGCGCTCGCACCGCTGCCGCTGACCGCGCTGACCGCGGTGCTCAAGGGGCTGCTGAACGAGGGCATCCCGCTCAAGGAATTCCGCCGCATCGCCGCCGCCATCTCGGTCGCGGCGACGCGCACCCACGATCCGTTCGAGCTGATCGAGCTGATCCGCCCCGAACTGGGCCCGCTCATCATCTCGCGTCTGGCCGGCGTGCGCGAACCGCTGCGCGTCATGACGCTGGAGGGCGGGCTGGAGCAGCTGCTGGGGCAGGCCATGCGCAACGATCCCGGCCGCCACGTCATCGAACCCGAGCTGGGCCGCCGCATCGTCGACGCGCTTCAGGATGCGGCCCAGCCGCTCATCGCGGAAGCGAAGCCGTTCGCGCTGGTCGTCCAGCCCGCGATCCGCGTCGCGATCCGCAAACTCGTCCGCACCGTTCTTCCGGATACCCCCGTCATGAGCTTCTTCGAAGTCCCAGAGGACAAGCCCGTCGAGGTCGTCGCCATCATCGGCGGCCATCAGCAGCAGGCGCTGGCGGCATGAGCGCGGAACCGATGCGCGGCACCTTCGCGGCCGCCACCCCGCTCACCTATTCCCCGCGCCCGCGCGCGCGGGACGAGAATGCGCTGGTGCGCGAGCACCTGCCGCTGGTCCGGCGGCTGGCGTGGCACGTCCACGGCTCGGTCTCGACCGCGATCGAGGTGGAGGACCTGGTCCAGGTCGGGCTCGTCGCGCTGGTCGAGGCGGTCGCCTCGTTCGAGGATCGCGGCGCGGTGTCGCTGAAACAGTATCTGGTCACGCGCCTGCGCGGCGCGATGATCGACGAGCTGCGCCGGCATGCCGCGATGACGCGCGGCGCGATCCGCCGGCGGCGCGAATATTCGCGCGCGGTCAATCAGCTGTCGGGTGCGCTGCATCGCGCGCCGACCGACCGCGAGCTGGCCGCACACATGGGCATCACGCCCGAGAAGCTGCGCACCGATTATGCCGCCGCGGACGCGGTGAAGTACGAATCGATCGACGAAGTCTATGCCGACGACCAGCCCTGGTTCGCCAGCGACACCCCCGACGCGTTCGAGCAACTGTCCGAAGCGCAGACGCGCGACCGGCTGATCGCCGCGATCGCCAGCCTACCCGAGCGCGAGCAGATGGTGATCCAGCTGTATCACGTCGAGGAACTGAACCTGGAGGAGATCGGCGAGGTGCTGGGCGTCGGCGCCGCGCGCGTCTGCCAGATCAAGTCGGCCGCGCACGCCAGACTGAAGAAGGCGATGCAGCGCAGCTGACGCTCGCGCGTTCTCCCGTGCCAATGCCGGGAGAAACATCATGACCGATCGCCGTACCGACGACGACGCAACGCCGCTGGAGCATACCGACGCCAGCGGCGAACCCGTGCGCCGTCCCGACGAGCTGCCCGTCACGCCGGACGGGCTGGGCACCGGCGAGGCGGAGGATCCCGCCGACGCCACCACCGACGATCCCGACTCGACCGACGACCTGACCGTGCAGGGCGGGGAATAGCGGGGAGCTCCTCGCAAGGGGTCCTTCACAGGGACCTCGAGCGGGACGTCTGCAAAGGTTCGCATCGTGCTCCTGCGCAGGCATGACCCCAGGGTTGCAAGTCTCACAAGGCGTTGTTGTGCCTGGCACTGGGCTCCTGCCCACGCACGGCCACGGCGTGGTCCGGGCAACATCGCCGCCGTTCTTGCGGAGGTTCCGCGAAGGCCGGGTTGGCGCCTAGTTCCCATTAGCGCGCCCCGACACTAAAAACCCCGGCGATCCTGCGTGGATCGCCGGGGTTTTTCACGACCCCAAACCGTGAGGCGCTTAGCCGAGCAGCTTGAGCACGCCCTGCTGCGACTGGTTGGCCTGCGCTAGCATCGCGGTCGATGCCTGGTTCAGGATCTGCGCCTTCGCCAGCGCGGTCGTCTCGGTCGAGAAGTCCGCATCCTCGATCCGGCTGCGCGCGTCGGTCAGGTTGGTCATGTTGGTGGTCATGTTGTTGACCGCCGATTCCAGCCGGTTCTGCACCGCGCCCAGATTGGCGCGCGCGGTCGAGACGTTACCGATCGCGGTGTCGAACGCGTTGATGTTGTTGGTCCAGTTGGGCGAAGTAGCGGTCACGTCGACGGCCGAGCTTGCGGCGGTGGCCGGCGGCCCCGCGGTAGCGGCCGTCACCGCGCTGCTGATCGTCGGCGCCTGGAGCGTCAGCGTGATCGCGTCGCCGCCCTCGGCACCTGCCTGGATCGACTTCGACGTGGCCGACGACGGGAACAGCGCCACGCCGTTGAACTGCGTGTTGGTCATCACGCCGTCGATCTGCTTGGCGAGCTGATCCATTTCGCTCTTGATGTTGGTCAGGTCGGGGGTGCCGTACGTGCCGTTGCCCGCCTGGACGGTCAGCTCGCGCATGCGCTGGAGCATGTTGGCGACCTCGTCCAGCGCGCCTTCCGCGGTCTGCGCCATCGAGATGCCGTCGTTGGCGTTGCGAACGCCCTGTGCCATGCCGCGGATCTGCGACGTCATCGACGCCGAAATCGCGAGGCCGGCGGCGTCG